>CALWYB010000005.1 GCA_944385665.1 uncultured Oscillospiraceae bacterium
CTGGGAGACCAGGTGGAAGACCCCATCGCCGTGGACTACCAAGACGTCCCCTACTTCAAGGCATCCACCGCCCCCGGCCACAAGGGCCGGATGGTGTTCGGCTTCCTGGAGGGAAAGCCGGTGGCCGTGATGCAGGGCCGGATGCACCACTACGAGGGCTACTCCTATGAGGAGGTTACCTACGCGGTGCGGGTGCTGCGCCTGCTGGGGTGCGACACCCTGGTGGTCACCAACGCCGCCGGCTGTGTGAACACCCACTGGAAGGCCGGGGACCTGATGCTCATTACCGACCAGATCAAGATGTTCTCGGAATCTCCCCTGCGGGGGGAGAACCTGCCTGAGTTCGGGGTGCGCTTCCCCGACGCCTCCAAGCTGTACACGCCGCGCCTGCGCCAGGTGGCAAGGGACTGCGCCAAAACCCTGGGCCTCACCCTGCGGGAGGGGGTCTACTTCTACTGCTATGGTCCCCAGTATGAGACCCCGGCGGAGATCCGGGCCGCCCGCATCCTGGGGGGCGACGCGGTGGGCATGTCCACCGCCCCCGAGGTCATCGTGGCGGGCCACTGCGGCATGGAGGTGCTGGGCTTCACCCTGCTCTCCAACATGGCCGCCGGTATTCTGGACCAGCCCCTCAGCGAGGAGGAGGTCCTCCTGGCCGGGGAGCACGCCCGGGAGGACTTCTCCGCCCTGGTGCGGGCCTGCCTGCGGGAGATGTAACAGGCCGGAGTTCTGATGTTATAAGGAGTAAACCATTCATGTCTGTTTTGTTTGCCAACGTGACCGCCCTTACCATGGACCCCACCCGGCCGGTGGTGGAAAATGCCTTTGTGGCGGTGGAGGGGACGAAGATCGTCTCGGTGGGGACGGCGCGCCCGGAGGGAACCTTTGACCGGGTGGTGGAGGGCAAGGGTAAGGTGCTCATGCCCGGCCTCATCAACTGCCACACCCACGTGCCTATGACCCTCATGCGGGGCTACGGCGGCGGCCACGATTTGCAGCACTGGCTCAACGACTTTATTTTCCCCGCCGAGGCCAAGCTGGATGACCGCTGCGTAGCCGCGGGAGCGGCCCTGGGCCTGGCCGAGATGATCGCCTCGGGCACCACCTGCATTGCCGATATGTATATGCACACCGGTACCATCGCCCAGGAGATCATGAAGGCGGGCATCTCCGCCAACCTGTCCTGCGGCGGGGTGTACTTCGGCGCGCCGGAGGATTTTTCCCCGGAGAAGTGCAATGACTGCCGCAATCAGCAGGAGCTCACCCAGCAGTGGCACGGGGCCGGGGACGGCCAGATCCTGGTGGACGCCTCCATCCACGCGGAGTATACCTCCAATCCGCCCCTGTGGCAGTGGATGGCCGACTACGCCGCCCGGCACAATTTGGGCATGCAGGTGCACATCTCCGAGACCCAACTGGAGCACAACACCTGCCTGGAGAAGTACGGAAAGACCCCGGTGGCCCTGCTGGATCAGTACGGCGTGTGGGAGCGGGGCGGTACCGCCGCCCACTGTGTGTGGGTCACCGATGAGGACATGGCCCTTATGGCCCAAAAGCACATCACCGCCGTGCACAACCCGGTATCCAACCTGAAGCTGGGCTCCGGCGTGGCCCGGGTGCCCCAGCTGCTGAAGGCCGGGGTCAACGTGACCCTGGGCACCGACGGGGTGTCCTCCAACAACAACACTGACCTGTTTGAGGAGATCAAGCTGGCCGCCATCCTCCACAAGGGGGTCCAGCGGGACCCCATGGCGGTCACTGCCCACCAGGCGCTGGCCATGGCCACCGTGAACGGGGCGAAGGCTCTGGGCCGGGACACCGGCGTCATTGCCCCGGGGAAGATGGCCGACCTCATTCTGGTGGACTTCACCGCCCCCAACCTCACCCCCTGCCACGACGTGGAGGAGAACCTGGTCTACGCCGCCCGGGGCTCCAATGTGGAGATGAATATGGCCCGGGGACAGGTCATATATGAGAAGGGGGAGTTCTTCACCCTGGACCTGGAGCGCATCCGCTATGAGGTGGAGTACTACGCCCTGCCCAAGATTTTCCCCAACGCCTGATCGTTTCCCAGGCGGCACGGCCGCCTGACTCTCCCAAAAAATAAGGAGGACCTTACGAATGGCCCAACACAGTCACGCACCCCGCCGGGTAGCCCGGTCGGGGAAACAAAACACCTTCTTTGGCGGCGCCGCCATCCTGGCCGTGGGCATCATGGTGGTCAAGCTCATCGGCATGTTCTACAAAATCCCCCTCATCAACATCATCGGGGAGCAGGGCAGCGCCGACTTCGGCAACGCCTACAACATCTATGCCGTGCTGCTCACCGTGTCCACCGCGGGCTTGCCCGTGGCCGTCTCCAAGCTGGTCAGCGAGGCCAACGCCACCGGGCGGCAGAACCAGGTGCGCCGGGTGTTCCGGCTGTCCCTGGCCCTGTTCCTCACCCTGGGCGTGCTGTCCTTCCTCATTATGTCCTTCGGCTCGGCCCAGCTGGCCGGGCTCATGAACGACGACCAGGCCGCCCCCGGTATCCGGGCGCTGGCTCCGGCCGTCATCTGTGTGGGCTGCCTGTCCGCCTTCCGGGGCTATGCCCAGGGCCACGGGAACATGGCCCCCACCGCCGTCTCCCAGATCATCGAGGCCCTGTGCAAGCTGGTGGTGGGTCTGGGACTGGCCTACTGGCTGGTAAAGGCGGGGGCCGATCAGAGCCACGCCGCCGCCGGCGCCATCACCGGCGTGACGGTGGGTACCATCGTGGCCCTGGCCTACATGCTGCTCAACTATCTTCTGGGCCGCAGCCGGGAAGGGCTGGCCCAGGACACCCCCGACTCCAACGGGACCATTGTGAAAAACCTGCTGATGATCGCCGTGCCCATCACCATCAGCTCCTCCATGGTGGGCATCGTCACCGTCATCGACTCCTCCCTGGTCCAGGGCCAGCTCCAGCGGGCGCTGCTGGAGAACCGGGACTGCTGGGCCCTCTACCAGGACTTTATGAGCTTTGACAAGCTGGACAGCGCCCTGAAGGCCTGGCAGGCCACCCTGCCGGAGGGCAGCTCCATCACCATGTCCCTGCTGTCCGATCAGCTGGACCAGGGTGTCCAGACGGCCGCGACCCTCCACGACGTGCTGGAGGAGGCCAGCCGCACCCTCTACGGCAACTACAACGGGGCGCTGAACATCTACAACCTGCCCACCTCCCTCATGGCGGCCATCACCGCCGCCGTCATTCCCGCCGTCTCCGGCACCCTGGCCCGCCGGGACCGGAAGGGGGCCAGCCGGGTGGCGGGCTCCGCCCTGCGGATCTCCGCTCTGCTGGCCTTCCCCATGGGGGTGGGCCTGTATGTGCTGGGCGAGCCCATTATGGCCCTGATTTTCCCCAGCCTCACCGCCCAACTGGCCGGTCCGCTGCTGTCCACCCTGGGCCTGGCCACCGTGTTCGTGTGTATGATGCTGGTGTGCAACTCCATCCTCCAGGCCTACGGATTTGTGAACCTGCCGGTGATCGTCATGCTGGCCGGCGGTGTGGTCAAGATTGTGCTCAACTATAACGTGGTGGTGCTGCCCCAGGTGGGCATCTACGGCGCGCCCCTGGGCAACATCTGCTGCTTTGCCCTGTGCCTGATCCTGGACCTCATTGTCATGTCCCGGGTCATCCCCGGCCGGCCTAAGTATATCCCCCTGTTTGCCAAACCTGCCGCCGCCGCTGCGGTGATGGGGCTGGGAGCCTGGGCGGTCCACGGCCTGCTGGCCAAGCTGCTCACCTCCTCTGCGGTGAACGAGGCGGGGGAGACCGTCTACACCCTGAGTAAGATGGGCAATGCCGTCTCCACCCTGGCCGCCATCCTGGTGGCAGTGGTCATCTACGGCGTGCTGGTGATCGTGCTGCGGGCCATCACCAAGGAGGACCTTTCTCTCATGCCAAAGGGGGAGAAAATTGCTCAGATTCTGCATCTTTCTTAACAGATGCGCAAAAAATACCTTGCGAAGGAAGCGAAGTTGTGGTAGATTTTGAATGCATGGACTCCTACGGCATGGAGGATCTGGAGCGGATCGTGGAGCTGCTGCGCGCCCCCGGGGGCTGCCCCTGGGACCGGGAACAGACCCACGAGAGCATCCGGCGCAATATGCTGGAGGAGGCCTATGAGGCCGTGGAGGCCATCGACGAAAAGAATACGAAACACCTGAAGGAGGAGCTGGGGGACGTGCTGCTCCAGGTGGTGTTCCACGCCCAGATGGCGAAGGAAGAGGGACTGTTCACCCTCGGAGATGTGGTGGACGGCGTGGCCAAGAAGATGGTCTTCCGCCACCCCCACGTGTTCGGTACGGTGCAGGCGGAAAACTGCGACCAGGCCCTGGAGACCTGGGACGCCCAGAAACGCCAGGAGAAGCACCAGCGCACCGCCGCCGACACTCTGGACGCGGTGGCACGGTCTCTCCCCGCCCTCATCCGGGCGGAAAAGCTCCAGGACAAGGCCCGGAAGGCGGGCTTTGACTGGCCCGACCTGGCTCCCGCGTTGGACAAGCTGGACGAGGAAGTGGGGGAGCTGCGCCGCGCCGCACAGGGCGACGGAGACCCCCAGGAGGAGCTGGGCGATCTGCTGTTTGCGGCGGTGAAGGCGGGACGCTTTCTCCACGTGGACAGTGAGCAGGCGCTGACCCAGGCCTGCGAAAAATTCATTCGTCGCTTCCGTGCTGTGGAAGAGCTGGCCCAGGGAGAGAGTCTGGACCAGATGGGACTGGACCGGCTGGAACAGCTCTGGGCCCGTGCCAAGCAGCAGGAGCAGCAGGGCTGAAACGCCCCACGCAAAGGACAGGCCTTACCCAAGGCCGCGCAACATCTTAGGAGGAGACACGCTATGAACAAGACCGAACTCATCAACGCCGTGGCCGATAAGACCCAGCTGTCCAAGAAGGACGCTGAGGCCGCCATCACCGCCACCGTGGAGGCCATTGCCGAAGCGCTGACCCGCGAGGAGAAGGTGCAGCTGGTGGGCTTTGGCTCCTTTGAGGTAAAGACTCGGGCCGCCCGTGTGGGCCGCAATCCCAAGACCGGCACGGAGATTGAGATCCCTCAGACCAAGACCCCGGTCTTCAAGGCCGGCAAGGCCCTGAAGGACGCGGTGGCCGGCTGAACCACTGCAACGCCGACCCTGGGGGGCGCCGCGGAAGGCGGCGCCCCTTTTCCTTGGAATCATACCGACAGAAAGGATTACATCATGCGACTGGACAAATGGCTGAAAGTATCCCGCCTCATCAAGCGGCGCACCGTGGCCAATGAGGCCTGCGACAACCAGCGGATCACCGCCAACGGCCGCCCGGTGAAGGCCAGCTACGACGTGAAGGCGGGGGATGTGCTGGAGCTGCGCTTCGGCGAGCGGACGGTAAAAGTAGAAGTGCTGGTGGTGGCCGACAACGTGGGCAAGGCTGACGCGGCGGCCATGTACCGGGAGCTGCTGTGAAGGGGCGGCTCTGTTTGCTCCTGGCCGGCCTGCTGGCGGCGGGAGCGGTGCTGACCGGCTGCGCAGGGGCCAAGAGCGCCTCGTCGGAGAGCAGCCAGGTTTTCGCCATGGACACGGTCATGCTGCTCACCGTCTACGGCGACCAGGCCAAGGAGGGCATCGACCAGGCCACCCAGACCATCCAGAAGCTGGAGAAGCTGTGGTCGGCCACCGATGAGACGAGCGAAATCTGGACCCTCAATCACAGTGAGGGGGACTGGGTGGACCTGTCCCCGGAGACGGAGCAGGTTCTGAGCCGCAGCCTGGAGCTGTGCGCTCTCACCGGCGGCGCCCTGGACCTCACCGCCTACTCCGCCGTCCAGGCCTGGGGATTCCCCACCGGGGAGTACCGGGTGCCGGGAGCGGAGGAGCTGGCCCAGGTGGCAGCCAGCATCGACTACACCCAGGTGGAGCTGAATGAGCAGGCCAGCCAGGCCCGCCTGCCGGAGAATATGTCCCTGGACCTGGGGGCAGTGGCCAAGGGCCGCCTGGGGGAGGTGCTCTCCCAGCAGCTCAAGGAGCTGGGGGTGACCTCCGCTCTGCTGGAGCTGGGAGGAAATGTCCAGACCGTGGGCGCCAAGCCCGACGGCTCCAAGTGGCGGGTGGGCATCCAGGATCCCGCCTCCCAGGAGGGGGGCTATCTGGGCGTTGTGCAGGTGGCCGACCAGGCGGTGGTCACTTCGGGGGACTACCAGCGCTACTTTGAGCAGGACGGCCAGCGCTACTGCCACATTATGGACCCGGACACCGCCTCTCCCGCCCAGAGCGGGGTGGACTCGGTGACCGTCATCGGTTCCGACGGCACGGTGTGCGACGCCCTGTCCACCGCCCTGTTTGTCATGGGGGAGGAGAAGGGCATCCAGTTCTGGAAGGACCACCCGGAGCTGAATTTTGAGGCCATCTTTATTGCCCAGGACGGCACCCTTGCGGTGACCGCCGGCTTGGCGGACAACTTTACCCTGGCCGACGGCTACCAGAACCGGGAAGTGACGGTGATGGAGCGGTGAACAAGCAGACCAAAATCCTTGCCGGCGTGCTGATTGCCGTGGTGCTTTTGTCGGCCGGCGTGCTGGCGTGGCGCAAGCTGAACCCGGAGCCTGCCCGCATCGCAAAGATCAGCCAGAAGGGGCAGGTGCTCCAGGAGATCGACCTGACCCAGGTGAAGGAGCCCTACTCCTTTGTCATCGAGGGGGAGGACGGAGCGCTGAACACGGTCCAGGTGGAACCGGGACGCATCTGCATCAGTGAGGCCTCCTGTCCCGACCAGATCTGCGTCCACCAGGGCTGGATCAGCGACGGCAGCGAGCCCATCGTCTGTCTCCCCAACCAGGTCATCATCCAGATCACGGGAGGAGGGAGCCAGGTTGACGCAGCGGCCGGTTAACGGGGCGCGGCGGCTCACTCGGCTGGCCCTGCTCACCGCCATCGCCCTGACCATTTTCATGGTGGAGGCCCAGATCCCGGTGGCGGTGCCCATCCCGGGGGTGAAGCTGGGCCTTGCCAACATCGTCACCGTGTACACCGTCTTTGCCCTGGGGGCGGGGGACGCCTTGCTGGTGCTTTTGTGCCGGGTATTTCTGGGGGCGGTGTTCTCCGGTCAGATGATGACTCTGCTGTACAGCCTGGGGGGCGGCCTTCTGTGCTGGCTGGCCATGGTGGGCCTCAAGCAGATGCTGACCGTGCGGCAGATCTGGCTGTGCAGTCCACTGGCCGCCATCTGCCACAACCTGGGCCAGCTGCTGGTGGCCGCCGGGGTGATGAAAACCTGGGCCGTGCTGGCCTACCTGCCCTACCTGGTGATTGCAGGAGCCGGGGCGGGGCTGTTTACCGGGCTGTGCGCCCAATTTTTGATGCAGCGCCTGGACCGGCTGGGGCTCGGGCGGAAGGAGGAAAACCATGGAACAAAAGGACATTGACCGCATCAACGAGCTGGCCCGTCTGGCCAAGGAGCGGGAGCTCACCGAAGCGGAAAAAGAGGAGCGGGGCAAGCTGCGCCGGGCCTACATCGACGCGGTGAAGGCTAATCTGGAGGGGCAGCTGAGCAACACCTGGCTGCAAAAGCCGGACGGAACCCGGGTTCGGTTAGAAAAGCGCAAAGATTGATTTCCGTTTCTTGACAAGCCATGTCCTTTCTGCAATAATGGCCCCAGACGGCCCTGCTTGCAGGGCATGGCAAGACACATCAGATTTTTGATTTTTTGATTTTAGGAGGCCGCTATGGCTTACGTAAAAATGGTTACCGATTCCGCCGCCGATATCCCCCGCGCTGTGCGGGAAGAGCTGGATATCCAGGTGCTTCCCTTCCCCATCGCCATGGGGGACAAGGAATATCAGGACGGCTATGATTTCACGCCGGAAGAGTTCTACGGCATGCTGCTCAGCGCCCCTCAGATCCCCACCCACGCTCAGCTGACCCCCTTCGTGTTCAGCGAGTGCTATGAGAAGGCCTACGACAACGGCTATACCCACCTCATCTACACCTCCATCAACTCCAAGGGCTCGGCCACCTATCAGAACGCGGTCCAGGCCCGGGAGGAATTCTATGAGGACCACCCGGAGGCCAAAAAGAACTTCCAGATCACCATCATCGACTCCCACAACTACACCATGACCTACGGCTGGGCGGTGATCCAGGGCGCCAAAATGGCGGCGGTGGGCACCGACCCGGACAAGGTGATCGCCTACATTCAGGACTGGCTGGATCACGTGCGGGTGCTCTTTGCCCCGCTGGATCTGCGCTTTGCCAAAAAGTCGGGCCGGGTGTCGGCGGCTGCTGCCTTTGTGGGCGATGCCCTGGGCCTCAAGCCCATCATGACCTTTGAAAACGGCGACTCCAAGATTCTCTCCAAGGTGCGGGGAGAGAAGAACCTGATCCCCACCATTCTGGAGCGCTGCCGCAAGACCCGTCAGGCGGAGAGCCCCTACATGGTCATCAAGGCGGACAACGCCCCCATGGCCGACGCCCTGATCCAGGCCTGCCAGGAGGAGTTCGGCGCCAAGCCCGATATGGTCTACCCCATCGGCGGTGTCATCGCCATCAACGCCGGTCCCAATCTCATCGGCGTGATCTACCGGGAACAGTAAGTATTTGCTCCGCGGCCCCGTTCCGGACCCACCGGTACGGGGCCGTTGTGTTTTTTCAGGCTGATCGAAAGAGGTGTAACATGAGATGAAAGAGCAAAAGCTGTCTTGGCGAGCCCGGGGACGGCTGTGGTTTCGCATCGGTGTGCGGCTGGTGGTGCTGATCGTGGGACTGTGGCTGCTGTGGAAGGTGGGACTGCCTCTGCTGTCGCTGATGGCCCCCTTTGTGGCCGCCCTTATTACCGCCGCCATCCTTCACCCTCTGGTGCGGTGGCTGCGCAAGACTCTGGGCGGCTCCCGGAAGCTGTGGTCGCTGCTGGTGCTGGTGCTGCTGTTCGGCCTGGTAGGGGCGGCACTGGGCGGCCTCATGTACGCCGCCGGAGCCCAGCTGGTCTCCCTGGTGCAGAGCTGGGACGACCTGCTCACCAGCCTGGAGGGGATCTCTCACCAGCTGGAGCAGCTGTTTGCCCGGTTCTGGGATCTGGTGCCCCCCGCCTTCAATGCGTCGGTGAGCTCCGTGTGGGACAGCGTGCTGGAGTGGCTGAAAAATACCCTGCCGGACATGGTGAAAGGAGCCATGACCTACGCCAAGGACAAGGCCCTGAGCCTGCCCTCCCTGGGCCTGGCCCTCATCATCTACGTCATGGCCGCTTACCTGCTTACCGCCGACTACCCCGACCTGCGCACCGCCGCGGCCCAGCGCACCGACCGGCGGCTGCTGGCCTTCCTGGTCCAGGTACGGGACACCGCCCTGGCCGCCTTCGGCGGCTATCTGAAGGCGGAGTTTCTCCTGTCGGTGGGGGTGTTTTTCATCCTGCTGGGGGGCTTTTTCATCATCCGGCAGCCCTACGGCCTGCTGCTGGCCCTGGTGCTGGCGGTGATGGATTTTATCCCCATCATCGGCGCGGGCACCGTGATGGTGCCCTGGGCGGTCATTGACCTGTTTACCGGCAACATTGGAGGAGCGATCCGGCTGATGGTGATTTGGGGCCTCATCGCCCTGTTCCGCCGGGTGGGAGAGCCCAAATTTGTGGGGGACCAGACGGGACTTTCCCCCATTTTGTCTCTCATCAGTATTTATGTGGGCATGCGTCTGGGGGGTGTGCTGGGCATGATTTTAGGTCCGACCGTCCTGCTCATCGCCCTGAATCTGGTAAAATTGGGCCTGTTTGACGGCGTACGGGCGGATGCGGAGGCCGCTGTGGAGGATGTGATCGCCATTTTGCGGGAGCGCCCCGAGAGTGAATAATGGGAGGGGCTGTCAAAATTTGTTCCGGGAAAATTAAAAAAAGGAATGCTTTTTCTTCATGCTTTCTTCATATTTTTCCGTTATACTTGCCCCTGTCAAACGGAGGAAGTCCTCCAAGAGACCATAGAGGAGTGAAGCAGTATGGATAACAACGATTTCAATTTTTATAATAACGAGAACGACGGGTATCGCGGAGGATTTGGCGATTATACGGACCCCGTCCCCGCCACTCCCGGCCCGGAGGCCCCCAACAACAAGAAGCCCGGCAAGGGCTTTCCCAAGAAGATTGTCGCTCTGGTATTGGCCTGTGCCATTGTGGGCGGCGGCGCCGGAGTGGGCGGCGCGGCCATCTATCAGAACATGAACAAGGGCGGCACCGTGGTCTACGAGGGGGAGCGCCCCAAGGTCCAGACCGTGGTCAACAACAATGACGGCCAGCCCATGACCGCCGAGCAGCTCTACGCCGCCAACCTGGCCTCCTGCGTAGGCATCACGGTGAACACCACCGTGAACATCTTCGGCCAGACCACCACCTCCGCCGCCAGCGGCTCCGGCTTTGTGCTGACCCAGGACGGCTATATCGTCACCAACTACCATGTCATTGAGGATGCGGTAGATGATTCCTCTGTTACCATTGAGGTCTCCTTTGCTGACGACACCAAGTATACCGCCAAGCTGGTAGGCGGTGAGCAGGACAACGACATCGCCGTGCTGAAGATCGACGCCACCGGCCTGCAGCCCGTCACCCTGGGCGACAGCAGCCAGCTGGTGGTAGGCGAGAGCGTCTACGCCATCGGTAACCCCCTGGGTGAGCTGACCTTTACCCTCACCGACGGCATCGTCTCCGCCTTGGACCGGCTTATCACCACCTCCAGTCAGGATGCCAACGGCAACACCGTCTCCACCACCCTGAATGTGCTGCAGACCAACTGTGCCATCAACCCCGGCAACTCCGGCGGCCCGCTGTTTGACAGCTACGGCAACGTGGTGGGCGTGGTGTCCGCCAAGATGACGCAGTCCTCCTCCGGCGTGTCCGCCGAGGGCCTGGGCTTCGCCATCCCCATCAACGATGTGAAGGACATCATCAACGACCTCATCGAGCATGGCTACGTCACCGGTAAGCCCTACATGGGTGTCCAGGTCAAGGATGTATCCAATGAGCTTCAGAACTTCGGTATTACTGCCGGTGCCCTGGTGTCCTACGTGGCTGAGGGCTCCTGCGCTGAAAAGGCGGGCCTGCAGGTAAACGATATTATCACCGCCATCGACGACACCGCCATCGACTCCTCCACCGCCCTTACCGCTGCCTTGTCCAGCAACTACAAGGCCGGCGACACCGCCACTCTTACCGTGATCCGGAACCAGCAGGAGATGAAGCTCTCCATTACCTTTGACGAAAAGAATGAGCAGACCGAGGCGGCCAATCAGATCCAGGATCAGTCCAATCAGCAGCAGCAACAGCAGCAGTCCGGCGGCTATTACGGCTGGCCCTTCGGCGGTTACAGCTGGTAACTTTACTTCCTACCGGTTTCTCATCGGTTTTTCTTCTCCCTCTCTTTTACCCCGGGTCCGTCAGGGCCCGGGGGTTTTTATGCTCCGGGACAAAACTGTTGGATAAGAACAAAATAATAGGGCAATTGCAGTGCCGATTTTGTGATATTCTCCGATCAGTTTCCGGTTGACAGGGAAACAGCCCGGTGCTACCATAAAAACAACCCTACGGGAAACGAAGGAAAGGAGCCAAATTTCATGATGAAGCAGTTTGCGGCTTACTTTTTTGGCTACTTTTACTTTTTTGGCTTTTGGTTCAAAAAGGTAAGAGTGTTTTTTGCTGCAAACAATTGGCTCCCCAGTTTCGCGTAAGCGGGGAATAGGGAAGTTTAAAGCCTGCGGTGAATGACACTTCACCGCAGGCTTTTTTGTTTGCCCGGTGAAGCAAGGAAGGAGTACAGCTATGATTATCATTGTAAAGAAGGACGCGAAAGAAGAGCGGGTACGGGATCTCATCCAGTGGATCGAGGCCCAGAACCTGCGCACCCATGTCTCCAAGGGAGATTACGCCACCATCATCGGCGTCATCGGCGATATCAGCAAGCTGGATGACGACCTGATCACCGGACTGGATATTGTAGAGGGGGTCAAGCATATTTCGGAACCGTACAAGAGCGCCAACCGGAAGTTCCATCCCAAGGACTCCATCATTGAAGTTGGCGAGCAGAAGCTGAAAGTGGGCCACGGGAACTTCGCCCTCATTGCCGGCCCCTGCTCCGTGGAGAGCGAGGAGCAGATCATCTCGGTGGCCAAGAGCGTCAAGGCCGCCGGCGCCACCATGCTCCGGGGCGGCGCCTTCAAGCCCCGCACCTCTCCCTACGACTTCCAGGGCCTGAAGGCCGACGGCATTGAGCTGCTGCTGGAGGCCAAGCGGGAGACCGGCCTGCCCATCGTCACCGAGATCATGAACGCCAACCACCTGCCCCTTTTTGAGGACGTGGACGTCATCCAGGTGGGCGCCCGGAACATGCAGAACTTTGAGCTTTTGAAGGAGCTGGGCAAGACCAGAAAACCCATCCTCCTCAAGCGGGGCCTGGCCAACACCCTCAAGGAGCTGCTCATGAGCGCCGAGTACGTCATGTCCGGCGGCAACGAGAACGTGATCCTCTGTGAGCGGGGCATCCGGACCTTCGAGACCGCCACCCGCAACACCCTGGACCTGTCCGCCGTGCCGGTTCTCCACGAGCTCACCCACCTGCCTGTGGTGGTGGACCCCAGCCACGCCACCGGCGTGGCCCGGTATGTGAAGCCCATGGCCATGGCCGCCGCCGCCTGCGGCGCCGACGGCCTCATCATCGAGGTCCACAACGATCCCCCTCACGCCCTGTGCGACGGCGCCCAGTCTCTGCGGCCCGAGCAGTTTGAGGACGTGGCCAAGGCGGTACGCACCGTGCGGGAAGCCGCTTTGAGCGTGAAGTAAGGAGGCGGCCATGGTAGTTGGAATTGCGGGCCTGGGCCTCATCGGAGGCTCCCTGGCCAAGGCCTACGAGCGCAGCGGCGCTACGGTATACGGCTACGACGGAAATCGGGTGGTCCAGGACTTTGCCAAGCTCCAGGGAGTCCTGGCGGGCGACCTGGATGAGAACACCATCGGGGAGTGCGAGCTGCTGCTGGTGGCCCTCTACCCCGAGGTGACCATGGAGTATCTCAAGAAGATGGCACCCCACATCCCCGGCACCACCCTGGTGATGGACTGCTGCGGCGTCAAGCAGGAGGTGTGCAAGGTGGGCTTTGAGCTGGCCGAGCGCTACGGCTTCACCTTTGTGGGCGGCCACCCCATGGCGGGCACCCAGTACTCCGGCTTTGCCAACAGCAAGGCGGATATGTTCGACGGTGCTCCCATGGTGGTAGTGCCCCGGGAAGCCGATGACATTCTGTTGTTGGATAAGGTGAAAAAGCTTCTGACCCCCGCGGGCTTTGCCCACCTGACGGTGACCACCGCGGAGCACCACGATGAGATGATCGCCTACACCTCTCAGATGTGCCACGTCATCTCCAACGCCTACGTGAAGAGCCCCCGGGCCCAGATGCACAAGGGCTACTCGGCGGGCAGCTACATGGACCTGACGAGGGTAGCCTGGCTCAACGAGCACATGTGGACCGACCTGTTCCTGGAGAACCGCACCTTCCTGCTGCGGGAGATGGACCAGATGATCGGCAGCCTCCAGGAGTACCGGGACGCCCTGGCTCAGGGCAACGGCGACCGGCTGTGCACTCTGCTGGCGGAGGGCCGGATCTGTAAAGAGAAGGTGGATGGACAATGAGCATGATTTTGACGGTAGACCTGCCCGGACGGGCCTACGACATTGAGATTGAGCGGGGCCTGCTGGACCGGGTAGGGGAGCGGTGCCAGGCGGTGCTGCCCCGGGCCAAGACCGTCTTTGTGGTCACCGACAGCACCGTGGGCCCCCTTTACGGCCAGCGGGTGCTGGACAGTTTGGAGAAGGCGGGCTTCGCCGCCGTGCTCCACACCGTCCCCGCCGGGGAGGAGGCCAAGTGCGTGGACCGGCTCAGCGAGCTGTGGGAGGCCATGATGGCCGCCCGCCTCACCCGCACCGACGCCGTGGTAGCTCTTGGCGGCGGCGTGGTGGGGGATCTGGCTGGCTTTGCTGCCGCCTCCGTCCTGCGGGGTGTGGATTTTGTCCAGATCCCTACCACCCTCCTGGCCCAGGTGGACTCCTCCGTGGGCGGCAAGGTGGCCATCGACCTGAAGGCGGGCAAGAACCTGGCCGGGGCCTTCTGGCAGCCCAAGGGCGTGTTCATCGACCCGGAGGTGCTCACCACCCTCACCGACCGCACTTTCTCCGACGGCATGGCTGAGGTCATCAAGTACGGCTGCATCCGGGACCGGGCCTTCTTTGACAAGCTGGCCGCCTGGGGCGGCCGAGCGGGTGTGATGGAGCACATCGAGGAAGTCATCCACACCTGCTGTGACATCAAGCGCAAGGTGGTGCTCCACGACGAGCGGGACACCGGCGAGCGGATGGTTCTCAACTTCGGTCACACCATCGGTCACGCCTTCGAGCTGGCGGGCCGCTATGAGACCTGGACCCACGGCCAGGGAGTGGCCGCCGGCATGTGCGTGGCCGCCCGGCTGGGGGAGCAGATGGGCATCACCCCCACCGGAACGGAGCAGACCATTGAGAATATATTAAAGGAGTACCAGCTGCCCCTCACCATTCCCTGCCCCTGGGATACCCTGGTGGAGGCGGTGGGGCTGGACAAGAAGAACGCCGGCAGCGACATCCGCCTCATCGTGCTGGAGGAGCTGGGCAAGGCGGTGCCCCACCCCATGCCCCGGGCGGAGCTGCTGGAGGCCCTGGCCCCTATGTGGAAAGGAAACTGACATGGACGTGACCATCGTACCGGGGACGCTGAAGGGGGCGGTCACCCCGCCCCCCAGCAAGTCCCAGGCCCACCGGCTCATCCTGGCCGCCGCCCTCTCCGGCGGGATCAGCACTCTGTCCAACGTGGACCTCTCCCAGGACATTGAGGCCACCCTGGGCTGTCTGTCCGCCCTGGGGACCGGGGTGGAGCGGCAGGACAAGGGGCAGGTGAAGCTCCACGGCCTGGGCAACTCCATCCCTCAGGCCGGACCCATCCCGGTATTGGACTGCGGCGAGTCCGGCTCCACCCTCCGCTTTCTCATTCCCGCCGCCCTGGTGGTGATAGGCGGCGGCATCTTCACCGGCCACGGACGGCTGATGGAGCGGCCCCAGGAGCCCTACTTCCGACTTTTTGAGGAGAAGGGCATCTCCTATGCGAAGAAGGACGGGAAGCTCACCATCCAGGGCAGGCTGGAGCCGGGGGAGTACGTGCTCCCTGGCAACGTGTCCAGCCAGTTTTTTACCGGCCTGCTCTACGCCCTGCCCCTGCTGGATGGAGACTCCACCCTCCGCTCCTCCACTCCCCTGGAGTCCCGGGGCTATGTGGACATGACCCTGGACGCCCTGCGTACCTTTGGGGTCAATGTGGAGGAGACGGAACCGGGTGTGTTTGCCATCCCGGGCCGTCAGAGCTATCAGCCCAAAGACCCGGCGGTGGAGGCCGACTGGTCCAACGCCGCCTTCTGGTACGCCGCCAACTTCCTGGGTGCCCAGGTGGACATCCAGGGCCTGAACCCCGACTCCGTCCAGGGAGACCGGCAGATCGGCGCCCTCTACTGGAAGCTGGCCCGGCCCGGGGATGTGGATATCGACCTGTCCCAGTGCCCCGACCTGGCGCCCCCGCTGGCCGCCATGGCGGCGGTGCGGAAGGGAACCACCCGGTTTGTCAACGCCGGGCGGCTGCGCATGAAGGAGAGCGACCGTCTCCAGACCATCGCCCAGACCCTCAACGCCCTGGGCGCCAAGGCCCAGGTGGGGGAGGACACCCTCACCCTGGAGGGGGTGGACCGTCTGGAGGGCGGCACGGTGGACGGCTGCAACGACCACCGCATCGCCATGATGGCCGCCGCGGCCGCCGTGGCCTGCACCAAGCCGGTGACCATTTTGGGCGCGGAGTGCGTCAAGAAATCCTATCCCCACTTCTGGTGGGACTACACTGCGTTGGGAGGAGAAGTACATGGCCTCGTATCTGGGTGAACACATCCACGTATCCGTTTTTGGACAGTCCCACTCCCCGGCTATCGGGGTGGTGGTGGACGGCCTGCCCGCCGGAGAGAAGGTGGATATGGAGGAGCTGGGCCGGTTTTTAAAGCGCCGGGCGCCCGGCCAGACCCCCACCTCCACCCCCCGCAAGGAGGCCGACCTGCCCCACTTTATCAGCGGTCTGGTGGATGACGTGACCTGCGGCGCGCCTCTGGCCGCCCTCATTGAAAACACCAACACCCGATCCCAGGACTATGAGCAGCTCCGGGACAAGCCCCGCCCCGGTCACGCCGACTTTACCGCCCAGGTGAAGTACGGCGGATTCCAGGATGTGGCCGGAGGCGGCCACTTCTCCGGCAGGCTCACCGCCCCCCTGTGCATCGCGGGCGGCATCTGCCTCCAGATCCTGAAGCGCCGAGGCATTGAGGTGGGTGCCCACATCGCCTCCATCGCCGGCCAGGCCGACCGGCCCTTCGACCCCATGGGGGAGAGTACCGAGACTCTGGAGGCCATCAAGCGGGCTCCCTTCCCCGTGTTGGACGAGAAGGCAGGGGAGCTGATGCGGAAGGCCATCTTTGAGGCCAAGGAGGACCGGGACTCGGTAGGCGGCGTGGTGGAGTGCCTGGTCACCGGCGTGCCTGCCGGTCTGGGCGACCCTATGTTTGGCGGGATGGAGAACCGCCTGGCCGCCGCCCTGTTCGGTATCCCGGCGGTGAAGGGCGTGGAGTTCGGCGAAGGGTTTGGCGTGGCCAGGCTTCGGGGCTCCCAGAACAACGACCCCTTTACCGTCAAGGACGGGAAAATCGTCACCGAGACCAACCACGCTGGCGGGATTTTGGGAGGCATCACCAATGGGATGCCGTTGCTGTTCCGCCTGGCGGTGAAGCCCACCCCGTCCATTTCCAAGCCCCAGCAGACCGTGCGTCTGTCCACCCATCAGGTGGAGGAGCTGATCATCACCGGCCGCCACGACCCCTGTATTGTTCCCAGGGCGGTCCCGGTGGCGGAAGCGGTCACCGCATTAGTCCTCTCCGACCTACTTTTCTCGAGAGAAAAGTAGGCAAAAGAGCTTCCTGCGAAACTGCGTTTCGCCTCTGAGGAACCAATTCAAATTTGCCGCGTGGGGCGAAACTGCGGTTTTGACCCACGCACGCAAAAGAGCTTTGTGCGAAACTTCGTTTCGCTTCCAACGGAAAAATAGATCGTTGCACTGAATATGAAGGAGTGAATGAAGATGGAAGAACTGAAGGATTTGAGAGAGAAAATTGACGCCATCGACCAGCAGATGGTGGACCTGTTCAAGCAGCGCATGGAGGTCTCCAAAGAGGTGGCCGCCTACAAGCACGCCAACGGCCTGCCCACCCAGGACGTGGGCCGGGAGCGTGCGCTGTTGGCCAAGGTGAGCGATCAGGCCGGGGAGGAGCTGGCCGACTACACCCAGTCGGTCTACCGCACCATCCTGGCCGCCGGCCGTTCCTATCAGAATGCCTGCTCCGGCGCCACCTCCAAGGTGTATGAGAGCATCCGCAAGGCCCTGGACAACACCCCCGACCTCTTCCCCCAGCGGGCCACCGTGGCCTGCCAGGGCGTGGAGGGCGCTTACTCCCAGATCGCCTGCGACAGCATCTTCAAAGCGCCCACCATCCTCTACTTCGCCACCTTCGACCACGTATTCAAGGCGGTGGAGAGCGGCATGTGCCAGTACGGCGTGCTGCCCATCGAAAACAGCACCGCCGGTTCCGTCAACGCCATCTACGACCTGATGACCAAGCACAACTTTTCCATCGTCCGCTCTGCCCGCCTGAAGGTGAGCCACAACCTGCTGGCCAAGCACGGGGTGAAGAAGGAGGAAATCAAGGAGATCTTCTCCCACCAGCAGGCCATCAGCCAGTGCGCCGGCTACCTGTCCACCCTCAAGGACGTGAAGGTCACCGTGGTGGAGAACACCGCCCTGGCCGCCCAGATGGTGGCCCAGTCCGACCGCCGGGACGTGGCCGCCCTGTCCTCCCGCTTCTGCGGCGAGCTCTACGGCCTGGATCTGGTGGAGCAGAACGTCCAGGATCAGGACAACAACTACACCCGCTTCATCTGCATCTCCAAAAATCCCGAGATCTACCCCGGAGCTGACCGCACCTCCCTCATGATGACCCTGCCCCACAAGCCCGGCTCCCTCTACCACGTGCTGTCCAAGTTCTATGCCCTGGGCATCAACCTGCGCAAGCTGGAGAGCCGTCCCCTTCCCGACCGGGAGTTCGAGTTCATGTTCTACTTCGATCTGGAGTGCTCCGTGTACGCCCCCGAGATGGAGCGCATCTTCCGGGACCTGGAGGAGGAGAGCGAGCACTTCCGGTATCTGGGCACCTACAATGAGGTGATCTGCTGATGGACTGCGGACTCATCGGCCGAAAGCTCAGCCACAGTTTTTCGCCCAAAATCCACAGCCTGCTGGGCGACTACACCTACCGGCTCATTCCCCTGGAGCCGGAGGAGGTGGGGGAGTTTCTGAAAAAGGGGGAGTTCCACGGCCTGAACGTCACCATCCCCTATAAAAAGACGGTGATGGAGTACTGTGCCGAACTTACCCCCGCTGCCCGGCGCATCGGCAGCGTGAACACCATCCTCCGCCGCCCCGACGGCACCCTCCTGGGGGACAACACCGACTACAACGGATTTTTGTATCAGCTCAACGCCACCGGAGCCCAGGTGGCGGGGAAGAAGGCTCTGGTGCTGGGCAGCGGCGGGGCCTCCCTCACGGTGCGCACGGTACTGGCCGAGCTGGGAGCCCGGGAGATCGTGGTCATCTCCCGCACCGGGGAGAACAACTACCACAACCTGGGCCGCCACGCCGACGCCCAGATCATTGTCAATGCCACTCCTGTGGGCATGTACCCCAAGAACGGGGAGTCGCTTATCGATCTCAGCCAGTTCCCCCACTGTGAGGCGGTCTTCGACCTCATTTACAACCCGGCCAAAACTCAGCTCCTGCTCCAGGCTCAGCGTCGGGGGCTCATCTGGGCCAACGGTCTGGGCATGCTGGTGGCCCAGGCCAAGGTGGCCTCGGAGCGCTTCCAGGGCAAGGAACTGCCCGACAGTCTAGTGGCCCAGATCATCCGGCGGCTGGAGCGGGAGACCCACAACATCCTGCTCATCGGCATGCCCGGCTGCGGCAAGACCACCATCGGCCAGGCCCTGGCCCAGAAGCTGGGCCGCCCCCTGGCCGACGTGGACGAGAAGATCGTGGCCGAGGCGGGCTGCTCCATCCCGGAGATCTTCGCCAAGGAGGGAGAGGAGGGCTTCCGGGTCCGGGAGCACCGGGCTCTGGCGGAGATCGCCAAGCAGTCCGGCCTCATCATCTCCGCCGGAGGCGGTATCGTCACCCGGCCGGAGAACCGGGACCCCATGGAGGAAAACTCCGTGGTGGTCTGGCTGCGGCGGGACATCCACAAGTTGCCCACCGACGGCCGCCCCGTCTCCCAGAGCGTGCCTCTGGAGGAGCTCTACCGCCGCCGGGCCCCTCTCTATGAGGCGGCCGCTCAGGTGACGGTGGACAACAACGGCACCGTGGAGCAGACGGTGGACGAAATTATCAAGAGGGTGATGGAATGAAACTGTTGGTCATCAACGGCCCCAACCTGAACATGTTGGGGATTCGGGAGCCGGACATCTACGGCAAGCAGGATTTTGCCGCCCTGGAGGCCTTCATCCGTCAGGCCGCCGACGAGTGCGGCGTGGAGGTGGAGCTGTTCCAGTCCAACCACGAGGGGGCCATTGTGGACAAGATCCAGTGGGCCTACGGGAAGATGGATGGTATCGTCATCAATCCTGCCGCCTACACCCACACCAGCGTGGCCATTCTGGACGCCCTGAAGGCGGTAGGGCTGCCTGCGGCGGAGGTCCACCTGTCCGACGTGAACGCCCGGGAGGCGTTCCGCCACCTGTCCTATGCGGGCATGGCCTGCAAAAAGTCCTTCATCGGCATGGGCTTTGAGGGCTACCGGGCCGCCATCCGGTATCTGGCGGGCAAGGAAGACTGATTGCAATTAGCAGTATCCCGGCATTTCTGCGAAGAAATGCCGGGATCTTTTTGTTTAAAATAAATTCATAAAGTACCTATTGACAATCTGACGGGCCGGTGGTACATTATCTTTAGCACTCGGGGATAGTGAGTGCTAAAACCATTGGATAGAAATGGAGGTGAGCGAATGGAGTTGACCAATCGGAAAAAACGCATTCTGCGGGCCATTGTTGAGATCTACATCTCCACCGCTGAACCGGTGGGTTCCAAGGCTGTGGCCGAGCAGGCGGGACTGGACATCTCCACCGCCACCATACGAAACGAGATGGCTGACCTGACCGAGATGGGTTATCTGGAGCAGCCTCACACCTCCGCTGGACGGATTCCGTCCCCCATGGGCTACCGGCTCTACGTCAACGAGCTCATGGGTGAGCACCAGCTCACCATGCAGGAGACCCAGCGCATCAACGACGCGCTGAACCTGAAAATGGAGGAGCTGGACCGGGTCATTGACCGGGCGGGCAAGGTGCTCTCCCAGATCAGCGACTACCCCGTCTTCACCATGGCCCAGCCCAAGCAGCGGGTGACCGTGAAGCGGTACGATTTGCTGATGGTGGAGGAAAACGCCTTCATCGCCGTGGTGATGACCGACAGCTCGGTGGTGCGCAACAAGCTCATCCATCTGACCGACGAGCTCTCCGACACCCAGCTTCAGCTGCTGTCCACCGTGCTGAACAGCTCCTTTGTGGGCCTGACCGCCGACGAGATGGAGCAGGCCCTGGACAAGATGGAGACCCGCTCCGCACCGGCCGCCTTCCGCCTCATCTCCCTGGTGGTTCAGTACGCCATTGAGGTGCTCCGGGAGCAGAGCAGCCAGACCATCCACACCTCGGGCATCACCCATCTGCTGGAGCATCCCGAGTACCGCAGCCTGGACAAGGCCAAGCCTCTGATGACCTACCTGTCGGAAAACCAGGAGGGCACCGAGCTGCCGGTGGCCATGAAGGATGGCAAGAACATGAACATCCTCATCGGGCCGGAAAACGTCAGCGAGGCCCTGAAGGACACCAGCGTGGTCATGGCCAGCTACGACATTGGAGATAATATGCGGGGCGTCATCGGAGTGGTGGGACCCACCCGAATGGATTACGCCAAGGTGACCGCCCGCCTGTCCTATTTTGCCGACAGCCTCACCCGGATGTTCGGCAAGGGGGAGCTTCCCCCCGGCGACGGGAACGATCAGGAATAGGAGGAACGACTAGTTCATGAGCAAGAAAGAAAACAAGGCGGAGCAGACCGCCCCGGAGCAGCAGGAGCCGGTGGAAAAGACCGAGGCTCAGGCTGAGACCCAGGCAGGACAGCCTGAGAGCGAGGCTCAGACCAAGGCCGAGGCGCAGAATGACAGCGCCGATCCCCTCCTCAAGGAACTGGAATCCCTGAAGGATCAGGTGGCCCAGCAGGAGGACAAGTACCTGCGTCTGGCCGCGGAATATGATAACTACCGCCGCCGCACCGCCAAGGAAAAGGATTCCATCTGGAACGACGCCAAAGCGGATGCCGCCCAGGCCTTCCTGCCGGTGTACGACAACCTGGAGCGGGCCCTGAAGCAGGACACCGCCGACGAGGCCTTTAAAAAGGGCGTGGAGATGACCATGACCCAGCTGAAAACCGTACTGGAGAAGCTGGGCATCACCGAGATTCCCGCCCTGGGTCAGACCTTCGACCCCAACCTTCACAACGCGGTCATGCACGTGGAGGATGAGAACTTCGGCGAGAACACAGTCTGCGACGTATTCCAGGCCGGCTTTATGCTGGGCGACAAGGTCATCCGGTTTGCGATGGTTAAGGTAGCCAATTAAGTTCAAAATCAGGAGTTCGGAGTTCGGAGTAAAACACTTCGATCCCGGCTCTGTCCTATAAATTTGTAAACATCAATCTTTTCATATATTAGGAGGAAACACATTATGTCCAAGATCATTGGTATTGACTTAGGTACGACGAATAGTTGTGTGGCTGTTATGGAGGGCGGCGACGCCGTCGTCATCCCCAACGCCGAAGGCAACCGCACCACCCCCTCTGTGGTGGCATTTTCCAAGGACGGCGAGCGTATGGTGGGCCAGGTGGCTAAGCGCCAGGCTATCACCAATCCCGACCGGACCGTCATCTCCATCAAGCGTGAGATGGGCTCCGATTACAAGGTGACCATCGACGGCAAGAAGTACACTCCCCAGGAAATCAGCGCCATGATCCTTCAGAAGCTGAAGGCGGACGCCGAGGCCTATCTGGGCCAGCCTGTCACCGAGGCCGTCATCACCGTCCCCGCTTACTTCACCGACGCTCAGCGTCAGGCCACCAAGGACGCCGGCAAGATCGCCGGCCTGGAGGTCAAGCGTATCATTAACGAGCCCACCGCCGCCGCTCTGGCCTACGGTGTGGATAAGGAGACCGCTCAGAAGGTCATGGTGTACGACCTGGGCGGCGGCACCTTCGATGTGTCCATCCTGGACATCGACGACGGTGTCATCGAGGTTCTGGCTACCGCCGGCAACAACCGTCTGGGCGGCGATGACTTCGATAAGTGCATCATGGACTGGATGGCTTCCGAGTTCAAGAAGGCCGAGGGCATCGACCTGACCGGCGATAAGGTCGCCATGCAGCGCCTGAAGGAGGCTGCTGAGAAGGCCAAGATTGAGCTGTCCGGCGTCACCTCCACCAACATCAACCTGCCCTATATCACCGCCGACGCCACCGGCCCCAAGCACCTGGATCTGACCCTGAGCCGCGCCAAGTTTGACCAGCTCACCGCTCACCTGGTGGAGGCCACTGCCGGCCCCGTGCGTCAGGCTATGGGCGATGCCGGTCTCACCGGCAACGACATCTCCAAGGTCCTGATGGTGGGCGGCTCCAGCCGTATCCCCGCGGTCCAGGAGATGGTCAAGAAGCTCACCGGCAAGGAAGGCTTCAAGGGCATCAACCCCGATGAGTGCGTGGCCATCGGCGCGGCCCTCCAGGGCGGCGTGTTCACCGGCGACGTGAAGGACCTGCTGCTGCTGGACGTCACCCCCCTGTCCCTGGGCATTGAGACCATGGGCGGCGTGATGACCAAGCTGATCGACCGGAACACCACCATTCCTGTCAAGAAGAGCCAGACCTTCACCACCGCCGCGGATAACCAGACCTCCGTTGAGGTCCACGTGCTCCAGGGCGAGCGTGAGATGGCGCAGTACAACAAGACTCTGGGCCGCTTCAACCTGGACGGCATTGCTCCCGCCCGCCGCGGCGTGCCTCAGATCGAGGTTACCTTCGATATCGATGCCAACGGCATCGTGAACGTGTCCGCCAAGGATCTGGGCACCGGCAAGGAGCAGCACATCACCATCACCTCTTCCACCAACATGTCCAAGGACGACATCGACAAGGCCGTCAAGGAGGCCGAGCAGTTTGCCGCCGAGGACAAGAAGCAGCGTGAGGCGGCCGATACCCGCAACCAGGCCGACCAGATGGTCTTCCAGACCGAGAAGGCTCTGGAGGAGATGGGCGGCAAGATGGACGCCGGCGACCGCTCCAACATCGAGAGCGCCCTGGGCAAGCTGAAGGAGACCATGAAGGGCTCCGACACCCAGGCCATCAAGAATGCCACCGAGGAGCTGCAGAAGGCCTTCTATGCCGTCAGTGAGAAGCTCTATCAGCAGCAGGGCGGCCAGGCTGGCCCCGGCCCTGACATGGGCGGCGCCAACTTCGGCGGCGGCCAGGCCGGCGGCAGCAACAACGGCGGCGACGACGTGGTGGATGCCGATTACACCGTGGTGGACGACGACAAGAAATAAGACGACAAGGATATGCATAGGCGGGGCGCTGCCCCGCCTGTGCCGCGTCTTGTAATTAGAAATTTGAAATTAGGAATGGGAGATTGAGGTGTCCGGCTGTCCTGGACGAAATTCAATTCCTCCGCTTTGGGCGGATTCCGCAATTCCTAATTCCTAACTCCTCATTCCTAATTTGTAAAGTTGGTGAACCATATGCCAGAACAGAAACGTGATTATTACGAGGTGCTGGGCGTGAGCAAAGGCGCCTCCGATGATGAGATCAAAAAGGCCTACCGGAAATTGGCCAAAAAATATCACCCCGACATGAACCCCGGAGACAAGGAGGCCGAGGCCAAGTTCAAGGAAGTGAACGAGGCGTACAGCGTCCTGTCCGACGAGCAGAAGCGTGCCCGGTACGACCAGTTCGGTCATGCGGGGGTGGACCCCAACTACGGCGCAGGCGGTCCCGGCGGCGGCTTCGGCGGCTTTGACATGGGGGACATCGACCTGGGTGACATCTTTGGGTCCTTCTTTGGCGGCGGCGGCTTCGGTGGCTTTGGCGGCGGCGGTCAGCGGCGCAACGGTCCCCAGAAGGGGGAGAGCCTGCGGGCCAACCTGACCATTACCTTTGAGGAGGCCGCCTTCGGCTGCGAGAAGGAAATTAACCTTAACCGCACGGAGGAGTGCGACGTCTGTCACGGCTCCGGCTGTCAGCCGGGCACTACCGCCGAGACCTGTCCCGACTGCCGGGGCACCGGCGTGGTCCGGGTGCAGCAGCGCACCGGCGGCTTCGCCTTTTCCAGCACTGCCGCCTGTACCCGCTGCCACGGCACCGGCAAGATCATCCACAGCCCCTGTAAGAGCTGCGGCGGCACAGGCAGCGTGAAGAAGAGCAAGCGCATCACCGTGACCATTCCCGCCGGCATCGATGACGGCCAGGCTATCTCCCTGCGGGGCCAGGGCAACGCGGGCAAAAACGGCGGTCCCGCCGGCGACCTCATTGTGGGCGTGCGGGTGCGGCCCCATCCCCAGTTCCGCCGGGACGGCACCACGGTGCTCTATGAGCAGCCGGTGAGCTTCTTCCAGGCGGCCATGGGCGCCGAGCTGGAGATCCCCACCATCGACGGCAAGGTGAAGTACACCCTGCCCGCCGGCACCCAGACCGGAACCACCTTCCGTCTGCGGGGCAAGGGCATTCCTGAGCTGCGGGGCCGCGGCCGGGGCGACCAGTACGTCACCGTCCGGGTCCAGGTGCCCACCTCCCTGAACAGCGAGCAGAAGGAGGCCCTGCGGGCTTTCGCCCAGACCATGGGGGAGGACGTGCCGGAAGAGAGCGGATTCAAAAGTTTTTTTGACAAGCACAAGAAGAAAAAGTAAGCTTCAAAGGCCTTTTGGAGAGAAACAAGCGCCTTTCTCAGACGGGTGTGACCGCCGGAGAGGGCGCTTTTTCCGTGTTTGTAAACATTTTTTTAACACAATGGAAACAATGGCCCCAAGTCCTTGACGGGACGGGCTATTTTTTCGTAAAATAATCTTTACGAAAGAAAAAGAACCGTAGATGTGGGGAAAAGACGGATTTTGCCGGGAACTTGGGATTTTTCTGGGAGATCTCGATGTGTGACAGTGACCCACCAATAAAGGAGCCCATTCATGAAACTACGATCCACGATTCTTTGTGCCGCAGCCCTGCTGCTGGTACTCACCGCCTGCTCTGCCCAGCCCGCCGCAGGCAGTACATCGGATGTGCAGAGCAGTATGTCCGGCAGTCAGAGCACCCAAAGCAGCCAGAGCAGCGCGTCCGGCAGCTCGGGCAGTTCCTCCGGAGATTTGTCTCAGCTCCCCGCGCAGAGCGGGGAGAGCTCCCAGAGCAAGAGCGAAGAGTCTCAGTCCAGTGACACACAGACCGACGAGGCCCGGACGGTGACCCTGTACATCGGCACCGGCGACCAGTTCCAGCAGTACCAGGAGACCTACCAGGGCCCGCTCAATGACCTTGGCATGGTGCCGCCGGAGGGCGTGGTGGCCGAGATGGCCGAGCTCACCGGTTGGAATCTGGACCTGGCAGGGGACATTACCACCGGAAAGGGCGGCATCACCGTCACCTTTGGAGAGAACTGCGCCCTGTTCTCCGGTCCGCCGGAGGTACAGAAGGAGGAGTTCCGGGTCTACGACAGCTACCAGCTGGATGAGACCATTCTGGACAGCGTGAAAAAGACCTTGCAGAACTGGGCGGTGGTCCCTGGGAAGGGGGACCCGGACAGCGTGGATATCTACTACTGCGGGCCGGACGGCAAGGATCTGGTGCTCATCAACTCTGGTTGGACCATCTCGTCCACCCAGCCCTATGAGCAGTTTCCCCAGGGCAACTAAAGAAACACGGGGCGTGCCTTTGAAAAAAGGCGCGCCCCGTGTACTATTTTTTACAGGGAGAAGGTCAGTCCACAGGTGAGGGGAGTGAGGGCGTCTCCCAGCTCCTCCCGGAGCAGGGCCAGGGCGGCCTGGCCGGTACAGTGGCCGGTATATACCCGCCGCACCCCCAGTTCTTTCAGCGCCCGGGCCACCTGCCCGGGGTAATCCGGGGGACAGTTGAGGCCGGAGGGGGCCTTGGCGCTGAACATATGAAGGCCGCCCACCACGGAGGTGACCTCCCGGTCCAGGGTGTCCCTTACCCCCTGGACAATATTGACGATGCCCCCGTGGGAGCAGGAGTTGAAGACGGCCAGGCCGTCCTCCCCCTCCAGCACCAGAGAGTGCTCATGGACAAAGTCGTCTGGGACAAACTGGTCCGGCCCCAGCTTTTTCAGCAGATTGGTCTCCCGGCTGGCAAAGGGGCCGCCGTGGACGGTCTCCGGCACCAGCCACACCCCGTGGACGGGCTGGCGCACTCCCTCGCCGCAGTCAAAGCGGTCCGGACGGCCCTCCCAGATGTCCCGGTGGATGCCGATAAAGCGGGGGGAGCCGGTGGAGGTGGAGAAGTAGGGGCCGCCGGCCTGGGGCCGGGCGTACACCTTGCAGGTGGGGTTCTCCTCCAGAAAATAGCGCAGCCCGTCGGCGTGGTCGTAGTGGCCGTGGGAGAGGACGGCCAGGTCCACCTGGCTCAGATCGATCCCAAGGGCCTGGGCGTTGCGGGCAAAGGCCTGGGAGCTGCCTGCGTCCAGCAGGATATGGTGCTCCCGGTACTGGATGTACAGGGATAGGCCGTGCTCCGGGGTGAGCCCGCTGTCCTGTGGGGCGGTGTTTTCTACCAGGACGGTTACCTTCATAGGGAACGCTCCTTTCATTCCATGGTCTGGGGACGGGTGAGGTCGTGGATCCACTTGCCGGTACGCAGCCGGGCCACGCCGGCGATGCACTTGGCCAGCTGCTCGGTGCTCATGGCCAGGTAGACCCACAGAATATTCAGCCGCAGCACCAGCCCCGCCAGGGCGGCCAGAGGGATGGCGCACAGCCACAGGGGGCTCAGGTCGATGAGGGTGGCGGTTTTCACATCGCCGCCCCCTCGGAGTACCCCCACGATGTTGCAGGTGTTAAAGTCCCGGATGGGCATGACGCAGGCCTGGACGGTCATCATGGTGGAGGCGGCGGCACAGGCGGAGGGCGAGAGGTGGAACAGGGGGAAGAACCACGCCGGTGCCGACCAATGGGTGAAGGCCAGCAGACAGGCCCCCAGGATAGCCCCTCCCACCGCCGCCAGGGTGTTGAGGGCCAGCCCCACCTGGTAGACGGTGTCGGCGCGGCCCGCGCCGATCTCCCGACCGATGATGATGGAGGCGGTGCCCGAGATACCGAAGGCCGCCACGGCGCACAGCTTTTCCACATTGCCCGCAATGGTGTAGGCGGCCAGAATTTCCGTGCTGCCCGCCATGTGGCCCATGATGGTGGGGAAGATGGCGGTGCCCAGACCCCACATGGTCTCGTTGCACACCACGGGGGAGCCGTAGCGGACAAACTGCCGTACCGTGTTCAGCCCCGGACGGAAGAGAAGTTTCAAATCCAGCCGGAACACCCGGGAGCGCCGGGCGTGGATGAGCACGATGGTGATCTCTACCACCCGGGCGATGAGGGTGGCGATGGCCGCCCCGGTGACCCCCAGGGCGGGGGCGCCCAGCTTGCCGAAGATGAGCACCCAGTTTAAAAACGTGTTGGTGCCCATGGAGGCGGCCAGGATGTACATGCCGATGCCGGGGCGCTCCATGCTGCGCCAGGCGGCCACATACACCAGGGTGATCCCGTTGAGCACATAGGACAGCCCGATGATCCGGCCATAGTCCGCCGCCAGCCGAATGACGTCTTGCTGGTTGCCGAACAGGCTGAGAAAGGGAACCGGAATGAGCAGCAGCACCAGGGCGAAGGTGATGGAGACCAGGTTCACCGCCCACAGGGCCACCCCAACCACCCGGTTGATGGCCTGCCGGTCCTGGCGGCCCCAGTATTGGCTGATGAGCACCGCCGAGCCGCTCTGGATGCCGAAGAAAAACAGCTGGAGGACAAACAGAGGGATGTTGGCCAGGGTGACCGCCGCCATGGGTACCTCCCCCAGCATGCCTACCATAAAGGTGTCGGCCATGGCCAGAGTGCTGGTGATGAGGTTTTGCAGGATGATGGGGACGGCCAGCCGGGCCACCCGGGAGTAGAAGCCGGGACCCCGGCGCAGATAGGAAAACATAGGGGGGTTCAAACCTCCTTGTGTGGATGGTTAGGACAGGCTGGTGAACAGCTGCTCCTGAGCGGCCTTCAGGCCCTCCAGCAGGGCGTCGATGTCCTGCTGGGTAGTGTCATAGGAGAAGCTGATGCGTAATACCCCGTCCAGCTCCTTCTTGGGCAGCTTCAGGGCGGCGTACACATGGCTGGGCTTGCCCTTATGGCAGGCGGAGCCGGAGGAGACGCAGATCCCCCGGTCGCTGAGGAAGCGCACGATGACCTCGCTCTTGTAGCCGGGCAGGGTGATGGGCAGAATGTGGGGGGCCTCCCCCTGGACTACCACCTTGGCCCCCGGTACCTCCTGGGGCAGACGGCGGGCCAGATCCTCTTTCAGGGCGGCCATGTGCCGGATGTCGGCATCCAGGGTGGCCTTGCCCGCCTGGGCGGCGGCGGCAAAGGCGGCGATCTGGGCGGTGGCCTCGGTGCCCGAGCGCAGACCCTCCTCCTGTCCGCCGCCCCGGATGAGGGGCGGGAAGCGCAGCCCCTTGCGGATGTACAGGGCGCCCACCCCCTTGGGGGCGTGGATCTTGTGGCCGCTGATGGTGAGCAGGTCCACTCCAAGACCCTTGGGGGTGAAGGAAACCTTCAAAAAGCCCTGGACCGCGTCGCAGTGGAGAAGGGCGGGGGAGCCCGCGGCCCGGATGGCCTTGGCGGTCTCGGCCACCGGCTGGAGGGAGCCCAGTTCGTTATTGACCAGCATCATGGACACCAGCACCGTGTCGGGGCGCAGGGCGGCCTTCACGTCCTCCAGGGATACCCGGCCCTGGGAATCGGGGGCGAGATAGGTCACCTCATAGCCCTCCCGCTCCAGCGCCCGGCAGGGCTCCAGCACGGCGGCGTGCTCGATGGCGGTGGTGATGATGTGCTTGCCCTTGCGCCGTCCCAGCTCCACTGCGCCCCGGATGGCCCAGTTGTCCCCCTCGCTGCCGCAGGAGGTAAAATAGAGCTCCTCGGGCGCGCAGCCCAGGGCGCGGGCCACCTGGGCGCGATGTTCCTTCACCGTGGCGGCCGCCTGGCTGCCCAGGGCATAGCGGGAGGAGGGGTTGCCCCACCCCTCCGTCATGGCTTTGACCGCCGCCTCCACGGCCTCCGGACGCACCGGCGTGGTGGCGGCATTATCCAAATAGTGCATGAAATTCACCTCGTAAGTCTTGAAACGTAAGAATATTCTATGGCCTGGCAGGGGGAAAGTCAAGGTGTTCCGCTCCGCTCCCCTTGCCAAGAAAACGGGGATTGTATTATAATAAAAACCAGATTGCAAAGGGTTCAGCCGCTGCCACTTCCATGGGAATGCAGGAGGGTGGGCCTGGAAATATACACCTGGAAAGAAGGGATTTCCTGTGACGACAAAGTCCGGTTTATGTTATGTAGTGGGGGCCATGCCCCTGTCCTGGAGCCTGTGCCCTCACAAGGGGGCGGGGGACTACCTCATCGCCGCCGACAAGGGCTATGAGGCTCTGGAGGCCTACGGCGCGCCCCCTGATCTGGTGGTGGGCGACTTCGACTCCCTGGGCCGCCGGCCCAACCACCCCAACGTGGTGCAGCTGCCGGTGATGAAGGACGACACCGACATGGTGTACGCCCTGCGGGAGGGACTGAAGCGAGGCTACCGCCGGTTCGTGCTGCTGGGCGGCGTGGGCGGACGGCTAGAGCACACCCTGGCCAACCTCCAGGCTCTGGCCTGGCTCACCACCCAGGGAGCCCGGGGCGTGCTGGCCGGCGAGGGCACCGTGGCCACCGCTCTGCACAACGAGTCCATGACCTTCCCCCAGGGGCTGGAGGGCTTCCTGTCCGTGTTCTGCCTGAGCGGTGCGGCCCACGGGGTGCGGCTGGAGAACCTGAAGTATGAGCTCAGCGACCACACCATGACCGCCGACTTCCCTCTGGGGGTGAGCAACGAGTTTGTAGACGCCCCCGCCAAGGTGACGGTGGGCGACGGCACCCTGCTGGCCCTGTGGCGGGAGCAGGGGGATTTCTACCGCCTGCTGCCTAAGCTGTGGGACCGGGAGGAGGCGGAATATGCCGGAAAATGACAAGGACCTGCGCCTGGCTGTGCTCATCGACGCGGACAACGCCTCCCGCACCGCCATGAAGGACGTGATGGCCGAGGTGGCGGTGTACGGCACCCCCACCATCAAGCGCATCTACGGCGACTGGACCAGCCCCAACATGAACAGCTGGAAGTCCATTTTGCTGGAGACCGCCATCACCCCCATCCAGCAGTACAGCTACACCACCGGCAAAAATTCCACCGATTCCGCCATGATCATCGACGCCATGGACATCCTCTACTCCGGCCACTGCGACGGCTTTGTGCTGGTGAGCAGCGACAGCGACTTCACCCGCCTGGCTACCCGGCTGCGGGAGGCGGGGATGAAGGTGTACGGCATGGGGGAGAAAAAGACCCCCAAGCCTTTTATCGTGGCCTGCGATAAGTTCGTCTACATCGAGGTCATCCGGGCCGCCGCCAAGCAGGCCGCTGAGGCGGCCAAGAAGGAGGAGGCCCAGGCCAAGAAGGCGGCCAAGAAGGAGAGCAAGAAGTGCCAGACCTCCAACAGCCCTGCCCCCGATGAGATCGTGGAGCTCATCGCCGAGTCGGTGGAGGACCTGTGCGAGGAGGACGGTCTGGCCCATATGGGCAAGCTGGGCAACCTCCTGCTGAAAAAGCAGCCCGACTTTGACCCCCGAAACTACGGCTTCTCCAAGCTGTCCAAGCTCATCCGCGCCCTGGACCGCTTCCAGATCGTCCCCCAGGGGGAGGAGAACGTGGAGTATTACGTGCGGGATACCTGCGAGGACAAATAATAATTAGCAGTAAGAGACAGCGCGTTCCCGGCGGGAGCGCGCTGTTTTTATGCGTAGTGGTAGCGCCAGCGCTGAGTGATGAGGAAGGCCAGAGACACCAGCATACCCAGTCCCTCGGCCACCACCACCGCCCACCAGATGCCGTCCATCCCCCACAGGAGGGGCAGCAGAAGGACCATGCCGCCCCGGAGGAGCAGGGAGCGGGTGAAGGAGATAAGGGCGGAGATGAGGCCGTTACAAAGGGCGGTAAAGAAGGCGGAGGCGTAGATGTTTACCCCGCAGAACAGGTAGTTCAGGGCAAAGAGACGAAAGCCGTGGACGGTCATCTCCAGCAGGGGCGGATCATAGCCCACAAAGGCGAAGGAGAGGGGGTGACTGAGCAGCTCGGAGGCGGCCACCATGACCACCGAGGTCACCGCGATGATCCCAGCGCTTTTCCGAAAGACGCTTTGCAGCTCGCCCCGGTTGTCCGCCCCGTAGTGGAAGCTGACGATGGGGGCGCTGCCGATGGAGAAGCCCAGGAAGGCAGAGACAAAGACGAAGTCCACGTACATCATCACCGAGTAGGCGGCCACCCCCCGCTCCCCGATGAGATGCATCAGCTGGAGATTATAGAGGATGCTCACCACCGAGGAGGAGATGTTGCTCATCAGCTCCGAGGAGCCGTTGGTGCAGGCCTGGAGCAGCTGGCGGAAGTAGGGGTGGGTTTTGGTCAGCCGCAGGCCGGAGCGCTCCCCGGTAAAAAAGTACAGAAGGGGGATCACTCCGCCCACGCAGTAGCCCGCCACGGTAGCCAGGGCAGCGCCGGTCACCCCCAGGTCCAGCAGGGCGATGAACACATAGTCCAGTCCCATGTTGGTCACCCCCGCCGCCACCGAGAAGAACAGGCCCAGCTGGGGCCGTTCCGCCACCACAAAGAAGCTTTGAAAGGCCACCTGGAGCATAAAAGCCACGCTGCCCGCCAGCATGATCCGGCCGTAGGCCACGCAGTCGGCCATCAGCAGGTCGCTGGCTCCGGCCAGCCGGGCGATGGGTTCCGTCAGTACCGCGCTGACCACCGAGAGAATGACACCTGCCAGCAGGACAGTGTAAATGATCAGGGAGAAGTAGGCCTGGGCCAGCTCCTTGTGCCCCTCGCCCAGGGTGCGGGCCACGATGGCGCTGCCGCCGGTGCCCAGCATAAAGCCCACCGCGCCGATAATCATGGTGACGGGATAGATGATATTGACGGCAGACAGGCCCAGATCTCCCACCAGATTGGAGACGAACAGGCCGTCCACCACGCTGTAAATGGAGGCCACCACCATCATCACCACCGAGGGCAGGGTGAAGCGGAGCAGCCGGGCATAGGTAAAGTGGTCGGATAACTTGATCTTCATACAAAACTCCTTACGGTGTTTGTTTCCGGTCCAAAATCAGGTCGGCCTCCTGGCGTAAAGCCTCCAGCATGGCCTCGTCCAGCGCAAGCAGGGCCTGGCGCTGCTGGGGAGAGAGACGGAGAAAGGCCCGCTCCTCCATGGCGAATACCGGGTCGGCCACCTGGGCCAGAAGCTGCTCCCCCTGGGGCGTGACCCGCACCCGCTTGTTTTTCCGGTTATTGGGCAGGTTCTCCAGCTGGAGATAGCCCTCCTGCTCCAGCTGCTTGAGGGCGGAGTGGACGGTCTGCTTGCTGAGGTACAGATCCCCGCACAGCTGGCTCTGGCTGACGCAGCCCCCCGCCTCCCGCAGGGTGTAGAGAATCCAGAAGGCGCTGTCGGATAACCCGAAGTGCCGGGCCAGTTCGTGGTAAATTCCGTTGGTCTCTTTGTATAAGCCGTTGTAGCGGCGGATAAACTGGGAAAAGGTGAGCTCTGACATGACAGCCTCCAAATCGTCCGAAATCAGACGTTATTATGCTATGACAGTATAGTCTGTTTTCGGACGATTGTCAAGGGGAGCGGAAATCCGCCTTGCTTTTCCCCAAAAAACATGGTATACTAATTTGCCATTCATCTATGGTATTCCGGAGAGGAGGTGCCCTATGGCTGAGGCGGTCAAGATGGTGGCGAAAAACAGCAAAGCCTACCACGATTACTTCATTGAAGAAAAATATGAGGCCGGCATCGAGCTTGCGGGCACCGAGGTCAAGTCCATCCGCCAGGGCCATGTGAACCTGAAGGACTCCTTCTGCCACATCAAGGACGGGCAGATGTGGGTCATCGGGATGCACATCAGCCCTTACGAGAAGGGCAACATCTTCAACAAGGATCCCCTGCGTCAGCGCAGGCTGCTGATGCACAAGCGGGAGATTCTGCGCCTGTTTGCCCACATCAAGCAGGACGGCTACTCCCTCATCCCCCTGAGCGTCTATTTTAAAGGTCCCCGGGTGAAGCTGGAGATCGGCCTGGCCAAGGGCAAGAAGCTCTACGACAAGCGGGAGTCCGCCGCCCGGCGGGACGCCAAGCGGGAGATGGACCGCACCATGAAAACCCGGAACGCCCGGTATTAAACTGCATTGCGGAGGAGTTCTCCGCTGAAAAGGAGTGTTTCCAATGGCACAGAATCCTATCGTTACCATCGAGATGGAGGACGGCGGCGTCATGAAGGCGGAGCTGTACCCCGAGGTTGCCCCCAACACGGTGAATAACTTCATCAGCCTGATCCAGAAGGGCTTTTATGACGGCCTGATCTTCCACCGGGTCATCCCCGGCTTTATGATCCAGGGCGGCTGCCCCGACGGCACCGGCATGGGCGGTCCCGGCTACTCCATCAAGGGCGAGTTCACCCAGAACCGCTTCCCCAATGACCTGAAGCATGACCGGGGCGTGCTGTCCATGGCCCGGACCATGGCTCCCGACTCCGCCGGCAGCCAGTTCTTCATCATGGTAGAGCAGGCTCCCCACCTGGACGGCCAGTATGCCTCTTTCGGCAAGGTCATCGAGGGCATGGAGGTGGCCGACGCCATTGTGTCCACCAAGCGGGACTGGAACGACAAGCCCCGCCAGCCTCAGCGCATGAAGAAGGTCACCGTGGAGACCTTCGGCGTGGACTATCCCGAGCCTGAGAAAGTCTAATTGAAAACGGAATCTTCTCCTCCCCCCTGGGGGGAGGAGAAGTTCCCACCTCATTCTCCCGTTACTCCAAACGAAGCCCAGCGCAAGCGGGTTCGTTTGGAAAAGGAGGAGCAGCGGAATGAGCGAGCTTTCGCCGCCAGGCGGAAGCGAGGGATATGAAGCTTGCGACGACGCGGGGGCGTACCGGTTTCGACGGGGACGCGGAAGTGGGAATAGCGGGCGGTGGCGCCTGGCCACCTTAAAACGGGCATTCTTTATAAATTAAAGAACAACGAAAATTACGCTTACGCTGCCTAATTAAAGGCGGCCGTCTGACCCGGAAGGACCACGAGCCGGGATCAGGCGTCGTTTAGTGGTGCACGTGCGCCGGCAAAGCTTTGCGCCGGCCATGAATTATGAAGCTTACCCGACCCTCAGGCGTGACGGCTTGCCTGGGGAGAGGGGAACAGGAGGAGCAAGACCTCCGGAATAACCGTCTGCGCCCGGAGAAGTTCCCATGGAAGAGTTTTCGGACGGGGGTTCAACTCCCCCCGCCTCCACCAAAGCGACCCTAGACGAACTCAAATCGTCAATGGTCACATCAGAATGGCTGTCCTGTGTATTGTACAGGACAGTCATTTTGTCGTTATAGAGATAAATATTGTTGACGAAGGTATCCACCAGAGCCTTACGGTATTTGATGTCATTCACATCGCCCTTGCGGAACTGGTTCAGGAAAAAGCGCACCTCATTGACCGTGGGCGTGGGATGGGAGGACGTCTCCACAAGAATCTGCTGTTCCAACTCGCCCCGTTCCCGTTTCTTTTGGGAGATACGCTCCGCAATCACATCGACGATTTGGCCGCTTTCAAGGGCCTTAAAGAGATTTTCTGTGGCCCGCTCGTTCTCGTTTAAGAGTTTCTTGAGCCGCTTGAGGTTGTCTGTGTCCTTCTCCTGCTCGCAGAGCCGCACGACCTCCTTGGCAATGCGGTCAATATTCTCCTTGGTCAGCAGTTTCCGGGTTTCCATGACCACCAAGTCCTCAATGTAGGCTTTGCTGACAGTCTTTTTCTTGCAGGACTTGTCCCTGCGGTTGGTGACGCACTGATAATAGTGGTATTTGTTGCCCGTCTTACTGGTGCCGCTGATACCAGTCATAGCGGCTTTGCAGTGGCCACAGAACAGCTTGGTACTCAATATGTAACCTTCAAAAGCCTTTGCACGAGCAGGGGCTTTTTTCTTTTTATCCATTATATCCTGCACCTCATAAAACAGGTCATCGCTGATGATCCGGGGCAGACCGTCCGGCACCTCAGTTCCCCGGTAGGTGTAAACGCCGATGTAACGCTTGTTACGAAGAATGCGGTTGATACTGTTTTTATTAAACTCGTTGCCGTAGGAGGTTTTGATATGGTTTGCATTGAGGTATCGGATAATATCGGCCATGGACTGACCGCTGGCGTACATCTCAAAGATTTTCCGTACAACAGGGGCGGTGTCCGGGTCAAGCTGGAAGTGCTTCTCACCGTCCACATAGAATCCAAGCGCCACATTCCCACCTGTGGAGAGACACTTTTCGGCATTGATATCCATGCCCCGGCGAATCTTCTGTGAGAGTTCGACACTATAATATTCCGCCATGCCCTCCAGCACCGCTTCCATCAGCACACCAGAGGCATCATCGGAGATGTTCTCACGGGCGGATAGGACACGAATACCATTCTTCTTGAGCTTGGCCTTGTAGGTGGCACTGTCGTAGCGGTTGCGGGCAAAGCGGTCAAGCTGATAGACCAATACCGCCTGAAAGAGATTCTTGTCCCCGTCCGCAATCATGCGCAGAAATTCCGGGCGGTGGTCTGTCGTGCCAGAAATGGCCCGGTCAATGTATTCGCCCACAATGGTATAGCTGTTGCGCCGTGCGTACTCATAGCACTCTTTCAGCTGGCCCTCAATGCTCTGCTCCGTCTGGCGGTCAGAAGAGTATCGGGCATAAATAACGATGTTCATTGCTTCTTCTCCCATATAATCATTGTTGCGTTGGACCAGTTTCCTCTAGAGATTTTCTTTGTTCTGCGGCTCTATCCTTCAACCGCATCAAATCATGCTGGACATTTACAAATGTGGCTTGGGCAAACACATCTTTGAAGGTGAGGTTTCGCCGTTGCTTGCCACTAGGCAGGCGTTCAATCATAAAAGCTGCACCCAAAGATTCCTCTTTGCCAGGGAAGGAAAACTCACCTAGCAGGTAGTCATACAAGTTTTCCAGCAATGGTACATCAGACATACTTTCAAGTAGATAGTTCAGAGCGAAAATTTGCTTTTCTGCTGAAATATCTCCATGGCCCATTTTCGTATTCGTCTGTTTCAGTTTTTGAATCGCAATGCTTGATAAACCTGTAATTTCATGTATTTTCTCATCTTCCGGGATTTCACATTCATTTTCGCCAAGTAGATAGTCAACCGATACTCCAAGAAATTTAGCAATCTTCTGAAATCCTTGAATTTTGGGTTCCCGCAATTTTTGATTATCTCTCTTATTACGACCAACCCAATCCGAAACAACAGACGGAGAGATGCCACATTGATTCGCCAATTCTTGCTGAGTAATTTTCTTTTCACGCAGCAAATTATTGATACGCTCCACCCACACCGGACTTCCCGGCTCTACATCACGGAATTGAACATAGCGTCCCATTTGGATTCCTCCCAAAAGTAGAATATTTCGTGTGCCCCACTTTGCTTTTTACGACTTGTCAAAAATTTCTGACGGGCCATGTTTATTTTGCTAATATAATTCTATAACTAGAATTTATTGATTAATTGATTCTAGTTATAAAATCATCATAACCGATACTTTTCAAAAAGTAAAGCGTTATTTTAGGCGGTGAAACCGAGTGGCACAGGCACAATTTCAAATCAGTCAAGCACAGAGCCGGATATTTGCCCGTGCCATCTATGCGGATATTACCGCCTATGTAGCGGCTCACCAAGAGGAGTATCAGGAATTTTTGAGACAGGAGGAAATGAATGGTGTTAGCGAAAATCAAAGTACATATAGACCCAAGGGGGTATGATGAAAAGCCCTCTGGCAAAGAGATTGGAGGTATCAAAACCAGACTGCAAAAAAGCGCCAGCCCTTCCCTTGTTACGCTGGAAGAACTGGTGCAGAAAATTAAAACAGGCCATTCTATCAGCCCCGGAATCATGGGTGGTATGTCCGCAAAGGACTGGCAGGAACAGCAATTGTTTCTGGTCGATATTGATAATGAGGAGGACGGGCCAATACTCCGTATCAGAGACGCAAGAGCCATTTGCCACGACAACGGTCTGCCCCTTGCATTCTACTATCAGACTTTCAGCCACACAAAAGAACACCCCAAATTTCGGCTGGCCTTTGTGATGGACAAGCCTGTTACTGATGAAGGTATACGGAAGCGTATCATGGAAACTCTGGTGAATTTATTTCCCCAGAGTGACAAGAGCTGCGTAAACGCTGACCGCATTTTCCACGGTACGAATAAAAGCGCAAAACTCCTCAACGAAAATGAGCGTATTTCGTGCGAGAGCATCGAGGCTGTTACTTTTCCCACCCGCGCAAGAAAACACCGTAGCGACAATTCTAGCCACGCAGACATGCGTTCCGATTCTGAATTGGACGAACTGATACAAAACTTTGATTTGTTCGGGTATTTGAAGGAACGTAACGGCGATTTTCGCCGTACAGCAAGTGGCGCAGTATTCCACAATTGCGAAATCTGTGGACATCGTGATAACTTGATGTATGTAAAGGATACCAACACATTCTGTTGCCGCTCCCAGGATAAGGGTGGCAGTATCATTGACTATTTGATGTATGCAGAGGGCCTCACCACAGCCCAGGCTGTTGACAAATTGAAGAATGAATTGTGTGAACCCGAATGGAAAATGCCAATACCATTGGACAGTATTGCGCTACCCACATTTCCTACCAAGGCGTTACCTCATCCTTTACAAGAATGGGTTATGGCTGTTGCCGAAAGCACACAAACCCCGGTTGATATGGCGGCGGTATGTGCACTTGCTGTGTTATCATGTGCCTTGCAAGGTAAATTCAAGGTCGTTCAAAACAGTAGTCACAGCGAACCATTGAATCTTTACATTCTCATTATTGCCAAGTCCGGTGAGAGGAAAAGCTCTATTGTCAGAATCATGACCAAAGTAATCTACCAATTTGAAGACGACGAGAATGCCCGCCGCCGCTTGAAAATGGAGCAGGAAGAAGCGGAATTAACCGCCTTAAAGAAGCAACTGGACCAATACGAAAAAGCTGGTAAGGCGGATAGCGCATATGAAATTCGACTTCAAATCAAGGAGAAGGAACGTCGGCAAACAAGGCCGCTCAGGCTACTTGCTGATGATGTGACCCCGGAAGCGTTGACAACCTTGCTTGCAGACAATCGGGGCATTTTGAGTATCATTTCAACCGAAGGCGGGCTATTTGATACGCTCTCTGGGCGGTACTCCAATATAATTTCCATTGATACCATTTTGAAAGCGTACACCGGGGACCGTATTCGGGTCGATCGAAAGGGACGGGAAAGCGAAACTATCAATGACCCGACTTTGACGATGCTGTTATCCGCACAGGACAATGTGCTGGAGGGGCTGATGAAAAATGAGGTGTTTCGGAATAGAGGTTTGCCTGCCAGAATTTTGTATAGCCGCCCTGTATCAAGGGTGGGGAGAAGGAAATACCAAGTCCCAGAATTGCCTTTAGAGCTTAAGCAAAAATATGAGCACCTCCTTTATGATTTGCTGAATCTTTCGCAAGAAGGGACGGCAAGCGAACTTGAATTGGATAGTGAAGCGGATAAATGTGCGGAGCAGTATTTTGATGCTTTGGAAGCAAGGCTTGTCAGTGATCTTGCATCCATTGATGATTGGGGCGGAAAACACTTCGGAAATATGCTCCGTATCGCGGGATTACTCCATTGTGCCAGACACAGGACGGCTCCCAGTGCACGGCCAATATCGCGGAACACAATAGAACGGGCCATCAAAATATCTAGGTATTTTCTGGAACACGCTAAATTTGCCTATTCTCAGTTGGGAGCGGACAAGGCGTTGCGGGGAGCAAAACAAATCCTCAAGCGGCTCCAAGACCAAGATAAACGTGAGTTGACCAAATATCATATACACCGCCTATGCCGGGGAGAGTTCCCCAGCGTGGAGGATACTACACCTGCCATTGAATTGCTGGTTGAACACGGGTATCTGCGTAAGCGTACATACTCTGCTCCAACAGGTGGGCGGCCCCGTGCGAGCGGGTACTTGCTAAATCCCTTATTTTTCAATAAATAGTGCGGCAAAAAGGTTATTTAGGCGATAAAGCTTTTCTAGCCTTTAAAACCTTTATACCGCAAAAAAGAATAGCGGCTATGTCACTCTCACCGTGGCATGGCCGCTATTCTTTATCCTCTTCTGATTCCGACAGGTTATCAAGTGCATATTCACAGCACTGGCACACCAGATTGTTCAGGGACACCTTCTGGGCTTGGGCCACCGCATTCAACCGCTCAATCAGCTCTGCTGGCATTCGGAATGTTTTATTTACCATCTCAGGCTTACTGATCTTAAACATATGCTCACCTCTTGATGGTAGTATAAGTGATAATTTATGTGTTATATACACGTTATTTTTGCACTTATATTTTTGTGTGCATTCTGTTGCGCATGGACAAAAGATGATTTAAGATGGTGGTGATACTTCCTATTAACAACGGAAAAGAGGGTAATTATGAAACTTCAAGAATTACTGGCTGGTAAGGAAATTAACCTGGAGCGGACAAAGCTCATCCGTCATAATCTGACGAATGAAGTGGTGGCAGCAAACTATGCACATGGGTATTTGGAACTGTACCAGTCTATCCAATCCCCCACCCGCTTTAAGAACTGTGATACGGTTATCAGCTTTTTGGGGACAGAGGGGACAAACGGTGTCTTTCAGGGGTGTTATCAAATAGGCGATTTTGTGCCCTACGATAGAACCAAATTACCGGAGGACTTTACGCCGGACAGCGGCATGACTCCATCCTCCTCTGTCATTTACGAGCTGACCAGAACAGACCTGCTTGCTGATTTGAAAGACCGCCTTGTGATAGACTGGGGCAAAGGAGCCATCAACTGGTGTCAAAATGGAACAACAGAGAAAGAATTGTTGGCTATTCGCCCTGCTGTATCTGAAATCAGCTTCATCAGCTATGATAAAGTGTTGCTGTCCTATGAGGCACTCCGCAAAATTGTGTACAACAAAGCAGCTTATAAGGAGTGGGAAGAAAAGCTGTCCGCCGTAGCCGGGGTGTATCTTATTACAGATACCAAAACAGGCAAGCTCTATGTCGGCTCCGCCAGTGGAGAGCAGGGCGGTATCTGGGGCCGGTGGAGTGAGTATGCCAGGACAAAACACGGCGGCAACAAGCGCCTTGTGGAGCTTATTACCGCCAATGCTGATTATTACAATTATTTTCAGTATTCGATTTTGGAGGTGTTCCCCATCAAGCGGGATAGGAAAGAAGTCTTGGAATATGAGCAACTTTATAAGAAAAAGCTGGGGTCGATTCAGTTTGGACTGAATGATAATTAAATATATACTCATTCTCCACCGTTCGTGGTTCTCTTGCAATATGGACTAGAAAATTATATAATAATGTCGAAATAAAAAACTTCACTGGCTTGTATAATACATTTTGTCCGTGTATGTGAGGGAAATTTATGATAAAACGAATCTCGATTAATCGTTTTAAGTCTATTGATTCTGCCACTCTTGATTTAGAGAAAATTAACGTATTAGTAGGAGCAAACAATGCAGGAAAGAGTAGTGTTTTACAAGCTCTTCAGTTTACAACATCGGTAGCCCAAACAGCAAGATTATACTCGCAAAATCCCAAATTTGATAAAGATGATATGTGGGCAACTTCGGTCTACCCAGACCAACTCATATATTCCCCAGTTAAAGATCCATATGCATTAGCAAAAGGCGGAATTCTCAAAGAAGATATTAATATGGGGATTTCGGTCTCATTTACTGAAGATACGGGTGAAAGTGTTGTCGCAACATTTAGAAAAGGCAGGAATAAAAATATTGCAGCACGTTTTGAGGGGAAAATAGTTGGTCAACATCTATCTTCACTAGAAAATCCGTTTTGCATGTATGTGCCGGGACTTGCGGGCATTCCTTTTGAGGAAGAAATTAGAACGGTTGGCGTAGTTAGGCGCATTGCTGCAAAAGGAGATTCTAATACTGTTTTTAGAAATGTAATTAATCTTTTATATGGAGATAGGGCGCGGTGGGGCTTGTTTCTAGCTGATCTAAAAGCCATTTTCCCCGAAATAGAGTTTGAAATCGATGCTGACCCTAATGTGGATGGTTATATTGATCTTAAATTTAGATTGACTGGCGATTCCCCCATGTTACCAATTGACCTTGCTGGTACAGGCGTTTTGCAAGCAACACAAATTGCCGCCTATGTAAACTATTTTCAGCCATCATTGCTTCTGCTAGATGAACCAGATTCTCACCTCCATCCTGATAACCAAAGAGCGTTAGCAGCTTTACTGATATCTCTTTCCGATAGAACAAAGACCACAATCATTATTTCTACACACTCTCGTCATTTAATGTCTGCACTACACGGAGATGCCAAGTTTTTTCTGGTTAAAAACGGCGTTATTTCTGATTCAAATTACAATCATTATGTTGGCCTTCTTGAACTAGGGGCACTGGATGAATATGATCATATTAAAAACGGTGATTTGAAGTATATAATTCTTACTGAGGATTCATCTATGGATAGTAGGAAGTATTTACGAGGTGTCTTAGAAGCATCTGGATATGCAAGAGATGAATTTCAAATTTACTCTTACAACAGCGTAAGCCAAATTGAATCTGCAAAAATGTTTGCAAGTTTCCTATTAGATATCAATCCTGATTTGACAGTAATTATTTATCGTGACCGTGATGGCCTATATGATAGCGAAATTACAGATATTAAGAAAAAAATCGAATTTGATTCTCGTGTTAAATGTGTGGTTGCCCACTTTAATGATATCGAAATGTATTATTGTAAGGCGGAACATATCGTGGAAATTTGCAAATCTGAAGGACTGCTTTTGGAAGAACAGGATGCCGCAACATTAATTGCTGAGGCTACGTGTGAAGCAGAAGATGATTCCAAGAGAAAGTTTTACGCACATCGAGTTGATAAAGCACGACGAGAGCGCAAAGACACTGGCTTTGCTATGATAGAAGCAGAGACCGCTTTTGCGGCAAATAAAGCAGTATTTGCATATGGGAAAAAAGTGGCTGGTTTGTTGAAGGCAAAATTACAGCAAAAGTTTGGGAAAAATATCGATATCTATCAACCGACGGAACAAATTACAGACAATCAGCTTACTTCTATACACAATGCTGCTTAGATTGTGTACGGAGCAACTCAATAGTTATTGCAATTCCTCCCGCAAAGCACCACAAGTTCTTATTTGGCTCGCTTAGGTCCACCAGAAAAAAGAACCACACCGCAAGGTGTGGTTCTTTTTTCTGGATACCGTGAGAAACTTAAATGCTCGGCGGAAGTGAATTCCGCCTGCGCCAAGGTTTTGGGCTCCGGCCCAAAACACTTGTACGGCGCAAACGCGCCGCCCCGCTGTGCGGGGTTGGGTTCCGCTGCCCGAAGGGCGGCTTCACCTTGCTTATTTTCGGCCCAAACGACCAAATGTTAATCTGCGTTGCTTGAAGCAACGGGGGTTTTTCCCATATAATCAAAATATATGGGGCAAAGAGGGGATAGGTTTATGCTCAGCGAGAATTTGAAGCAGCTCCGGAAGGCCAAGGGCCTGTCCCAGGAGGAACTGGCCATCAAGCTGCATGTCGTCCGGCAGACAGTCTCCAAATGGGAAAAGGGCCTGTCGGTGCCTGATTCCGGTATGCTGATCCAACTGGCCCAGGCGCTGGACACCTCCGTCACCATTCTTTTGGGGGAGTCGGTGGTGGCGGATTCCCCGGAGAATCCGGAACTCAAAGCCATTGCCGCCAAGCTGGAGCTGCTGAACGAGCAGTTTGCGGCCCGCTGTGAGCGGCAGAGAAAGATGTGGCGGGTAGGTTTTGTCCTCCTTGGAGCCGCTGCACTTTTGGTGATGCTGCGTCAGCTGATGGAGTGGCTTTCTGATCAGGCGGCGGAGCGCATTTGGGCTGATATGACGATCATCGGCGGAAACGACGGACCAACCAACATCCTATGTGGTTCCAATACCCTGTTCCAAACGGGGATATGGGTGATCGCTGTCACAGCCGCCGTCGCAGCGGTGGTTGGAATATACAAAACCCGCAAGAGATAAGGAGAAACTATGAAAAAAACAGGCCTGTTGCTGGCGCTTCTGCTGGTGCTTCTCACAGGATGTGCCAGTAAAGCGCCAAACATCGACGAATATTCCTGGGTCATGACCTCGGTGCAGAGTATGGAGGCCGAGGGGCAGGCGGTGGCCTATGGAGAGCGGGGCAGCAGCACCCTGGAGGGGGCAAAGCAGATCGAGCTGCTTTGTAAGGCGAAAGATGGCAAGCTGACCCTCACCGACCGGACCAACGACCGTACTTATACCGGGACCTATCAGCAAAGTCAAAGCGATCCCAAATCCACCATTTACGAGGTGGAGGTGGACGGAACCACCGGCATGGCCGCTGTTGCCATGACCACCTACCAGGACGGGAGCCAGGACCCCACCCTGATTTTCAACTTTGGGGACTATGCGGTGAACTTTTTTGCAGAGTAAAAGAGAATAGGAGAGAAAAACCCCGTACCGTGTGGTACGGGGTTTTGTCATGGGTTATGCCAATTCTTCCCGCCGCTGCTGCTGGCGCTTCTGCATCCGGGACCAGTTGAAAAAGCCGTAGCCGTCGTTGACCAGAAACATGACAAAACAGATGACCATGGACAGGTAGGAGAAGTCCTCCACGGCGGCCAGAGTCCACAGAACAATGAGCACCAGGTCGTTGGCGGCGTAGGCCAGGGGGAAGAAGGCGCTGCGCCGGAAGGTGAGGTAGACGGCCAGAAAGCTGGTGGTCACCGATAGGGTACTGGGCAGCAGGTTGGCGGTACCGAAATAGCGCAGCAGGAAGTAAAAGACCACCGTCACCGCTGCGGTGAGGACCAGCATGAAGGGGATCTCCCGCCGAGGAAGCTGGTTGACCTCCACCTCAGAGTGGTTCCCCTGAAAGGGGTTGCGCAGCCAGGCCACCAGGGATACCACCGCCATGGGGGCGGTCATGCCCAGATAGGTGATCATCTCCCCGTAGTAGGCAAAGGAGAAGGAGATCACTCCGTAGATGAGACTGAACAGAATGATGAGCACCTGGCCCGCTGGGTTGCCCTTGGCGCAGAAGATGAGGGAGGTGGCGCCGATGAGGGAGGCGGCCAGAGTGAGATAGCTTCCCCGGTCAAACAGTGCAAAGGCCAGCAGAATGCTCCCCATGGAGCAGCCCCACAACAGCAGCTCCCCACGGGAGAAATAACGGCACAGCCGGTCAATCAAACCCATTGGAATCCCTCCTGCAAAGAAAAAAGCATTCGCGCACACATCTTCTAAGACCTAACGATGTGTACCGAATGCGTTCGCATTACTCTACCCGGTGGCAGTGGTATAGATATACCACACAGCGGCAAAAAATGCAACGGTTATTTTGCAGAACCAGGAAAAATCTGATATGAAAAAGATTTATGAAATTGGATATATCAAAAAGATCAGATCTCGCTATAATCAGACAGCAGAGAAACCAAAGCGAATGGGAGCGAGAACCATGAAACAAAAAAACTCTTTTTCCATCCAGCGCCTGGCCCTGATTGGTATGATGGCGGCGATGGTGTTTGCCCTGACCTATGTGGGCATCGACATTCCCACCGGGCTGGGAAAGACCAAGATCCATTTCGGCAACATTATGTGTCTGCTGTCGGCCTTCCTGCTGGGACCGGTAGGCGGCGGCCTGGCAGCCGGCGTGGGGTCCGGCCTGTATGACCTGATGGACCCCATGTGGGCCCCCGAGTGCTGGATCACCTTCCTGACCAAGTTTGTCATGGCCTTTGTGGCTGGCGGACTGATGCGGAAAGCCACCTTTTTGAACCCGCGGGTGCGGGTGTGGGCGGCGGCCCTGTGCGGGTCGCTGAGCTACAGCATCCTGTATCTGGGGAAAAACGTACTGGAATCCCTGTACGTGAAGGGCTTTACCTGGCAGGTGACCCAGGTGGAGGTACTGGCCACCAAGGCGCCGGTGACCCTGTTCAACGGCGTGGTGGCAGTGATCTGCGCCTCGCTGCTGTACACGGCCCTGACCCCCGCGCTGAGAAAAGCAAATATAATGCATGTCTGAACAAAACAGGTCCCGGAGTACAGCTGTACTCCGGGACCTGTTTTGTTATTCCGCACCAGAAGGAGCTTTTGCCCGGATATGCCGGTGCAGAAAGAAGCCTGCCAGCAGCAGGACGATCACGCCGCCGCTGACCAGACCCACCGCCAGAAGGGGCGGCTGATGATCCTCCAGCAGCAGGACCTGGCCCTGAGTGGAAGCCTGAAATACCAGGTAGCTGCCGTCCTGGGTGCTGTCCACCCGCTGCCAGCGGCCGTCCTGATAGACCGCTGCCGCCGGTTTCTTCCCGCCGTCCGCCCGCAGGCGCACCGTGACGGTGTCCGACTGGCTGCCGGTGACGGAGTAGCTCCAGGCGGAGCGGGAGGTGTAGCCATCCACGCCCTGCTGGGGCAGCTCCTCCTGGTTTACGGTCAGAGCGGCGTCGGGGGAGAAGGTGCCCTCCACCAGCAGCTGGGCCACCCCATCCTGGTCGGCCAGGGTGGAGGTGGGGGCGGTGAACTGGACGGAGAGGACCATGGAGCGGCGCAGATTTTCCGTGGGGAACTGGGGCCACTGGCCGTACTCACCGCCCTGCTGCGGGGCCTGGGGCACCTGGCTCATGTCCAGATCATCCCCGTAGGCGAAGGGGATCTCGGCCACCGTCTGGCCGTTTACCTCAAAGCGGTAGGAGAAGGTGAGGAAATCCGCCGGGATGTAGTCCAGCTGGGAGAAGGCGTCAAAGTCCAGTCCCTGGGCGGTCTCGGCATAGTCCACCCCGTCCAGACCAGCCAGATCCTCCATAAGATAGCGGTTGCCGGTAAGGGTGCCTTCCGCCTGGCCGGCGATGGCGCCCTGGTACTCTCCATCGCTGTCAGCGCGGACCATGGAGCGGCAGTCGGTGATGTCCGCCCCCAGGCCAGTCACGCCGCCCAGCCAGCTCTGGCCGGTGAGGTCGGTGAGGGCGGCGCAGCGGACCACCTTGCCCTTGGTGCGGCCGGCAATGCCGCCGCAGTAGTTCCCGCCGGTCTCCACGGTGCCCCGGGCGGCGCAGTCCACAATGGCGCCCGCCTCGCACCGGCCGGCCACGCCGCCGCCGCACTCATTTTTCACGGTGACGCCGCCGTCAAACCGGCAGTCCCGCACTACGGCCCGCAGGGTGGCGTATACATCGCTCATCAGCTTCAGGTCGCCCAGGTCGAAGGTGGCCTCCGGATCGTCTCCCAACTCGGTGGACACGGTGCCTACGATGCCGCCTACGTTGGAGTCTCCCTCCACCGTGCCGGAGGCGGTGCAGCCCTTCACCAGACCGGGCCCCTGGTCGATTTCGTCGGTGAGGTCGGTGACGGTGAGCTGGGGCTCTTTGCCCAGACCGGTGATAGCCTGGCGCACCGCCTCCATCTGGTCCAGAATGGCCTGGCTGGTGGCGTAGAGGGCGTCGCTATCCGCCTGGGTGGCCTGGGTCATGCCCTCCACCCGGTTTTGGATGGCGGTGAGCTCCCGGTCAATGTCGTCCACGGCGGACTGGGCCTTGTTCCCCAGGGTATCGGTGTAGTGTTTCAGCAGATCCCGGATTTGGTTGGCTGTTTGGCTCACCTGGTCCAGGTTGCCCTGGGCGGAGGAGGAGAAGTCGCCTCCCGCCTGGTTCAAGGCGGAGAGTGCCTCATACAGTCCGTTGAGGGCCTGGTTGATCTCCGCCCCGGTCTGCCCCAGAGCTTGAGAGAGCTGACTGCTGACGGCATTCCATTGGTCGGGCAGCTTGGCGGCCAGGGAGGGAAGCTCCTTCAAGGCGTTGGTGATGGCCTTCATATGGCCCACTGGGTCAACGGAGGGGAAGGAAAGCTGGAGGGCCTGCTGGAACTGTCCCGCGGCCACCAGCCGGGCCACGTCGGACACATACTGCTTGAGGGAGTCCAGCTCCTGAGCCATGGCCTGGCGGTGGGTGCGGATGGTCTGGAGCTGGGTACGGATCTGGGAGAGGGTGTGTTTCAGGTCCTGGACGGGCTGGTCCAGGCCGCTGCCGGTGAGATGGTCCAGGGCACTGAGCAGATGATCCGTCTGATCCAGGGCCTCCTGGAGTTGGTCCTGGGTTTCGTTGCTGAACTGGTCCAGATTCTCCCGCAGGGCATCCAGACTGCCGCTGAGGTCGGTGGTGTATTGGTACAGGGAGTCGGACATAGCCTGGAAATCCGCCTGCCCTTCCGTTCCCAACCCGTGGGTGCGGTCCTGGATGGCGGAGAGGGAGTCGTGGATGGCCTGGGCGTCCGACACTCCCTGAGTGACCATGTCGTTGAGCTGGTTGGTGAACTTCTCCAGCTGCCCGAAGAGGGCGGAGAGGCTGTCACTGAGCTGCTGGGAGGGGGAGGCCCCATAGGTGAGGCTGGTGTTGGGCTCAAACTGGCCCACAATGCCGCCTACGTCCTTGCGGCCCTGGATGGGAGCGGTATTGGTGCAGCCGGAGATCTCTCCCGACTGCATGCCTGCGATGCCCCCCATGTTGTAGCCCACGTGCTGATAGCCCACCGCCCCGGCGTTGGTACAGCCCCGGATGGTGCCCCGGGACAGCCCGGCGATGCCGCCTACGCTGGTAGGGGTGTCCTGGTCGGCCTGGGTGTTGATCTCCCCGGTGTTGGTGCAGTCGGTCACCGTGCCCAGGTTCTGGCCGGTGATGCCCCCCGCGTTGGTCACACCGGTGACGGCGGCGGCGCTGGAGCAGGCGGTGAGGACCGCGCCCTCCCCGTTGAGGCCCACCAGACCGCCGATGTCCTCCTGGCCGGTCACGGAGCCCTGGGCGGCGCAACGGTTCACGGCGCCGTAGTTTTCCCCGGCCAGCAAGCCAGCCTGACTGGCGGAGCCCTGGGGGGAGAGGGAGCCCTCCACCGTCAGGCCCTCCACCACGGCGCTGGCGGTGAGGGTGCGGAACAGGCCCACCTTGGAGCCCTTCTTGTCAAAGGAGAGGCCGGAGATGGTGTGGCCGTTGCCGTGGAAGGTGCCCTGGAAGATGGGCACCGGAGTGAAATCGGAGCCGCTCAGGTCCAGGTCGGCGGTGAGCTCCACGGTGAGGCCCTGGGACCAGGTGTCCCGGGTACACTGCTTGGAAAAGTCGGCAAAATCCTGGGCGGTGGCAATGGTGACCGTGTCGGACGCGGCTGCGGCGGGCAGGGTCAGGGTACAAAGAAGCGCCAGAACCGTCAGGAGGGCGGCTCCCCGCTGTGTGTGTTTCATGGATGATCCTCCTGTTCTGAGGTGTCCAGCTCCTGGTATTTGCTCTCAATGAGGGCGTCCACGCTGCCGTGGAGCACGCCTTTGAACTCGCCGTCCACAAAGCCGGATACGTGGCCGCGGATGTGGCCGTCCAGGCGCATGGTGCCCTGGTTGAAGCGCTGCTTGCGGTCCCGGTTGAGGGTGATGGCGGTGCGCTCAATGAGGGCGTCCCCCAGCATGAGCAGCTGGGGCAGCACGGTCATGACCAGGATGATAGAGGTGACGGTGCCCCGGCCCAGTGTCTGGCCCACCGAGCCGATGGTGGCATCGGTGGAGATGCCGCCGATGAGGAAGCCGGCCACCGCCATGATGGTGCCAGAGGTGAGGATGGTGGGGAAGCTCTGGCTCAGGGCCTCCACCGCCGCCTGCTTGCGCTCCATGACGGTTTTCAACTCCATGTAGCGGTTGGTGATGACGATGGCGTAGTCGATGGTGGCCCCCATCTGGATGGAGCTGACCACCAGGTAGCTCAGGAAGAACAGATTGGTGTGGGTAATTACCGGCACCGAGAAGTTGATCCAGATGGAGCCCTGGATGGTGAGCACCAGCAGAATGGGCAGGCCCGCCGACTTGAAGGTGAACAGCAAAATCACCATGACAAACAGGGCGGTGAGGATGCTGATTTTCAGGTTGTCCCCGGAGAAGGAGCTGGCCAGGTCAAAGGCGTTGGTGGAGTTGCCCACCAGAATCACCTGGTCGCCGTAGTACTCCTGGGCGATGGCGCGGATCTGATCCAGCAGGGCGTAGGTCTCGTCCCCCTCGGTGGGCACGTCGGCCACAAAGACCAGACGGGACCAGTGCTCCCCCCGCAGCTGCTCCAGACCCACGTCCAGCTGCTCCTGGAGATCGTCCACCTTGTCGGCCTGCTCCCCGGTGAGGTTCACCACCCCCTTGTCCTTCTGGTCCAGCAGGAACTCAAAGACGTCGATGAGGGGGACGGAGTAGTCGTCCGGGTCCTGGAAGATGGCCCCGTACTCCTCCACGCTCAGACCGTAGGCCTGGTAGAGAAGGCGAGAGAGCTCAATGTCCACCCCAGCCAGCTCGGAGAACTGCCGGGGGTTCATCTCGTCGGTGAGCATCCGCCCGTCCTCCACCTCAATGTTGGCAAGGCCGGTGGCCTGGGTCACCTGGGGCAGCTGGGAGACCCGCTCCAGGATGTACTTCTCCTTGTTGTAGTCCCCCCGGGGCACCAGCACGGCGATGGTGTTTTTCTTCCCGAAGGTGTCGGCCACCTTCTCGTCGGCGATGCGCCAGGCGGGCTTGTTGTCAAAGTCGGTGTCGTTGGCGTCAAAGACGTAGTCGCACTGGGAAGAGAGCACTGCTCCGGCCACCACCACCACCAGAAAGATGGGGGGCAGCACGTAGCGAAGGCGGACGATGGCCTTGCCCCAGAAGTTGATCTTGGGCACCAGATTGCGGTGGCGGGTGCGGTCGATGGGTTTGCTGAAGAGCATGAGCAGCCCGGGCATGAGCAAGAACACGCACAGCATGGAGCACACGATGCCCTTGGACAGGACGATGCCCATGTCAAAGCCGATGCGCAGCTGCATGAGCATCAGCGCCACCAGGCCGGAGATGGTGGTGAGGCTGGAGGAGGAGATCTCCACAATGGCCTTGCTCAGCGCGGCGATGTCGGCCTCCCGAGGGTCCAGGCCGTTGTCCCGCTCCTCCATGTACCGGTGGCAGAAGATGATGGCGTAGTCGATGGCCAGGGCCAGCTGGAGGACTACGGCGATGGAGTTGGTAATAAAAGAGATGGTGCCGAAGATGAAGTTGGTGCCCATGTTCAGTACCGCCGCCACCACAAAGACGATGAGGTAGACGGGCACTTCCATGTAGCTCTTGGAGGTGAACAGCAGCACCACTACAATGACCACCGCCGCGATGGCCAGAATGACGGTCATCTCCTGCTGAAGATTGGCCGACTCATCCCGTCCGATCTGGGTGGAGGCGTACACGTCGTAGCCGTCCAGGGCGGAGAGCACCTGGTTCATGGACTCCACAGTGGCCGGGTCAGTTTCCTCCCCATCAAAGGAGATGGTGAACAGGGCGGAGGAGTTTTTGTAGTGTTCTTCGGTGTGATCGAAGGCTACCTCGGATACCCCTTCAATGTCCTCCAGCTTATGGGAGAGGTCCAGGGCGGTCTGGTAGGTGACGTTGGACACCATCACGTTGGCACTGCCCAGAGTGACGAACTCCTGGTCCATAATGGTGAGGCCCCGGCGGGTCTCGGTCTGGGCAGGGAGATAGGAGGTGATGTCGTTGTTGATTTGAACCTTGTTGATGGAGGCCGCGCAGAAGAGGAAGGCGGCAAGAAAGACCAGGTAGAAGGCCTTGCGTTTGTCCACAATAAAGCGGGCCACTTTGGTCATGGGACTTTCGGTGCGTTTTTCCTGCATAAGAGTGCCTCACTGAATGGGAATAAATTGCTCCAGATTTTTTAACAGATAGCTGGTGGGGAGAGGTTCGTCGCTGGTGAGCCACCAGCGGATGAGGGAGAGCATGGCGCCGGTGTAGAAGTGGGCGGCCACCTGGGGGTCCACCTGGGGAGAGACGGCCCGGAACCGAGGCTCCGACAGCAGGCGGCACAGCTCGCCCGCGGCGCAGTCCTCCAAGGTGTGGGCCAGGGCGGCGGCGCCGCTGTTGAGACAGGCCCGGTACAGGGCCCTGCGCTGGGCAAAGAACTGGAAGACGTTGCGGGCGGCGGTGAGCAGGTACTCCCGGGGACTCCGGTCCGGGTCCTGGGGCAGACAAGTGGCGGCGCACTCCCGCTCCATCCCCTCCAGCAGGTAGTGCAGCAGCTCCTGCTTGTCGTTGAAGTGGGAATAAAAGGTAGTGCGGTGGACCATGGCCCGGCGGCAGATGTCGGTGACCGACAGCTCCTGGAAGGGCTTCTCCTCCAGCAGCTGGGCCAGAGCTTCCACCAGCAGTTTCCTGGTCTTGCGCTGACGCAGATCCAGATGTTCTTCTTGGCGCTCCATAGCGTCCCCTCCTGATTTGGAATGGGACTATCATAGTCCATAAAACTACATTTGTCAAGATAAAATACAAATGTAGATTTATTGGGAAAAAGCACCGAACAGGAGGAGTAAATTTCTATACCCAGACGGAGAAATTTTAGTTGCGGAGGCATGGAAAATTAGGGTATTATTAGTGGCAGGAAACGTTTTCTGCTCCCAAAAACGGGCAGCCGCGTTCCATCAGTTGCAGGCCGCGGGGCTACTCCATTCCAATAGCCCCCCGGACCAGAAAAAAGGAGGAAAAAGTAAGCCGCCGGCCGGCGGTGCGGCAGTGTGGAGACCTGCCGTAATCCCGTCAGGGTTTCGCTCTCTGTCGGGGAGGTGCGCGCGCAGAGGCGAGCGTACTACGGCCCAAGCCCATGTCTACTGTGAGCCTGAAGAACATCTACAAGATCTATGACGGTAACGTCACCGCGGTGAGCGATTTCAATCTGGAGATCGCCGACAAGGAGTTCATCGTTCTGGTTGGACCCTCCGGCTGCGGTAAGTCCACCACCCTGCGGATGGTGGCCGGCCTGGAGGAGATCTCCAAGGGCGAGCTGCGTATCGATGACCGGCTGGTCAACGACGTGGAGCCCAAGGACCGCGATATCGCCATGGTCTTCCAGAGCTACGCCCTGTATCCCCACATGACGGTGCGGGAAAACATGGAATTCCCCCTGAAGCTGCGCAAGATGGACAAAGCGGAGATCGAGCGTCGGGTGAACCAGGCCGCTGAGATCCTGGACATCACCCAGTATCTGGACCGTAAGCCCAAGGCTCTGTCCGGCGGCCAGCGTCAGCGTGTGGCCATCGGCCGTGCCATCGTCCGTGAGCCCAAGGTACTGCTGATGGACGAGCCTCTGTCCAACTTGGACGCCAAGCTGCGTAACCAGATGCGTGCTGAGATCATCAAGCTGCGCCAGCGCATCAACACCACCTTTATCTACGTCACCCATGACCAGACCGAGGCCATGACCCTGGGCGACCGGATCGTCATCATGAAGGACGGTTTTGTCCAGCAGATCGGCACCCCCCAGCAGGTCTTTGACAGCCCTGTGAACCTGTTTGTGGCCGGCTTCATCGGCACTCCCCAGATGAACTTCTTCAACGGTCACCTGGAGAAGACCGGCACCGGCTATCAGATCCAGTGCATGGGCGCCACCATCCCTGTCACCGACGAGATGGCCCAGAAGCTGTCCGCCAAGGGCCAGGGCAGCGCCGACGTGATCGTGGGCGTGCGTCCCGAGCACATCACCGTTCAGACCGCCGGCGGCAACGCCATCCAGGCCACCGTGGAGGTCTCCGAGCTGATGGGCAGCGAGTTCTATCTCCACGCCACCGTGGGCGAGGGCGAGAAGCAGCAGAACGTGGTCATGCGCATCCAGACCACCGAGCTGCCTGCCGAGTTCCGTGCCGGCGTGCCCTATGGCACCAAGCTGGGCTTCACCTTCCGCAGCCAGCTCATCCACCTGTTCGACCCCACCACCGAGAAGAACCTGCTGGCCGACTGATTGACGCCTTACGTAGCAAAAATACCCGGAGCAGATGCTCCGGGTATTTTTTTGGCCTCCCCGAAGAAGATCGGGGAGGCCATATTGCTTATCGAAATTGATTTTGGTCCGGCTGGTAGGTGTAGCCGATGGCGGCCAGGGCGTTTGTCACCTGGTCCGGGTCGGCGTCCTCCCCGTGGCACAGCTCCTCCAGATTGGGGTAGCTGTCCCGCAGCTTGGTGTTCACCACGCTCAGCAGCAGTACAGGGTCCTTTGGCAGCATGTCCGATTCCCTCCTCTCTCAGGCGTCCAGGCCCAGACCGTAGATCCGGTTGGCGTTGTCGAAGAAGACGCTCTGCCAGTGAGCCCGGGGCACCAGGCGCTGGATATAGCGGATGTACTCCTCCAGGTTGACAATGGGCCAGTCGGTGCCGAACATCACCCGGTCCCAGCAGCCCACATAGCTCAGCCAGCCCCGGAGCAGCTCGGCGTACACCGCCCGGTCCAGGAAGTAGGCGTCCAGATCCACCCGGCCCTCCAGCAGACCGGACAGATCGGTGGATACGTTGGGGTTCTTCTCCAGCACGGCGGCCGCCTCCTGGAGGAAGGGGTTGCCGAAGTGGCACATGACAAAGCGGGTGCGGGGGTGGTCGGCGGCCACCTCGTCCAGCACCAGGGGGTGGCTGTACTTCAGGTAGGCCCGGGCATAAGAGGTGAGGCCCATGTGGATGGCCACCGGCTTGTCGTAGCGGGCGGCCAGCTCATAGATGGGCTGGTAGATGGAATCGGTGAGCCAGATCTTGTTGTAGCCGGGGTAGAGCTTCACGCCGCAGCAGTTCTCTCGCTTCAGGTGCTCCTCCACCTGGTCGGGCAGGTCCTTGGGGATGGTCTCCCCCCGGTCCAGCACCAGGCTGTCCAGCCCCACACAGTAGTGGAACAGGTCTGTGGGGTAGTTATGAAAACCCACATCCAGGCTGCGGTTGCCCATGACCACGCCGTGGACGATCTCCAGCTGCCCGTACACCTCACGCAGGTGGTCCACCGAGTTGACGTGGCCCACTTTTTCGGCCATAGCGTCGGTGCGGGGTTCGGAGGGGAAAATATGTAAATGCGCATCAATAATTTTCATGGAAACGGCTCCTTTCATACCGTTCCATTATAATGCGCAGGTGCTTACTCCGCAACCCCCATCACGCGGGAAGAGTGGGGGAAATCATGGCCCAAAGTGCGTCCTCGCTCAGCCCTTTGCTTGTGTAAACCGCTTCGGTCCCGTCAGAATAGCGGATGGTGAAGTCGATGCGGGGACCGTCCATGTCCCCGGCGTCCTGGTAGGAGTGGGAGCGGGCGGACACAACCTCCCGGGTCATGTCCTGGGCGCGAAAGATGGGATTGTCTACCGTCTCCCAATATTCCTCCGGCACGCTGTCACACCAGGGGATGGAGTAGAGGCGCACGTCATAGGCAGCCGGGTTGTTTACGTCCACTGGTTCTCCGTCCGGCGCGCCTCCCTCCGGGAGGGACACCCGGACGGTCACATCGTTGTACCCCTGGCTCCAGCGCAGGAACAGGGTATTTTTTATCCCCTCCTGATAAAAGAGATTGCCTTCAAACTCCCCGTAGCCTGCGGGGGCAGAGGCGGGCAGATAGGGGGCGAAGGCCGCCTCCTGTTGGGCTTCCTCTAGGTTAGAGAAGGTGTCGGCGCGCCAGGTGGGGATGTCGGTGGCGGTGCGCAGGTGGTCCAGAGTGAACTGGATGCCCTCCACGGCGAAGGTGTAGTTCACAAAGAAGCTGTTGAAGTCCAGGGCGGTGTCCTTGCCCTCCGGATCGGTCTGGCCATAGTTGACAAAGCGCACCCCGATGCCGTCCTTCACGGCCTGGACGGTCACCTTGGTCTCCTCTACGCCGTCGTCGTTCCAGTCGCCGGTGGTGGTCCAGGCGGCAATCTCCGTGCCGAAGTCCTCATAGTAGATGGGCTCTGTCCCAGCCACGCAGGAAGGAGGCAGCTGGTCGGGGGCGAGCTGGAGGGAGAAGTGGGCATCCCCCTTGCTGCCCACCACCGTTACCCACAGCAGGGCGCCGTTTTTGTCGTAAATAGCGTCGGCATTCAGGGTGTAACCGTCCCAAAAAAGCGTCCAGGGAATGCCTTCTCCATCGCCCTCCGGCCAGAACAGGTCAAATAGCTGCTCCTGGGTGAGGGTGCGGCCAAAAGAGCCCTCCTGTACATCGTAGCGCAGGGAGCTGTCTATCTCGGTTTCCACCGGGACATAGTCGATCCCCCGCATACAGAAAAAGTTGGCGGTTCCCTCCCCGCTGTCCGGCACCAGGTAGCCCGAGGAGTCCCCAGGGCCAATGGTATCCTGAATGCCAGGGACGATGGTGTCAGAGGTCAACTGATTGGGGGCGGAGTCGGGGGACAGACCCACATACAGGGCCAGGCAGGCCACCGCGCCGCAGGCGGCCAGGGCGGCCATTCGCCCCACATGGGAACGGCGGGGCCGGGGTTTTAGTTCACACAGGCGGCGGTGAAATTCCGGGGTTACCTGCTGGGAATCCATATACTGAACGTAGTATTTCACAAAAAATCTCCTCCTAACAATCGGCGAAGCCGCTCCCGGGCCCGGGAGAGCCGGGAGCGCACCGTGCCGGGGCGGCAGTGGAGCAGCTGGGCAATCTCCTGGGTGGAGTAGCCCTCGTAGTAGTGCAGATGGATGACGGCCCGGTCCTGGGGCGGCAGAGCGTATAATTCCTCCAGCTCCTCCCGCTCCTGGGGGGAGGGGGCGGGTAGCTCCTCCCACAGGGGCACGGTGGGCCGCCGCCAGCGCAGGCGCAGCCGGCTTTTGCAGCCGTTCACCACTACCCGCATCAGCCAGGCGCTGGGGATCTCCAAGTCCGCCGGTGCCTTTTCTAAAAACGCAAGGAATGCCTCCTGCACCGCGTCCTGGGCCTCGCTGGGGTCGCCCAGAATGGCCAGGGCGGTGCGGTAGAGCCGATTTTCTTCCTGGGTGACCAGGGTTTCCCAATCCACCGGTGGGTTGGTTGGATGGTTCATCGCTTCACCCCCTTCTATCTCAATTGACGCTCCCGGCGAGAAAATTGTTGCAGGGGAGAAAAATTTTTCAGAAAAAATTCAGCCTGCCGCCCAAAGGGCAGCAGGCTGAAAACAGATGGGGAAATTACTGGGCCACGGTGACAGAGGTGATGTGGGGGTTGACGCCCTCGTACCAGTAGAGGAAGCCCTCCGCGTCGATGACCTGGCCGATCTCCAGAGCCTCCACGGCCTTGTAGACCTCGGTGGAGCTGTCGCAGAGGTAGGACTCCACGGTGAAGGTGTAGGTCTGACCGTTCAGGGAGACATTGAAATACAGGTCATCTCCCTGGGTGCCGGAGCCGTCATAGTTGTACAGGAAAGCCACCTGGTTGCCGCTGGCGTCCTCAGAGGGAGCCACCGTCAGGCCCTGGAAGGAGACCAGCTGGTTCTGGTGGTCAATGAGCTCGTCGGAGCCCAGCAGATCCGTCACGTCCAGAGGCTCCGCCACGAAGGTATCGCCGTCATCCACGATCTGGAAGGTGGCGTCGATGATTTCCACCTCGCCGGACCACTCGGACTTATAGCCGGTGACCTGGATCTTGGTGCCGGGAGTCAGCTTGTCATAGTCCTCCTGGGAGCAGGGCATATCGTAGATAAAGTAGGCGCCGTCCTGATCCTGGGTATACAGGGTGGCCTTGTTGTCCCACCAGGACTGCTTGGCCTGGACGTAGGTCTCCACGGTGACCTGGCTGTCCAGATCGGCGGCCACATAGTCCGCATAGCTCATGACCTCACCGGCGGTCTGGGAGCCGGAGGCGGAGGACTGGGACTGAGAGGTGGTGTCAGAGCCGCTGCCGGAGGCGTCCTGCTGGCTGGTGGTGCCGTTTCCGCAGCCGGTGACAGCCAGGGCCAGAGTGAGAGCCAAGGTCAAAAAGATGGTACGTTTCATGTTGCTTCTCCTTTTCCAATGGTTTGGCCGAGCCGGTCGGCCACCTTCATTATAACTGGAATTTTCAAGAAATCAATGGCCTGACCTCTTTTTCCAGGCGCTGCGGGCCACCCATATCAGGATGAGCACCCAGGCGGCCCCCAGGCTGCCCAGCAGCACCACCGCCGTCTGAGGCAGAGGTCCCAGGTCGGCGGGACCAGAGGCGGAGGCGCTGGTTTCGTCCAGGTGGTAGAGGGCGCGGACCTCCTCAAAGAGGGAGTCCCAGTAGGCGTCGTCCACCGTCTGTCCCCGGCGCACCGACTTTACCGTGTTCTCAATGAGCTGTCCGGCGGCGTCCCGCAGGGAGGCAGAGCCGTTGAACACCGGGGTGACAAAGGTGTCGTCGGTGTGGTCCAGCAGCAGCTGGGTGGCCGCAATTTTTACGTCATAGTAGGTGTCGTCGTCCTCCCCGGCCCGGGACAGGTAGTCCTGGTATTCCTCCGACTGCTGGGCCTTGGAGGTAACAGGGACGTACCCCTCGGTCTGGGCGTAGGGGATCTGCACCTCATTGGTGAGCAGGAACTGGGTGAACAGCCAGGAGGCCAGCACCTCCTGGGGGTCGTCCTTGTTGAAGATACAGATGGAGGGACCCTGGGAGATCATCTGAGGGTTCTCCGGATCAAACTGGGGGATGGGCATGACGGCGGTCTCGAAGTCCACGAAGGCGTCGGGGCTGATGTCGGAGAGGGGGGCGTCCGCTCCCATCCAGGTGGAGCCGGCGGTGGAGTCAATGGCAAAGACGCACTGGCCGGCGTTGAGGAAGTTGGCCGGGTAGCTGGAGATCTTGAAGGTGGAGAAGGCCCCGGTCTCCGCGTGCTGGGCAATGGTGGACAGGAGCTCCTTGGTGGTGTCGTTGAAGAGCAGAATGTCCCCGCTCTCCGTGGAGTAGCCCGCGTCCAGCTGCTGAAGCATCTGGATCATCATGTTGTCGGTGGACTTGTAAATGAAGGGGATCATCACCTTCTGGCCGTTGAGCAGGTAATTACCCTGGCTGTCCTGTTTGGCGGCGGCCTCCGATACCTCCCAGATAAAGTCCCAGGTGAGGGTCTCCGGGAGGGTGTAGCCCAGCTGTTCCACAAAGGTCTTGTTAATATAGCAGGCCTCGGTGGAGCGCATATAGGGCACGGCGTAGTAGGTGCCGTTCAGGTCGCACTCCTCCAAAAACTGGGGGATGATCTCCTCCTGGGTGGGGCCGTCAAATTTTAATTGACTGCCCCCCAGACCGTAGTCCGGGTCGGCAAACAGCTCGTCCAGGGGCACCACCACGTTTTCGCCGGTGAGGTAGGTGGCGATGTGGTCAGGGTAGGTGATGCACACGTTGGGGGTGGTGCCGGTGGAGATGTTGGTGATGACGTCGTTGTAAATTTTGCCGTAGTCGGTGTAGAGGCGCAGGTCCACCGTGATGTTGGGGTAGAGCTGCTGAAAGTCGGCGATTGCCTGCTTGTAGATATCGGTCTGGCGCTTGTTGGTGTCGTTTTTGGCCCAGAAGGTGATCTCATAGGTGCGGCTCTCGTCAAAGGTATCGGGCACCTGGAAGCTCACGGTTTCCCTGGAGCCGTGGCAGCCGGTGAGTCCCAGCAGAAGGGCGGCGGAGAGAAGGGCCGCACAGAAGCGTTTTCCTCTCATCCCTTGATCCCTCCTCTGGACACGCCCGCCATGATCTTCTTCCGGAATAGGAAAAACAGCAGAATGAGGGGCACGGAGATAACCACCACGGCCGCCATCATGGCGGGGATATTTTCCCGGCCAAAGCCGTTTTCCCGGATCTCCTGGATGCCGTTGGACACCAGAAAGTAGTTGGGGTCGTCGGTGATGAGCCGGGGCCACACGTAGGAGTTCCAGCACTCGATGACCTTCAGGATGATGATGGTCACCAGGGTGGGGCGGCAGATGGGCAGCATTACCTTCCACAGGTACTTAAAGTCGGAGGTGCCGTCCACCTTGGCCGCCCGGTAGAGCTCGTCAGGGACCTGCTCAAAGTTTTCCTTCAGCAGATAGATATAGAAGACCGAGGTGACCGAGGGGAGGATAAGGCCGGTGAAGGTGTTGCGCAGCTCCAGGCCGGTGATGGTGGCGTAGTTGGTGATGACCACCAACTCGGTGGGGATCATCATAAGGGACAAAAACAGGGTGAACAGCAGGTTTTTGCCCCGGAACTCCATCCGGGCAAAGGCGTAGGCGGACAGAGTGATGACCACCACCATAAGGGCGGTGGTGACCACGGCGAAAAACACGGTGTTGGCCAGATACCGGCCCAGGGGGACGGAGGTAAAGGCGTCCTTGTAGTTTTGCAGGGTGGGGGAGAGGGTGAAGAAGGTGGGGATGTGCTCGGCGTTATAGGCGCCGTAGTCCTTCACCGAGGTGAGCAGCATCCAGTAGAAGGGGAAGAGCACCACCACAGCCCAGACCCCCAGCAGCAGGTAGGTAAAAAAGCGCAGCACCTGTTTTCTGCGTTTGGCCCGCCCCTGGAGGCGTTCAAAATCAAAAGTTCGTTCCAAAAAAATCCCCCCTTAGTAGTGCACGTGCTTTTTGCTGACCAGCAGGTTAATGCAAGTAATGGTCAGCACGATGGCAAACAGGATGATGGCGGCCGCCGAGGCGTAGGAGGGGAAGCCGCCGCTGTCGCCGTAGAGCATGTCGTAGACATAGCCCACAATGGTGTTCATCCCCGCCGCGTTCAGGTCGGTGCCGAAGAGGGCCACCGCGTCGCTGTACGCTTTAAAAGCGCCGATAAAGCCGGTGACGATGAGGTAGAACACCATGGGGGAGATCATGGGCAGGGTGATGCGCAGGAAGATGCGCCCCTTGGAGGTGCCGTCCACCCGGGCGGCCTTGTAGTAGTCCGGATTCACCGAGGCCAGGGCGCTGGTGAGGATGAGGATTTTAAAAGGCATGACCACCCAAATGGTGTAAAAGCACAGCACGAACATCTTGGCCCAGTAGGGTCCCTCGATGAAGTCCACGCTGGAGCCCCCGAACCACTGGATCATCAGGTTGATGAGGCCGTCGGTGTACTCCGTTTTCTGAAACAGGATCATGAACACCAGGCCCACCGCCAACGTGTTGGTCACGTAGGGCAGAAAGTAGATGGTCTGGAACAGGTCCCGGAGGGGCCGGATGGAGCTGAGGGCCAGGGAGATGACCAGCGCCAGTCCGGTGGACAGGGGCACGGTGATGATGACCAGCAGGAAGGTGTTTTTCACCGCCTGCAAAAAGTAGGGGTCGTGGAGCACATAGGAGTAGTTGTACAGGCCCACGCCAAAGTAGGTCTGGGAGGCAAAGTTATACCCCTCCTCCACCGAGTAGATGAACACGTCGATGAGGGGGTAGACCAGAAAGGCACCCAGAAACAAAATGGCAGGGAGCAGGTACAGCCAGGCTTTTCGTTCTTGTCTCATGGCACGCTCCGAATCCGGCAGCCGGAGTCCGGCTGAAAGAGGAACACTTTCTCCGGCTTTAAGGCAAAGCAAACGCTCTGGGCGCTGCGGTCCACCGGGGCGTCGGCGGTGATGATGGCCCGGAGGGTGGGGGACTGGCAGGCGGGGTGGGAGGCCACCACGCTGATGTCCCGGCCCATCACCTCCACGCCGCTGAGAGTGCAGGAGAGGGGACCGTCGGCCTGGGGCAGGAATCCTTCGGGACGGATGCCCACGGTGACGCGCTGGTCCGGGATACCAGGGACCGGCAGCACCGCCTCCCCGCCCAGATGGAGCATCCCGCCCTGGATCTGGCCGTCAAAGACGTTGATGGGGGGCGTGCCCAGGAACTTGGCCACAAACAGGTTGGCTGGGTCGTCGTAGACCTGCTGGGGCTGGCCGATCTGCTGCAAAACCCCCTCCTTCATCACCACGATCCGGTCGGAGATGCTCATGGCCTCCTCCTGGTCGTGGGTGACAAAGACGGTGGTGATTTTGGTGGCCCGCTGGATTTTCCGGATCTCCTCCCGGGTCTGGAGGCGCAGCCGGGCGTCCAGGTTGGAGAGGGGCTCGTCCAGCAGCAGGACATGGGGCATTTTCACCAGCGCCCGGGCGATGGCCACCCGCTGCTGCTGCCCGCCGGACAGCTCACTGGGCTTGCGGTCCAGAAGCTCCCCGATCTGCACCAGAGAGGCGGCCTCGTCCACCCGGCGGGCCATCTCCTCCTTGGAGAGACGGTCCTTTCCCTTTAAATTTTCCAGGGGAAAGAGGATGTTTTTCCGCACCGTCAGGTGGGGGTAGAGGGCGTAGTTCTGAAAGACCATCCCCACCCCCCGCAGCTCGGGAGGCAGGTCGGTGACGTCCCGGTCCCCGAAGAAGATCTTTCCGCCGGTGGGCCGCTCCAGGCCGCAGATCAGGTTCAGGGTCGTGCTTTTTCCGCAGCCGGAGGGGCCAAGCAGGCCGATGAGCTGGCCGTCGGGAATTTCAAAGGTAAAATCATTGACCGCAACCACCTCTCCGGAGGATTTCCGTCCGGGGCTGTGAAATGTTTTCGTGAGATGCTGTAACTGAATCTTCATAGGCGTCTCTCCTTCCAATGCCTTTGATTATAGCGGAATTTCCTGATTTTCACAAGGGACCGGCGGGCAGCCCTGAGTCCGTACTTCTTTCGCCTGTGCACAGAAAAAGAAAAGGTGCTGCCCAAAGGGACAGCACCTTGAAAAAGCAAAGGGAAAATCAGCGCTTGGAGAACTGGGTCCGCGCGTCTCGGGCAGCATGCCGGGGCATGCTGCCCGCGCGGTTGGGCCGGAGGCCCCAACGGGCGGCCGCCCGCCGTGGAATAAAAAAGGTGCCGTCCCAAAGGACAGCACCTTGAAAAAGCAAGGGAAAAATCAGCGCTTGGAGAACTGGGTCCGCGCGTCTCGGGCAGCATGCCGGGGGCATGCTGCCAGCGCGGTTGGGCCGAAGGCCCCGACGGGCGGCCCGCCCGCCGTGGAATAAAAAAGGTGCCGTCCAAATGGACAGCACCTTGAAAAGCAAGGAAAAAATCAGCGCTTGCTGAACTGGGGAGCACGACGGGCGGCCTTCAGACCGTACTTCTTACGCTCCTTCATACGAGGATCGCGGGTGAGGAAACCGGCGGCCTTCAGGGCGGGGCGGTACTCCTCGTTGGCCAGCAGCAGGGCGCGGGCCACACCGTGACGGATGGCGCCGGCCTGGCCGGTGACGCCGCCGCCGGTGACGGTGGCAACGATATCCATCTTGCCCAGAGTGTCGGTGGCAGCCAGGGGCTGACGGACCAGCAGCTTCAGGGTCTCCAGACCAAAGTAGTCGTCGATGTCACGGCCGTTGATGGTGATGGAGCCGGTGCCGTTGGGGAACAGGTGAACACGGGCCACGGAGGACTTCCGACGGCCGGTGCCATAGAAATAAGGCTTCTTGCTCTGATACATGATCGTCTACCTCCTGATTACTGAGCGTCCCAGAGCTGGGGCTTCTGGGCAGCGTGCTCATGCTCGCCGCCGCGATAGATCTTCAGGCGGGTCAGAGCACTGTTGGAAAGGGAGTTCTTGGGGAGCATACCCTTCACAGCCAGCTTCATGGCCAGCTCGGGGCGCTCGTGCATCAGAGTGCGGTACTTGACTTCCTTCAGACCGCCAACCCAGCCGGAGTGACGGCGATAGTACTTCTGGTCCAGCTTCTTGCCGGTGAGAACGGCCTTGTCAGCGTTGATGACGATGACGAAGTCGCCGCAGTCGGCGTTGGGAGTGAACTCAGGCTTATGCTTGCCCCGCAGCAGAGTGGCGGCGGCGGCAGCGGTCTTGCCCAGGGGCTTGTTCGCGGCGTCCAGGATATACCACTTACGCTCGATGTTCCCCTTGTTGGCCATAAAAGTGGACATAGGTGAAACCTCCATTTTTCGTGTGCTTATGTTCAACCACGGTGATTGGAATAAAATCATGGGCTCCACTGTACAAGCGGAGCGTTTTGTATTATAGTATTTGGGCGGTCAAGTGTCAACGACTTTTTGGACTATTTTTTATTGAGTTTTAAAAATCTCCCGCATTCTCTTGAAATCTCACGTATCCTCTTGAAATCTCACGTTCGATTTTTAAATTGTTTTGCGGAAAATGTTATGAAACGGGGCTGTTTTGCCCGGAAGGAGACAGAAATGAACCGTATTTTATCCCTGGTCCGCCGCTGTGTGGAGGACTACGAGATGATCGCCCCCAACGACCGGGTGGCCGTGGGTGTGTCGGGAGGCAAGGACTCCCTGGTGCTGCTCACCGCCCTGGCCAAGCTCCGGGAGTTCTACCCCATCCCCTTTGAGGTGGAGGCCATCACCTTGGATATGGGCCACGCCGACGGCCGCCCGGGCATGGATTTTTCCCCCGTGGCACGCTACTGTGAGGAGCTGGGCGTCCCCTACACCCTCATTCCCAGCGAGATCCACCACATTATCTTTGACGTGCGGAAGGAGAAGAATCCCTGCTCCATGTGCGCCAAAATGCGCCGGGGGGCTCTGCACAATGCCATGCAGGAGCGGGGGATCACCAAGATCGCCCTGGGCCACCACTACGATGACGCGGTGGAGACTCTGTTTATGTCCCTCATTTTTGAGGGACGGCTGTCCTGCTTCCAGCCGGTGACCTGGCTGGACCGCACCGGCATCACCCAGATCCGCCCCATGCTCTACTGTGGGGAGAAGCTGGTGGCCCACACCGCCCAGCGGCTGGAGCTGCCGGTGGTGGAAAACCCCTGTCCTGCCAACGGCAACACCAAGCGCCAGGAGATCAAGGAGCTCATCTACGAGCTCAACGGCCGCTATCCCGGCCTGAAGAGCCGGGCCTTTGGGGCCATGCAGCGCCTGCCTCTGCCAGCCTGGGGACCGGTGGAGCACCGGCGGCGGCCTCTGCCGGAGGAGCTGGGGGATTGAGGCGCACCACAAGCCGGGAATGCACCGGAGAATTCCCCCAATTTTCAGTAATTTTGACCGAAAAAAATTACGAAAAGTTATGGAATCGGGGAAAGTTCGGTGCTATAATGTGACAGAAACCGAGGAAGAATCTTTGTTGCAGAGCGGGGATACCCGCCTGAGAGGAGTTGCAAGATATGAGTGAAGAGAGCGTTTACAGCGCCAATCCGGGCAAGCAGCTGATCCGCACCGTGGACGGCGTGGACTACCAGCGCATCCCCATCAAGACCCACCTCATTACCAAGGCGGACAAGATGGAGGACGTGGTGTGCCAGTATGCCAAGGAGAAGATGCAGCCCGGCGACATCCTGTTTATTTCCGAAAAGGCGGTGGCCTGCACCCAGAGCCGGGCCATTCCCATGGAAGACATCAAGCCCCGGAAGCTGGCCGTCACCCTCAGCCGCTATGTGACCAAGACCCCCGCCGGCATCGGCCTGGGCATCCCCGAGACCATGGAGATGGCCCTCCAGGAGTG
>CALWYB010000006.1 GCA_944385665.1 uncultured Oscillospiraceae bacterium
CACGCTGTTGCGCAGGAACACCACGCCGCCCTTGGGGCCGGGGATGGCGCCGCGCACGGCGATGATGCCCAGCTCGGCATCCACAGAGATGACGTCCAGGTTCATGACAGTGACCTGCTCGTTGCCCATCTGGCCGGCACCGATCTTGCCCTTGAAGATACGGGAAGGATCGCTGTTGGCGGCCATGGCGCCGGCGTGACGATGCACAGGGCCGGTACCGTGGGTCTCCTTCAGGCGGTGAGCACCGTGACGCTTAATAACGCCCTGGTAGCCGTGGCCCTTGCTGATGCCGGTGACGTCCACGCGGTCGCCCGCGGCGAACACGTCAGCCTTCAGCTCGTCGCCTACCTCGTACTTGGAGCAGTCGTCCAGACGGAACTCCTTGAGGACCTTCTTCAGCTCCTCCAGACCGGCCTTCTTCTGATGGCCGATCTCAGGCTTGGTCAGCTTGCGCTCGGGAACGGTCTGATAACCCAGCTGAATGGCCTCATAGCCATCCTTCTCGGCGGTCTTCTTCTGCACCACGGTGCAGGGGCCGGCCTCGATCACGGTCACGGGGACCACGTGGCCAGCTTCATCGAAGATCTGGGTCATGCCGATCTTTTTGCCGATGATCGCTTTCTCCATGTTGGATTTTCCTCCTATAAAGGTTATTGGTTGGGCGAGTTACCCATTGGACTGGTATTGCTCGGCCAACTTGACCCGTCCGTCTCAATATGCGACGGACTGCGGGTACACAAGGTAATTGTTCGAAATCGTCTTGTGCTCTAAATTAGAGCTTGATTTCGATCTCCACACCAGCGGGAAGCTCCAGGCTCATCAGGGCCTCCACAGTCTTGCTGCTGGGCTTGATGACGTCGATGAGGCGCTTGTGGGTGCGGCGCTCAAACTGCTCACGGCTGTCCTTGTACTTGTGGACGGCGCGCAGGATGGTGACGACTTCCTTCTTGGTGGGCAGGGGGATGGGGCCGGAGACGGTAGCGCCGGTGCGCTTGGCGGTCTCCACGATCTTCTCCGCGCTCTGGTCGATGAGCTGGTGATCGTAAGCCTTCAGACGGATGCGGATCATTTCTTTCTGAGCTGCCATGGGTTGTTTCCTCCTTAATACATACGAAGTGAATTCCTTGTCCCTCGCTTCGTACGGTGAAGTTCCTGTCCACGTTCTCGTGCGTATCACTCCGTGGCATGAAAGAAACCGGCGTGCAAGCAGGCCGGTTCCACCCAGCTACAGCGATATACGCTGTGCCCAGGTCCTTCAGCCGCCCGATTCTAGCTCGGACATACTCCGTGGAAGTTACCTCATTGCTGAGCAATCTCCCACATCATCGCAGTTGCCCCCTTAACAGGGACTCCAGTATGATACATCAACACCCCCGTGTGTGTCAAGGTGTTTTTAAAAAAATTTTGCCCGTTTTTATGGGGTTTCATGTATTTGCTTTGGTGATGTTTGATAGGGGCGGGGATGTGCCTTTCTGAACGATCAGAAAGTCACCAATGGCCCAGGCCACCCTCTCTTGCCCCGTTGGGGCAATTCACCTTGAGAATCGCCGGGGGCTGGCTTCCGGTGAGCGCCTTCGCGGAGCGGGCGCTCACAGTCATCCTGCCCCCGGACCCCCATTTACGGGGGACGCCTTCCTGAGAACCGGGCACTTTCGTCCGGCGGGCAAAATCTGAGTGGCACCCCTTTCTTGCCGCCGGGCCACTGGGCCCTGTCTGGTCCGAAATTCAGAAGATTTTGCGCTGAAATCACACCGCCTACCCAGGCAGATCCAGGGCAGCCGGGAAATTGTCGCGGGCGGATGAGACATCCGCCCCTACAGAGGGGGCTCGTTGCTTCTATGTGGCCTCGGCGGTAATCGTCGGGCCGATGAGGACATCGGCCCCTACGCATAGTATCAACGCGTCCTTTTCGTAGGGGCCGCTGTCCCCAGCGGCCCACAAGACAGGGAGGTCCGCTGCTGTGTATAGGGCGACTTTCAGCCGCCCCCAACGGGAAGGCAGGCACCAGGGCGAAACCTACATATAAAAGGTGGGAGCGACGAATGCAGTCACTCCCACCAAATACGTCTCGTAACGGGCGCAGAGGCGAAACGAAGTTTCGCAGAAAGTTCTTTGCCAAGCTTTCTTTCAAGAAAGCGGCGGGCGCAGAAGCGAAGCGGAGCTTCGCAGAAAGCTTTTTTGCCTACTTTTTTCTCGAAAAAAGTAGGTCAAGAAAGCTTGAGGTCACCCTCTTTGATCCAGCCGATCTTGCGGAAGAAGAGGCCGAAGGCCAAGCACAGGACGGCGGGCAGGACAAAGGAGATGAGAATGAGCCCCGCCCAGTCGAAGGCCGTGGGCGTGATGGCCGTTGCCCCATTCTCCACGGCCTTCTCCACCGGAGCCAGCCAGCCGGTCCATACCCCCAGCTGTCCGCACAGGCCGCAGGTGCCCATGCCCGAGTTGATGGGCGCGCCATTCATCTCCAGCTTGAAGAAGCAGGTGGCAATAGGCCCGGTGATGGCGGAGGTGAGGATGGCAGGCAGCCAGATCTTCGGATTCTTCACAATGTTGGGCATCTGGAGCATAGAGGTGCCGATGCCCTGGCTGACCAGTCCGCCCCAGCCGTTCTCTTTAAAGGAGAGCACCGCAAAGCCCACCATGTTGGCGCAGCAGCCCGCCACGGCGGCGCCGCCCGCCAGGCCCACCAGATTCAATGCAGAGCAGATGGCCGCCGAGGAGATGGGCAGGGTGAGGGCGATGCCCACCAGGACAGACACCAGAATGCCCATCCAGAAGGGCTGGAGCTTGGTGGTCTGTACGATCAGCTGTCCAAAGGCATTGGCCGCGGCGCCGATGGGGGGCGCAATGAGCCAGGCCACTCCGATGCCAATCAAAATCGTAACAATAGGGGTGACCAGAATGTCGATCTTGGTCTCCTTGCTCACCGCCTTGCCGAACTCAGCGGCAATGATGGCCACAAACAGGACGGCCAGCGGCCCTCCCGCTCCCCCCAGTGCGTTGGCGGAAAACCCTACTGTCACCAAGGAAAACAGCACCATGGGCGGCGCCTGCAAGGCGTAGCCGATGGCCACCGCCATGGCCGGTCCGCTCATAGCCGAGGCCAGCCCGCCCACCGTATAAGTAATCTCCTGCTCCCCCTTGCCTATCGTGGCCACCACCTGGTTGAGGAACTCCACCCCGAACTGGGTGCCGATGGTGTTGAGGATGGTGCCAATGAGCAGGGAACAAAACAGGCCCTGGGCCATGGCCCCCAGGGCGTCGATGCCGTAACGCTTGGCGGAGATGACAATGTTCTTCCGCTTCATGAATTCTCGTACGCGTCCCATAACATTCTCTCCCAAACAAAATGTGGTATACACGTGTCAAGACACGTGTATACCACATTGTACCGGATATTTCCCATTTGTCAACCCTGAGTTTGCTCCTCGCTGCGGTAGAGGATGCCCTCCTGCTCCAGACCGGCCAGCACCCGGCGGTAGCTGTCCTCGTCGGGGCAGCGCAGGGTGTGGAGATGGACGCCCCCGGTGAGGTCGGACAGAGGCCGGGCGTTACTCTGGTTCACCAGGCGGATAAACTCCTGCACATCATACCGGGAGGTCAGGCGGAGCTGGCCGGTGAGCTGACCGTACACCGGGTGCTCCACCACCACGTCCAGCACCTGACAGCCCTGGTCCACCATGATCTCCAGCTCCCGGGCCATGGCCTCCCCCGGATGGACGCAGGCCACGGTGCGCACCAGCCCCGCCCCCTCCTTGGGCAGTACGTAACCCCGGGGGGTGGCGGCGATGTCCAGCCCTCCTGCCCGCAGGAGAGCCACGTCCCCCACGATGATCTGCCGGCTGACCGAAAATTCCTTGGCCAGAGAGGCGGCACTCACCGGGGCTTTGGCCTCCTCCAGGATTCGGGTGATGGTTTTTCTTCTGTGTACGGCGTCCATGGCCGTCCCTCCTGTCTTTCTGGTTGTCATGACAGGAGTGTACCACATCCCACCGGTTCCGGCAAGGTTGACTTTCCCTCTTTCTTCCTTTAAAGTTAACGTATCCAAGCCGGAACCGGCAGTCCACCGGGGCCGCCTCAAATCCACCCGAAAGGAGAGGATCTATGAAAGCACGTTCCATTCTTTCCTGGGTGCTGGCCTGCGGGCTGGCTGTGACCCTCACCGTCTGCGGCGGGCTGTCCGAGGGGGAGGTATCCGCCTATGTCCAGGGGGAGCTGGACTGCACCTACAAGGGCCAGTACAGCCAGGAATATCTGGATCTGGTGGAGGGCATGACCGAGTCGTATGCCCAGCAGCAGTATGAGGACAATGCCCAGACGGAGGCCCAGCGGCTGCTGAGCTATCTGGACGTCCACTCCCCCACCGACCAGGTCAATGAGCGGGCCGTCCAGCTGGTCAAGGACATCTATACCAGTGCCCGGTACACCGCGGGGGAAGGAACTAAGCTCCAGAGCGGGGACTTCGCCGTGGAGGTCACCCTCTCCCCCATCGAGCTGTTCCACCTGATCCCAGAGGAAACCTACCGCCAGGTGTGGACGGAGATCTGCCAGGAACATGGCACCACCCCCGACCTGGCCATCGCCTCCCTGAGCGACGCGGAATATCAGGCGCTGGACGAGGAGTACGCCAACCAGATGCTGGATGGGGTGGAGGCGGTACTGCCTCAGCTCACCTACGGCCAGGAGCAGTCGGTGACGCTCCGGCTCCAGCGGGAGGGGGAGTCCTACATCCTGGCGTCCGACGACTGGACCGCATTGGACGACATGATCATCGACTACACCGGAAGCTATCGGTAATCACTTCGTTTTCCTGCTGTTTCTCCCATTCCGCCTTGACTTTTCCAGCCGAAATTTATACAATAAACGGTACGAGTTTTCCAAGCCCGATCTTATAAAAAAGGACTGATTTTGATATGGCCCAGAATAACAAGAAGCAAGTGGAGCAGATCACCGATATGGAGGTAGACTTCGGCCAGTGGTACACCGACGTGTGCAAGAAGGCGGAGCTCATCGACTACTCCTCCATCAAGGGTATGTTCATCTACCGCCCCTATGGCTACGCCATCTGGGAGAACATCCAGGCCGAGCTGGACAAGAAGTTCAAGGAGACCGGCCACGAGAACGTGTATCTGCCCATGCTCATCCCCGAGAGCCTCCTTCAGAAGGAGAAGGACCACGTGGAGGGCTTTGCCCCCGAGTGCGCCTGGGTGACCATGGGCGGCAGTGAGAAGCTGGAGGAGCGCTACTGCATCCGCCCCACCTCTGAGACCCTGTTCTGCGAGCACTACAAGAACATCATTCACTCCCACCGTGACCTGCCCAAGCTGTACAACCAGTGGTGCAGCGTGCTGCGCTGGGAGAAGACCAGCCGTCCCTTCCTGCGACACCGGGAATTCCTGTGGCAGGAGGGCCACACCATGCACGCCACCGAGGAGGAGGCCCGGGAGGAGACTCAGCGCATGCTGAACATCTACGCCGACTTCCTGGAAAACGTGCTGGCCATGCCGGTGGTCAAGGGCCGCAAGACCGACAAGGAGAAGTTTAACGGCGCCGAGGAGACCTACACCGTGGAGTGCATGATGCACGACAAGAAGGCCCTCCAGTCCGGCACCAGCCACTACTTCGGCGACGGCTTCGCCCGGGCCTTTGACATTACCTTTACCGGCAAGGACAACCAGCTCCACTACCCCCACCAGACCTCCTGGGGCGTGTCCACCCGTATGATCGGCGGTATCATCATGACCCACGGCGACAACAACGGCCTGGTGCTGCCTCCCCGCATCGCCCCCATCCAGGCCATGGTGATCCCCGTGGCTCAGCACAAGGAGGGCGTGCTGGAGGCCGCTACCGACCTGCTCAATCGTCTGAAGGCCGCCGGCATCCGGGCCGACATGGACGCCTCCGACCAGTCCATGGGCTGGAAGGCCGCCCAGTACGAGATGAAGGGCGTGCCCCTGCGGGTGGAGATCGGGCCCAAGGACATGGAGAAGGGCCAGTGCTGCATCTGCCGCCGGGATTCCGGAGAGAAGGTCTTCGTGCCCCTCACCGAGCTGGAGGCCACCGTGCCCCAGCTGCTGGACGCGGTGCACAACGGCCTCTACGAGCGGGCCAAGAAGAACCTGGAGGAGCACACCAAGGTGTGCCTGACCGCCCAGGAGGTCAAGGACTTTATCCAGAACGAGGGCGGCTTCGCCAAGACCATGTGGTGCGGCGACGAGGCCTGCGAGCTGAAGATGAAGGAGATCGCCGGCGTGTCCTCCCGGTGCATGCCCTTCGCCCAGGAGAAGGTGTCCGACACCTGCGTGTGCTGCGGCAAGCCCGCCAAGCACATGATCCTGTGGGGCGTGGCGTATTGATTTTGATATCATTTTGACTTGATTTGCCTCCGCCTTCGGCGTTTTGCCGGAGGCGGAGGCCTTTCTTTTCCTGCCTTTCCTACGGGACGGGGGAGAAAAATGTGAACATTCTGTGTACTTTTCACAAAGTTGAGCAAATTGCATAGATTGGGCTGGCTTTTCCAGATTTTTTACTGTATAATAAGCACACACTAAGGCCCCGCGTTCCGGTTTTCCCTCGGCACGCAGGGCTTCCTTGCGCCCTGTGAGACGCCGGGGCCGAGAGGAGGGCGAGGACGCGTCTGTTCCCTGGAGAGAGAATTGACCTACGTTAAGAAAGTGAGCGTGCCATTATGCTTGATATGATCATCAATGAGATCAGCAACATCATGTACTCCTACCTTCTCATCATCCTTCTGCTGCTGGTGGGCCTGTACTTCACCTTCCGCACCAAATTTATCCAGTTCCGTATGTTTGCCGAGTCCATCCGGGTGGTGGGCGAGAAGCCGGACAAGGCCGGCTCCACCTCCTCCTTCCAGGCTCTCATGGTGTCCACCGCCTCCCGGGTCGGTACGGGCAACATCATCGGCATCTCCACCGCCATCTGTCTGGGCGGCTTCGGCGCCGTGTTCTGGATGTGGATCATCGCTATCATCGGCGGCGCCTCCGCCTTTATCGAGTCCACCCTGGCCCAGATCTACAAGCGCCGCAACCCGGAGACCGGTGAGAGCTACGGCGGCCCCTCCTACTACATTGAGGCCGCCCTCCACTCCCGTCCCCTGGCCGTCATCTTCGCCGTGGCCCTGATCCTCACCTATGCCGGCGGCTTCAATATGCTGGCCTCCTACAACCTCCAGTCCACCTTCAGCGGCTACTCCTTCTACAACGCCGAGAGCACCCCCTGGATCATCGGCGCCATTCTGGCGGTGCTGGTGGGCTTCTGCGTCATGGGCGGCGGCAAGCGGATCATCCAGGTCACCTCCACTCTGGTCCCCTTCATGGGCGGCCTGTATGTGCTGGTGTCCCTGGTGGTGCTGGTGATGAACATCGGCAACCTGCCCTATGTATTCGGCCGCATCTTCTCCGAGGCCTTTGACTTCCAGGCTATTTTCGCCAGCTTTGCCGGTTCCGCCATGATGTACGGCATCAAGCGGGGCCTCTACTCCAACGAGGCCGGCGTGGGCTCCGCTCCCAATGCCGCCGCCTCCGCCAACGTGAGCCACCCGGTGAAGCAGGGCCTGGTGCAGATGCTCTCCGTGTTCATCGACACCCTGCTCATCTGCTCCGCCACCGCCTTTATGCTGCTGTGCTCCGGCGTGGAGCCCGACAAGGCCCTGGAGGGCGCCCCCTATGTCCAGGCCGCCCTGTCCGCCGTCTTCGGTCCCATCGGCCCCATCTTCATCACCGTGGCCATGGTGCTCTTTGCCTTCACCACCCTCATCGGCAACCTGTACTATGTGGACAACTGCCTGGCCTATATCGTGAAGAAGGTGCCCGCCAAGGAGTTTATGGTCCTCTTCCGCATCGACGCCATGGTCCTCATCTTCCTGGGCGCCGGCATGCAGATCAGCACCGTGTGGAACCTGGCCGACGTGCTCATGGGCGTGATGGCCATCATCAACCTGCCCGTCATTGTCATCCTGGCCCGTCCCGCTCTGGCAGCTTTGAAGGACTACACCGCCCAGAAGAAGATGGGCAAGAACCCGGTCTTCAAGGCCTCCAGCATCGGTCTGAAAGTCAAAACCGACTATTGGAACTAAACAAACCCCATCCCAACGCCGCGGAGCATTCCTCCGCGGCGCTTTTTCTGCCTTGCGCCGAAAAACATCCCGGGGTATCATGGAGAGGACATCAGTCGGACACAAGTGGGGCGTATCCTGAACACAGAAAGGGGGAGGAGCCTGTGGACCGCATTTTGGTGGTGGAGGACGAGCGGAACATGCGGGACATTATCCGGGACTATCTCACCGCCCACGGCCTGGAGTGTGACCTGGCCCGGGATGGCCAGGAGGCCCTGGAGCTGCTGCGGGACAACGACTACGACGCGGTGGCCCTGGACGTGCTCATGCCCCGGCTGGACGGCTTTGGGGTGTGCCGGGCGGTGCGGAGGCACAGCGCCGTGCCCATTTTGTTCCTCACCGCCCTTGGGGACGAGGAGGACGTGCTCCGGGGCTATGCCCTGGGTGCGGATGACTACGTGACAAAGCCCTTCTCCCTGGCGGTGCTGCTGGCCAAGCTCCAGGCCCTCATCCGCCGCAGCCGGGGGGAGCGGAAAGCAGGTGTGCTCTCCTGCGGGGGGATCTGTCTGGACACCGGCGCCCATCGGTGTACGGCGGCGGGGCAGGAGGTAAAGCTCTCTCCCCGGGAGTACGAGCTGCTGCTGTGCCTTCTGCGCAATCAGGGGCAGGTTCTCTCCCGCGCCCAGCTTCTGGACAAGGTGTGGGGGCTGGACTTTGAGGGGGATGACCGGGCGGTGGACGTGCGCATCCGCAGCCTCCGCGCCGCCCTTGGCAAGGCAGGCAAACAGATCAAGACGGTCTTCAAGGCGGGCTACCGATTGGAGGAGTGGTAAGCATGAAGCGGCTCAAACGGATTTTCACCGGCGCCCTGCCCCTGTTTCTGCTGCTGTGGGGGGTGATGACGTGGGGGTTTTGGGTGCTGAGCCAGCAAAAACTGGAGGGTGAGGTTCAGCTTGCCGTCCAGTCCGCCCAGCAAAGCGCCGAAGGGTACTACCAGAATGTCTGGACCGGAGGGGCCACGGAGGCCCGGAAGCCGGCCATCCTCACCAGTTGGCTGGAAAACCGGCTGGACAGCTACGACGGAATCATTCAATTCCGCTTCTACTCCGCCGATGGCCAGGAACTGGCCCGCAGCCAGATGGCCAACAGCAACGCCTTCCTGCCCGGGACTTCCACACTCGACTGGCATCTCTGGCTGGATCCGGTGCTCAGCCCAGAGGAACAGGTGGAACTGGCTCAGCAGCTGCGGGAGGACCCCAGCCTGCAATTTTTTCATGCCCTCCCCAGAGAACCGGATATGGAGTCGGAGACAGACGCCCTCTGGTGCGACGTGGTGGGCGTGGTGGATGAGGAGCGGCAGATCATCTATCCCAAGACCATCACCTATGTCTACGACGACCGGGAGGTCCCCGTGGTAGACACCGACAGCTCCTTTTTTGAGGGAAAGGAGCTGTCCACCATGCGGTTTGAAGGGATCACGCTCCATTCCGCTCTGGTGGCTCGCAACGCCTCCCCCCAAGCAATGCTGAATCAGTGGCAGGAGTTGGAGAAAAAGCTGGATCTCCTGTTTGACGGTGTGGACGTTCAAATGGGCCCCTTCTCTTCTGTCTCCACCGGAACCAACACCGCCTGTTATCCCCTGTCTGACGGCACCCTGTTTGGCTATGGCTTTTCCTACACGCCCCTCTATCAAACCATTGAGGAGCTGAAATCTCCCGCGATGTATACCCTGCTGGCAGCCATTTTCATGGCCCTCTACACCGACCACCGCCAGCGCCAGGCCATCCAGCGGGAGCGGGACTTTGCCCGGGCGGCGGCCCACGAGCTGAAAACCCCCCTGGCCGTCCTCCGCGCCCATGCCGAGGCCCTGCGGGAGGACATCGCACCGGAAAAGCGGGAGCAGTATCTGGACGTGGTCCTCTCCGAGAGCGACCGCATGGCCGCCCTGGTGGGCCATCTGCTGGAGCTGTCCCGACCGGAGGTCAAGGGGACGAAGGAGACGGTGGACCTGGCCGCCCTGGTGCGGGAGGTGTGGGCCCCCCTGGCCCTGCCTCTGGAGCAAAAAAGGCTCCAGCTCCGGTTGGAACTGGCGGAGGTATCCATCTCCGGAGACCGGGCACAGCTGGGGGAGGCGGTGGAAAACCTGGCCTCCAATGCCCTGCGCTACGCCGAGCCGGACGGCGTCATCCGGGTGGCCCTGGAAAAGCTGGGCCATCGTGCCCGCCTCACGGTGTACAACGACGGGCCCAACATCCCGGCGGAGGATTTGCCCCGGCTGTGGGAGCCCTTCTACCGCGCCGACCCCTCCCGCAGCCGGGACAGCGGCGGCACCGGTCTGGGGCTGGCCATTGTCCGAAAGGCGGTGGAGGCCCATAGCGGACGGTGTTGGGCGGAGAACCGCCCCAGCGGGGTGGCCTTTTTCATAGAGCTTCCCTTTGCATAAAAAAGAGCCAGAGGTCAAACCTCTGGCTCTTTTGCATAAATTTTTCGCAGGCGGTTGATGCTGCCCATACAGGCGGGGATCAGGAACAAATCGGCGCAGATCCAGGCCGCCGGGGAGGCAAAGCAGGCCGCTGTATAGCCGAACATCGGCACAAAGATGAGTCCCACCGCCGTGCGGGCGATCATCTCCATCACCCCCGCCAGAATGGCCAGGCCGCTGAAACCCATGCCCTGGATGGAGAAGCGGACGATGTTCACCAGTGCCAGGGGGAAGAAGAAAGCGGTGAGGGTGCGGACATACTGGGCGGTGAGAGCCACCAGGGTGGTGAGCTCCGGCTCGGTGGGGTCCAGGAAAAGCATGGCCCCCTGGGGCGCAAAGAGCAGCATGCCGCCGAAGGCGATCAGGGCGTAGATGAGGCCCAGCAGGGAGCAGGCCCGGACGCCCTGGCCCAGCCGGTCCAGCTTCACCGCGCCCACGTTCTGGCCGCTGTAGGTGGCCATAGTGGCCCCCATGGCGTCGTAGGGGCAGCCCAGCAGCTGGAACAGCTTGGCTCCCGCCGCTACCGCCGCCACATACAGACTGCCCAGGCCGTTTACCGCCGCCTGGAGGAAGATGGAGCCGATGGCGGTGATGGAATACTGAAGCCCCATGGGTACTCCCATGAAGCACAGGGCGCGGCAGGACCGGGCGTCCAGCTTCCGCTCCTCCCGGCTCATGTGGAGGATGGGAAACTTTTTCACCATGTACACCAGGCAGGCCAGGCCGGACACCCCCTGGGACAGGACGGTGGCCAGAGAGGCCCCCGCCACCCCCATCTGAAAGGCCAGGATGAACAGCAGGTCCAGGCCGATGTTCAGCACCGACGAGATGGCCAGGAAATACACCGGCGTCTTGCTGTCTCCCAGGGAGCGGATGATGGCCGCCAGCAGGTTATAAAGGAAGGTGGCGGGGATGCCCATGAAGATGATAAAGATGTACCAGTAGGCTCCGTGGTAGATGTCGGCGGGGGTATTCATGGTGGTGAGGATGGTGCCGCACAGAAGGCCGGTGGCCACGGTGAGCACCACGGCAAAGGCCACGGCCAGCCAGGCGGCGTTGGCCACATACCGGCGCATCTGGGAGTAGTCGCCCGCTCCCATGCGCTGGGCCACCGGGATGGCAAAGCCGTTGCACACCCCCATACAAAAGCCGATAACAAAGAAGTTGATGGAGCCGGTGGAGCCCACTGCCGCCAGAGCGGTGGCGCCCAGCAGCTTGCCCACGATCATGGTGTCCATCATATTATAGAGTTGCTGGAACAGCATGCCCAGCAGGGTGGGCAGGGCAAACCCCAGAATGAGCCGCATAGGGCTTCCGGTGGTCAGGTCCTTGGTCATACGCATTCTCTCCTTGACCGCTCCCCCCCAGGGGGATTTTGGAATACGCACTATTATAAGCTACGCCTCGGACGCTGAACAGATGAAATTTTTCCTAAACTTTTGTCCCTTGGCCCCGGGGACCCATGGGCAATTTTTTCCGCTTTACCGCCGCTCTCCCGGGTCCTGGAGGGCCAGGCGGCGGCAGGCCAGGGCGGTGGCCAGGAAATAGCCCCCGTACACCACCAGCAGCATGAGGGCGGTGAAGAGAGTGCTCTGGAGGGCGTCCACCTTGCCCGCCTGGGCGATGAGGTCGTTGGCCGCCTTCATGCCCACGGCGCTGTGGATGAGGGCCAGGGCCAGGGGCAGCAGGAAGGCCAGAGCCACCTGCTCCACGGCGCACCGGGACACCATGCTCTCCTGGGCGCCCAGACGGCGGAGGATGGCGTAGCGCCCAGCGTTGTCCGCCCCCTGGCTCAGCTGCTGCAAAGCCAGCACCGCCGCGGCGGCCAGCAGGAAGGTGAGGCCCAGATACAGTCCCAAAAACAGGGCCAGGATCTTGCTGCCCATCAGGTCCTGATAGAGCATCAGGCGGGTATCGGTGCGGGTAATACAGGTCTGGGGCAGCTCCGCCAAGGCGGAAAACAGCTCCTGCTCCGTGGCCTCCTTATCTCCGGCATAGTCGGCCACCCAGATCTGGCGGCGGACCTCCAACTGAGACAGCATGGCGTCGTCCACCACCACCATGTCCATGCCCAGGCCGTTGTTCACCAGGCGGCACACCTCCTCCCAGGGGATGGCGGCGGGCAGCGGGCCGGTGTAGGCTCCCTCCCCCGCTTTTTCCCGCAGGACGTTGTAGTCGGAAAGGCCGATGACGCCGGAGGAGTAGAGGCCGGTGACAGCGGTGTCCCCGTAGTAGATGAGGAAGGTCTTCTGCCAGGACAGCTTTTTCTCCGTGTCAAAGCCGGCGGCGTTGAGCTCCCCGTCAAAATCCAGCTGCCGCACGTCCCCGCTCTGGTTCTGGATAGTGATGTCAAAGGGGGCCTGGCCCCGGGTGGCCGCGTCCAGGGTGGAGTTGAGGCCGATGGAGCTGGCGGTGATGCCCATGGCCAGCAGCAGGAGGATGCAGATCACCGTCTGGGCCAGATAGGTGGAGTGGACCTTGCTCATCCACTCCCGCAGGGTAAAGAGGTTCAGATTTTTATAGTAGAAGCCGGGTCGGGTCTGGGCCAGCCGCAGCACAAAGCCGGACAGGGACCGGAAGATGAGCAGGGTGCCCACCGTCCCCAGAGCCAGCATTGGCACGCACAACATAGGCATGGCCAGGATGGTCATGCCGTAGATCAGCAGCAGGGCGTAGGCCGCCCCCAGGCACAGGACCCCCAGCACGCACTGGACCACCGCCCACTTCAGGGGCCGCTGGCGCAGGGGCTCGTTGCGCCGCTCCCCCTGCATCAGATCCAGCAGCTTGGAGCGGGACACCTGCACCCCGCTGAAAAACATCACCAGCAGGAAGATGAGGCCGAAGTACAGTACCGTCCGGCCCGCCGCCTCCGGGGAGAAGTGCAGCCCCAGCATACCCTCCATAGAAATTTGGAACATGGACAGGGTGAGTTGGGACAATCCCTGGGAGGCCAGCACCCCCAGCCCCAGGCCCAGCACCAGGGAGGCCAGGGCCACCAGCCCCGTCTCCAGCACCAGCACCAGGGACACCTGCCCCTGGCCCAGGCCCAATAACAGATATGTACCCAGCTCCCGCTTGCGCCGCCGCAGGAGAAAGCGGTTGGCGTAGAGGATCAGGCAGGCCAGCACCACCGCCACAAAGACGGAGAAGATGCGGATGGCGGCCTGGATCACCTCTACCATGGGGCTGCCGTTCTGGGCCAGGTAAACCATGGCTCCCTGGCCGTCCAGGGAGTTGAAGGTATAAAAGAGGCACACGCCAAAGGTGAGGGTGAGCAGATACACCCCGTAGTCCCGGAAGGAGCGGCGTACATTGCGCAGGGCTAACTTAAAGAACATCTTCCATCTCTCCTCCCAGCTGGGTGACCACCCGAATGATTCTTTGGAAGAAGGTGCGGCGGTCCTCCCCCTCTCCCCGGCGCAGCTCCTGAAAGATCTGGCCGTCCCGCAAAAAGACCACCCGATGGCAGCAGCTGGCGGTAAAGGCGTCGTGGGTCACCATGAGGATGGTGGCCCCCCGCTCCCGGTTGAGGACCTCCAGCCGCTCCAGCAGCAGCCGGGCGGACTTGGAGTCCAGGGCGCCGGTGGGCTCGTCGGCCAGCACCAGGGCAGGGCGGGTGACCATGGCCCGGGCGGCGGCACACCGCTGCTGCTGACCCCCCGACATCTGGTAGGGGTACTTCTCCAGGCAGTCGGAGATGCCCAGCAGGGCGGCCATCTCCTCCACCCGGCCCTTGATCTCCCCCGCGGGCGTGCCCACAATGGACAGAGCCAGGGCGATGTTTTCAAAGGCGGTGAGAGTGTCCAGCAGGTTGCAGTCCTGGAAGATGAACCCTAAGCGCTCCCGGCGGAACCGGGTGAGCTCTTTACCCCGCAGCTTGGTCAGTTCCTGGCCGTCCACCTGAATGGAGCCGGAGGTGGGCCGGTCGATGGTGGAGATACAGTTTAAAAGGGTGGTCTTTCCGGAGCCGGAGGCCCCCATGATGCCCACATACTCCCCCGCCGCCAGCGACAGGCTCACTCCGTCCAGGGCGCGGGTGGCCGCCCCTCGGCGGCCGTAAATCTTGACCAGGTCGGTCACTTGCAGCAAATCCGTCATGTGATGATCCTCTCCTTTGGCCGGATGGCTCCGGCTTGAACTGTATGAGAGGATACCATACAGTTTGTGCAAATCCGTGAAAGGTTTTCTTAGATTTCTCTTAAAAAAGTTTGAAGGATGTTTATAACAGGAACAGGGCGGCCCACCATACCGCCGAGGCGGCCGCCGCCCCCAATCCCGCCCACAGAGGGGCATAGGTCCACCGGGACCGCCCCAGCTGCCGGTTCCAGGTCCGTCCGCTCTTTAAATAGCCGTCGGCGGCCTGCCGGGCCTGACGGATCACCTGGTCGGCGCTGACCCCCTCCCGGGCCAGAGCCTCCTCCTTCACAATAAAAATAGCCTCCTCGAAGAGCTTGGGGTCGGGGGACTTGACCAAAATCACCTGGCGGGTGATCCCCTTGACCATCTCCATCACATCCTTTCCCGGGGCCGGGCCCCATGGTTTCCCGGTTAGTGTGTCCCGTTTCCAGGTGGTATATTCCAGCCCCCCGGGTGCATGAGCGCCCCGTCCCGGCGCATACAATGACAGCGGAAAGGGGGAGTTTCCTTGACCCAGCAGCAGCGCCTGCGCCTCACCGGGGACTTTTTTATTTTGTACGCCGCTAACGTGGCCCTGATCCTCCTGTGCCAGTGGCTGTGCCTTTAGCTTAGCAGCAGATCCAGGTCCTGGATACTCAGCTCCGGCTGGAGGGCCAGGTTGATGCCGTAGGCGATGACCTTGGAGAGGTCATTTACCTGGCTGTCGATGTCCTTGGGGGTGACCAGCAGCTCGCCTCCCTGGCCTAGGGGAGGCAGGTCGTCCCTCCCCAGCAGGTCGGCGGCCAGGGTGGCCCCGTAGACCACAGTGGGCACCCCCACCGCCAGCACCGGGACCCCCAGGGTCTTTTGGTCCAGGGCAAAGCGGTGGTTGCCCACCCCGGAGCCGGGGACGATGCCGGTGTCGGAGATCTGCACCGTGCGGCACAGGCGATCCAGGGACCGGGAGGCCAGGGCGTCCACCGCCACCACCAGGGCGGGCTTCAGGCGGCGGCACACCGCCTGCACCAGCTCCCCGCTCTCCATCCCCGTGGTACCCAGCACTCCGGCGGCCAGGGAGGCCACCGGGCGGTAGGAGCCGAAGTGCTCCGGGGCCTGGTGCACCAGGTGGCGGGTGACCAGTGTGTGCTGGTGGACCTTGGGGCCAATGGCGTCGGGGGTGATGGCCCGGTTGCCCAGCCCCACCACCAGCACGCCGCCCTGCTTCTCCTCCGGTCTCATCCGCTCTCCCAGTACCCCGGCGATGGCCCGGGCTCCCCGGCCAAAGGCGTCCTCCTCCCGGCGCGCCAGGCCGTCCAGCGTCACCGTCACATAGGTGCCCACCGGTTTTCCCAGGGCCTGCTCCCCCCGCCTGTCCAGAATCCGTACCGTCTCACAGGGAAACCCCTCCCGCTCTTCGCAGGTGGCCTCCACCCCCTCCAGTCGGGTGGTCTCCCCCGCCCGCTCCTGCCACAGCTCCCGGGCCTCCAGGGCCAGGTCGGTGCGCCGCTGCTCCATTCTTTTCTCTCCTTTGCATCTAGATCTTGTGGCCAAAGGCCCCTTCCCCGCTAGCTTTTGCGGCAGCGGAAATTTTATCCCGCCTCTTTAATTTTTTCGAAAAAAGTCTTGCATTTTTTTCTCGGATATGCTACAATACATATCCGCACAGGATCATTGTGCTAATTTTAACGATTGTATCGGAGGAGGTGTTTGGTTTGCCGAATATCAAGTCTGCCAAGAAGCGTGTGCTGGTTTCCCAGACCAAGGCCATGCAGAACAAGGCCGCGAAGTCCGCGCTGAAGACCGACATCAAGAAGTTTGAGGCCGCGGTGGCGGAAGGCAACCGCAGCGAGGCCGATGTTGCTTACAAGGTGGCTGTGAAGGCGGTGGACAAGGCTGCTGCTAAGGGGCTGCTGCACAAGAACAACGCTGCCAACAAGAAGAGCAGCATGACCATCAAGCTGAACAAGCTGGCCTGATTTTTTCTGCAAAGAAGAAAGCCGTCTGCATCGCAGGCGGCTTTTTGCGTTTTTCTCGACCCCTTCCCCCTGGTTTCATTGTCCCGTTCTGCTATGCTGGAGCATGATGCGAGAGGAGGCCGACCCCATGTGGCGCGCACTGCAACGAAAAAAGCCGGTGGCCTTTGCCCTGGAACTGAAAGAGACCTACGACCGGGTCGGCGTGGCCCGGGCGGCGGCCGCCCTGTCCTACTACCTCATTTTGACCCTGTTTCCCCTGCTCATGTGCGTCAACTTCTTCATCGGCCTGCTGCCCCTGGAGCCGGAGGATGTGTTTTCCGCCCTGGAGTCCATCCTGCCCCAGGACAGCCTGAACATCATCCTGGACTACCTCTCCTACGTGGCCTCCATCCCCCAAAACGAGTCCACCCCTCTGCTGTTGGCCAGTCTGTTTACCATCCTGCTCTCCGCCTCCGCCGCCCTGCGCACCCTGTTTCAGACCATGGACGAGCTCTATGAGCTGCCCCAAAACAACAGCATCAAGCGACTGGTGCTCAGCGTGGTGCTGTCGGTCCTCTTCCTGCTCACCCTGTACCTGTCCATCATCGTCATCTTCACCGGCGGCTGGTTTTTTCAGGCCTTGGAGCAGGCCCTGCCCCCCAAGGTACTCTCCCTCATTCCCCTGTCCATGCTGGCCTCCCTGTGGACCCAGCTGCGGTATGTGCTCCTCTTCTGCTTTGTGCTGCTGCTGGTGCTGGCGGTGTACCGCCTGGGCACCCCCAAGTCCCTGCACATCAAGGGCACCATCCGCCTCACCGCCCTGCTCTCCGCCCTGGCGATGGTGGCCTGCTCGGTGCTCTTCTCCTGGTTTATCGACATGTCCTCCCGCTACTCCCTGGTGTACGGCTCTTTGGCCTCCCTCATCATCCTGTTGGTGTGGCTCTACTTCTGCGGAAATATTTTAGTGATCGGCGCGGTGGTGGGCCAGGTGTGGGCCAGAGGCCGCTGGCGGGGAGATTCCATCTGACAACACGATACCGCGGTATGTCAAAAAGGTTGTTTTTGGCGTACCGCGGTATCTTTTCATCTTCCAGGATTTGTGCTAAACTGAAAGACAACCATTCTTTATCACGTTACTCCCAGAAAGGCGGGACGTCTATGCACGAAAAATTGATCCGTCAGCTCTCCGGACAGGTGGCCGACGCCCTGGTGGAGCGGGAGCTGCCCTACGCCCCCAACCGCCGCGCCGCCCTGGCCCTGCTGAAGACCCCCGGCTGGACCGAGGAACTGGACCAGCTGCTCCCCCTGCGGGGACGGCTGGAGTGCGACCAGGTCCTCCAGGTATGCGCCCCCATCCTGGCCAAGCTCTCCCCCGTGCCCGAGGACGGGTGGTTGTCCTTCTGCTACCGGTATGTCCGAGCCTGTCTGTACCCCAAGGGGAATTTCGCCCCCGACGCCCAGGAACATGTGGACGGCGCCCAGTTTTATCTGGCGGTGCTCCAGGTACTGCTGGACTACGAGCGGCAGGTGGTCCCCTTCGACCCCCTCATGGACTTCCAGTTCCTCACCCCCGAGGAGTATACCCCCTGTGACTGCGGCCGGGAGTACGCCAAGTTTTTGGAGTGCTTCCGGAAGGAGTACGTCTATGAGCTCATGCGCCTGGGGCTGGAGGTCACCCCCTTCAGCACCCTCCAGCACATCGCCGGCGTCCACTACATCGCCATGACGGCGGCCCGGGGTCTGGAGAAGGCGGGGGTGGACATCGACCTGGCCCTCATCTCCGGCGCCGCCGCCGCCCACGACATCGGCAAGTTCGGCTGCCGCCCCGGGGAGCGGGTACCCCACCTTCACTACTACTACACCGACCAGTGGCTGCTGGAGCGCCACCTGGACAACATCAGCCACATCGCCTCCAACCACTCCACCTGGGACCTGGAGCTGGAGTCTTTGTCGGTGGAGTCCCTGTGCCTGATCTACGCCGACTTCCGCTCCAAACAGCGCCGGGAGAACGGCAAGGAGATCACGGTCCTCTATCCCCTGGACCAGTCCTTCCAGGTCATCCTCTCCAAGCTGGAGAACGTGGACCCCTCCAAGCGGCGGCGGTATGAGTTCGTCTACGGAAAGCTCCACGATTTCGAGGACTACATGCGCTCCCTTGGGGTGGACGTGGAGCTCTCCGGCCATCCCGAGCCCCCCGCGCCCCACAAGGACCCCTCCCTCATGGGTCCCGCCGAGACGGTGGAGGGCCTGACTCTGCTGTCGGTGGGCCACAGCCTGCGCCTGATGCACATGCTCTCCAACGAGCGCAAGTTCGGCAACATCATCGAGGCCGCCCGCTCCACCAAGGACTGGAAGCAGCTGCGGGCCTACCTCAACGTGTTCCAGGAGTACTTCACCTACCTGTCGGTGCGCCAGAAAACCCAGGCGCTCTCCTTCCTCTACGAGCTGCTGGTCCACCGTGAGGGCGACATCCGCCGTCAGGCCGGCTCCCTCATCGGTCTCATCATCGCCCGCTTCCACCTGGTCTACCGCAAGGAGGTGCCGGTGGACGAGGAGAACGACCCCGCCGAGGAGGTCCCCTTCACCCTGTGGGAGCAGTATCTGGACATGCTCATCTACCCCGACCACAAGACCACTCAGCAGCAGCGCTACCACATCGGCTACACTTTGAAGCTGGTGCTGGAGGCTCTGCTGAAATACGCCCGGCCCGGAGACGTGCCCCGGTTTGTGGGTGCCTTCCTGCGCTACTTCCACGACCCCCAGGAGAAGGAGCCCGACACCGCCTTCACCCTGCTGGACGCCGCCTGGTACCTGCCCTCCAAGTACTATAACGACGAGGTGCGCCAGCTGCTCATCGACTTTGCCGCCTACTGGGCCAGCCAGAACGACCCCCGGCTCACCGTGGCCTCTTTGCTGTTTCTGCGGGAAGCCGCCCGCAACCTCTCCCGCACCAACCCCCAGATGGACCAGATCGTCTCCATCGCCAACGGGGTTCCTCTGAAGAGCCTGCCCGTCACCTTCCTGCAGTACCGCATTCTCCAGCGGGCGGGCAAGGACACCTCCGCCCATAAGCACGCCCTCTACGACCAGGACATCACCAGCGAGGTCTTTCTGGACAACCTGAAGACCGCCACCCCCTGGGTGGTGAAGGTGGTGGGCGTGGAGCTGCTGCGGGACCAGGTGGAGCACGGGCTCCAGGAACACATGCTCCACATCTGCACCCACTACTCCAACCTCATCAAGGTGTCCGAGCGGGTGGTAGTGCGGTATAATGCCGGCGACGCCCTGGTGCGCATCCTGCCCATGCTCCGCCGGGACCAGCGCAACGAGGTGGTCGTGGAGCTGGGCAAGGGCCTGGAGATGGGCCAGTACGAGATCTCCAAGTACATCCCCCAGTATCTGGGCCAGGCCGCCCTGTTCCTCTACCCCAGCGAGCTGGACGAGCAGGTGCTGTGGCTCAAGACCCTGCTGGGCTCCCCCAACGACTCCGCCGTCTCCGGCGCACTCAACACCATCGGGGTGCTGCTCCAGCACTACCCCGCCTACCGGGGCCGCTTTGTGGAGTCGGCCCAGCGCTATGAGGAGCGCCGCCAGGAGCTGCTGGGACTTCTCCTCCAGGGTCTGGCCCACTACCGGCCCCCGGTGCGTCAGGAGGCTCTGCTGGTCACCGGCAAGCTGCTCTTCGAGAGCAGCGTCCTCTCCATGGACGAGAAGGCCCACCTGTTCTCCCTGAGCTACCGCAAGCTCCTCTTCCTCATCCAGGAGGCCCCGGTGCAGGACGACGACATGACCTTCTTCTATCGCGCCGCCGCCCTGGCCCACATCAACCGCTTTATTTCCCTGTGGCGGCTGGACCACGGCCCCTTCTCCTTCACTGTGCCCAAGAAGGTGGCCTTCTTCCCCGGCACCTTCGACCCCTTCACCCTGTCCCACAAGGGCATCGTCCACGCCATCCGGGACCTGGGCTTTGAGGTCTATCTGGCGGTGGACGAGTTCTCCTGGTCCAAGAAGGCCCAGCCCCACCTCATCCGCCGGCAGATCGTCAACCTGTCGGTGGCGGGGGACTTCCACGTCCACCTCTTCCCCGACGACATCCCGGTGAACATCGCCAACCCCGCCGACCTGAAGCGTCTCAGAAAACTCTTCCCCGGCCAGGATGTCTATCTGGTGGTGGGCAGCGACGTGGTGGGCAATGCCTCCTCCTTCCAGGAGCCTCCCCGCCCCTGGTCCATCCACTCCATGAACCTGATCATCTTCCGCCGGGCCGGGCAGCCCCCGCTGCCCAGCGTGGAGCAGATGAACCTGAAGGGGGACGTGATCCAGCTCCAGCTGCCCCCCCACCTGGAGGACATCAGCTCCACCCGCATCCGGGAGAACGTGGACCTGAACCGGGACATCTCCAACCTCATCGATCCTGTCATTCAGGACTTTATCTACCAGAACGGTCTGTACCTGCGGGACAGCCAGGACAAGCCGGTACTGGGGGCGGGCGACCTCACCTTCCAGTGGATCGACGACCCCGACGAGCTGCTGGTCCAGGAGCTCACCGCCGGCCGTCCCGACCGGGAGGCCCTGCGGGAGGGGATTCTCCGGGGCCGGGACCGGCTGCTTCTGCTGCGCTCCCAGAGCCAGGACCAGCTGCTGGGCTTCCTCAGCTTCCGGTATCTGTCCGCCTCCCAGCTCTTCGGCGCCCTGCGGGACACCGAGCTGGCCAACCGCATCCGTCTGCGCTCGGCGGGCACCACCCTTATCATCACCTCCGCCATGGCCGACACCTCCGACCCGCTGAAGGACTATCTCCAGCTGCTGCTCACCGAGGTGCTGGCCAAGGCTCTCACCGACGACTGCATCTACGGCGTCTACCGCCCCTGCGGCGCCCTGCCTGACCCGGTTCTGGAGGATACCCTGGCCCGCCAGGGCTTCCTGCGCCGGGAGGGGGACACCCCCATCTGGGAGGTGGACATGAGCGCCCCCACCGTGCTCATCCAGAACCTGGAGACCACCATCCAGGACCCCCTCAACCGCAACCCCAAGGTGCTCGCCGCCATCCAGCGGGGACACCGGCGGCTGCAGATGGCCCTGACCAAGCTCTACCCCCGGTTCCTGGTGCTCACCCTGTCCTCCGACATCATCCATCAGCGGCTGCTGGAGATGATCACCGCCTACAACGAGGTGCCCTCTGTCCCCACCACCCCCCGGAAACTGGGGAAAAATATGTGCGTCCCCTACGGAAAAATGCTCCGGGGCAAGATCGTGCCCAATACGGTGACCAAAACCATCCACACCGACAAGGTGTACACACCCGATCTCTCCCAGACCACCATGGAGGCCTTCCCCCACTACGCCCCCATTCCCTCCCAGATCCGCACCATCAAGTCCTTCAACCGGCCGGTGATCCTGGTGGACGACATCATGCACCCCGGCTTCCGCATCAAAGCCCTGGACCCCATCCTGCGGCAGGAAGAGGTGGATATCCGCATGGTGCTGGTGGGTCTGCTCTCCGGTCACGGCCGGGATCTCATGGACGCCCAGGGCCGCCCGGTGGACAGCGTCTACTACCTGCCCCGGCTGCGGGAGTGGTTTGTGGAGTCCACCCTGTACCCCTTCATCGGCGGCAACACGGTGCGCCGCCCCACCTCCCCGGTGCCCGGTCTGCTGCCCGGCATCAACCACATCCTGCCCTACGCCTCCCCCACCTTCCGGGGGGAATACAGCGAGGACGCTGTCTTTGAGCTGTCCCGCTGCTGCCTGGAGTCGGCCCGGGACGTGATCACCACCCTGGAGCAGGAGTACCGTATCCTCTACGGCCGGAACCTGACCCTGAGCCGTCTGCCTGAGGCGGTCATCCTCCCCCTGTGTCCCGACAAGGGCACCTGCCTCCACTACGATCCCAATCTGGCCGCGTCGGTGTATCTGGAGAATGATTTGGAGCAGCTGCTGCGTACACATTAGTCTATTACCTTCCTGAGAAAAGACGGTGTTCCTTTCTGCTCGCACAGAAAGGAACCAAAGATGCGCCAAGGGGCTTCCTTCATGAACACCTCGCCAAAGGCGGGTGTTCATAGGCGTCGCCCCCTGGACCCCCATTTACGGGGGCGTGCAACTTTGGATGGTACGAAAGTTCCGGCGGCCCTAAGCTATGACCATGCGTTCTTCTCCTCTCGGCCCACTGGGGCCTATTGCCATCCAAATTTGAAGGCCGTTGTATGCTAACGTACACCGCCTGGTGCCTGCCTACTTGTTCGGTGCGGTGGTGGTCGAATTGCCGCCAGCTATTGCCCAGCCGCCCTGGCTATGCCAAGCCAGGCGGCGTGCGTACAGCGCAGACACTTACAAATTTCTGACCCGGCAGGGGCCAGTGCCCCCGAGGCAAGAAGGACCAGATGGTCATGTTTTCGGAACGCCGGATGTGATTGCCTAACTCACAGGAAGGCGTCCCCCGTAAATGGGGGGGCCGGGGGTAAGAGACTATGAACACCCGCCGTTGGCGAGGTGTTCATCGGAACGTAACCCCCGGTGCATTTTTGGTTCCTTTTTGGGCAAGCAAAAAGGAACCCGCCCAACAGGGCGGAACCTGTTAAAACCAAAAACTAGGAGTAATACCATGTTTTATTATTACGAAAAGGACGGAAAAATTCTGGCTTCCGACCGCTCCGACCTGCCCTACGCCCCCGTCACTCCCCGCGCCGGGGAGCCCATCTTCTACCTGGTGGAGGGCGACCCCATCCTGGGCCGGGGCTCCTTCAAGGTCAACGCGCCGGGTCAGCTGCTGGCCCCCCACGGCCTGGAGGTGCTGGACGAGAGCCGCCTGCCCCAGCTGGAGCTGGACGGTCCTCTCACCGCCGCCCTGGAGGCGGGAAAGCTTACGGCGGTGAACACCGGCCGCATGGGCTGGGAGTCCATCCTCACCGCCGCCCCCAACAAGGGGAAAAAGCGGGTCCACATCCTGGCCATCGGCGACGTGGGCTCCACCCTGCTTACCGGCCTGAAGCTGCTGGGCGGGGACGTCATCTCCACCATCGGCATCTGCGACCTCTCCGACCAGATCACCGCCCGGTGGGAGTTTGAGATGGGGCAAATTAACCTCCCCTGGGACTACGACGCCTTCCCCGACGTGGAGGTGGTCAAACCCGAGCACCTCTTTGACTGCGATGTGTTCGTCTTTGTGGCCTCCAAGGGGATTCCTCCCGTGGGCTCCCAGGTGAAGGACGTACGCATGGCCCAGTTTGAAAACAACGCCGCCATCGTCAAGGGCTACGCCCGCATGACCCGGAATGCCCACTTCCAGGGTCTGTGGTGCGCCGTGTCCGACCCGGTGGACCCCCTGGCCAAGACCGCCTATCTGGAGAGCAACAAGGACGAGGACGGCAACTGGGACGGCAAGGGTCTGCGGCCCGAGCAGGTCCAGGGCTTCGGCCTGGGGGTGATGAACGCCCGGGCGGCCTACTTCGCCAAGAAGGACCCCAAGCTGGCCTCCTTCCTCACCGAGGGCCGCTCCTTCGGCCCCCACGGCACCGGTCTGTTTATTGCCAACTCCATCGACCACTACGACGAGGAAATTTCCCAGGAGCTGACCCATAAGACGGTCACCGCCAATCTGGTGATGCGGGAAATTGGCTTCAAGCCCTACGTGGCCCCCGCCCTGTCCTCCGGCGCCCTGTCCATCCTGCTTACCCTGCGGGGACAGTGGCACTGCGGCTCCGTCTTCCTGGACGGCATCTTCATGGGCTGCAAGAACCGCTACACCCCCGCCGGGGTAGAGACCGAGCTGCTGCCCCACATCCCCGACCCCCTGTTTGCCCACATCCGGGAGGCCGCCGACCATTTGAAAACCATTTTGTGATCTTCGCACCATTCTATATTCTCAGAAGGTGAGTGTATGTCCCTGACTGTACTCTATCCCCCCCTCTCCCACAAGGGGGAGCAGGCCCGGCTGGACCGGGTGCTGGACCGGGCTCTGGCGGGCCGGACCTGCCGGGTGGTGTCCCACGCGGACCAGCTGGACGGTCTGGCGGGAGACAGGCTGCTGCTGGCGCTGCCCCTGGATGAGGCGGGACTGAATCTGGAGTATATCGCCATGCTGTCCCGGCTGCGCCGGGAGCGGCAGCTGCTGGAGGGCTGCACCGGAGCCCTGGTGGTGGACGGCCCCGGAGAGCTGTATACCAAATCTACCGCCGCCCAGGCCGCTCTGGCCATGAACGGGGCGGGGTGCGCCCTGCTGGGCCGCCCCCTGGTGGAGGCCACCGGCTCCCTGGCCAACTTCCGCATCCAGGCCAAAAATCTGGGCACCGATCCGGCGGGGGCCTATCAGGCCTCGGTGGCCGAGACGGTCCAGCGGCTGGAGCACGAGACCTTCCCCCGCCACCCTCGGCCCAATCTGGTGGTGCTCCACGCCTCCAGCCACCACACCTCCAACACCATGGCCCTGTGGAGTGCCCTGCGTCCTCGGCTGGGAGAAAACTGGGACGTCACCGAAATCGGATTGCGCAACGGCACTCTCTCCGACTGCGCCGGCTGCCCCTACACCATGTGCCTCCACTTCGGCGAGCGGGGCGGCTGCTTCTACGGCGGCGTGATGCAGGAGGAGGTCTACCCCGCGGTGCGCTCCGCCGACGCCCTGCTCCTGCTGTGCCCCAATTATAACGACGCGCTGTCCGCCAACCTCACCGCCTGCATCAACCGCCTCACCGCCCTCTTCCGGCAGACCCGGTTTTACGACAAGGCGGTCTTTGCCCTGGTGGTGTCAGGCTACTCAGGCTGTGACACGGTGGCCCGGCAGGTGATCTCGGCCATGAATATGAACAAGTCTTTTTACCTGCCTCCCCGCTTTGCCCTCATGGCCACCGCCAACGACCCCGGCGAGGCCATGGCGGCCCCCGATATGGAGAGGCGGCTGGACGATTTTGCGGAAAATATGCGCCGCACCTTGGTGCAGGAATAAGTACAACAAAAGGACCTCTATCCCCCAGGGATAGAGGTCCTTTTGTCACATCTGCTCCGGAAGCAGGGTGATCGGGTCCAGGGCGGCCCCCTCCTTGGCCATCTCCAGGTGCAGGTGGGGCTCCATGGCGCTCTCGGCGATGGCGGTCTCGCCCACCGCGCCGATCTCCGTGCCCGTGTCCACCGTGTCACCCACCGCCACCAGGGGGTCGGCGGCCAGGTTGGAGTAGGTGCTGGTCATCCCGTCGGGGTGCTCAATCACCACGGTGACTCCCATCATGGGGTCGTCATACACCTGGCTGACGGTCCCCTCCCCGGCGGCCCAGACCTTGCGCCCCACCTCTGCGGCGATGTCTACCCCCGCGTGGGTGCGCCAGTCTCCCATGGTCTGGTCATAGGACAAAGTCTCCACGGCAAAGTCCCGCAGCAGCTCTCCCTTCACCGGCCAGGTGTACACCACGTCCCGGGTCTGGTCCTGGGCCTGCTGCTGAGGCAAGGCCTCCGGGTCATCCTTCTGCTCCGGAACGGCGGATTGCTTGGTAGGAGTGTTTTGCTCCGACGGCGACGGCGTCTCCGCCTTGGGCGCGGTCTGAGCGCTGCTGTCCGGCAGCACCACGGTGGGGTTGCCGGTGACGGTCTGGTCTGTGGTCTCGCCGCTCCCGCTGACGGAGCGGATCAAATAATAGCCCGAAATTCCCATTGCGGCTACGCACAGGAAAAGGACTATGTAAAAGCCCTTTCCCAGCACGAAGTCGCCCAGCTGTTTCCAACGGTTTCGTTTCAAGGAAACCACCTCCGAAGCCTATTGTGGACAGCTTTTTCCCCGCTTATACTTCCACCCAAAACATTTTCTTCTCCGCTTTCTTGAAAGAAAGCTTGGCAAAGAACTTTCTGCAAAGCTCCGCTTTGCTTCTGCGCCCGTAATGAAGTTTTTTGTGGGAGTGACTGGTTCCGTCGCTCCTACCTTTTCGTTTTTGGAGAGTTCCGCCCTGGGGGGCGGGGAGGCGGAAAGCGTTCTTTCCAGCGATGGAAAGAATCAAAGATCGCCGGGGCCGCCTTCCTGAAAGCTGGGAAATTGCGTCCGGCGGGCAAAATCTGAGTGGCTCGCCCTTCTTGCCGCCGGGTCACTGGGCCCTGCCGGGTCCAAAATTAGAAAGCGTCTGCGCGGCACGAACACCGCCTACTCTGGCACAGCCAGAGCAGCTGGGCGGTTATCCCGGACCGGTGAGGACACCGGCCCGCCCGATCCCAGCCGCACCAAACAAGTAGGCAGGCACCAGGCGGGGTATGTTAGAATACAACCGCCCTCAAATCTTGATAGCAACAGGCCCCAGTGGGCCGAGAATAGGAGAAGCATCCACTCAGATTTTGCCCGCCGGAACGGATAAACCAGCCGGAGGGGCACGCTCCCGTAATGGGGGTTCGGGGGTAAGAGACTATGAACACCCGCCTTTGGCGAGGTGTTCATCGGAACGCAACCCCCGGCGATTCTTTCGTGCCTTTCTGATCGCTCAGAAAGGCACACCCCCCAATCTCTTTTCCAGTTTGTATCTTCCATGGACGGCAGGGCAGAACCATGGTATACTGAAAAAAATATCCCAAAGACAGGAAGGGACGTTTCTTATGTATCGAAGCATCACGCTGCCCAACGGCGCCCGCATCCTCACCCAGCGCATCCCCGGGGTGCGCTCCGCCGCCCTGGGCTTTTTTGTGGGGGCCGGTTCCCGCCACGAGCGGGCCTCGGAAAACGGCGCCGCCCACTTTATCGAGCACATGTCCTTTAAGGGCACGGCCACCCGCTCCGCCGGGGACCTGGCCCGAGAGATGGACGCCATCGGCGGCCAGGTCAACGCCTACACCACCAAGGAGCACACCTGCTACTACGCCCGCTGTCTGGACAGCCACCTGGACCGGGCGGAGGACCTGCTGTGTGACATGCTCTTCGCCTCCCGGTTTGACCAGGGGGACGTGGATCTGGAGCGGGGCGTCATCCTGGAGGAGATCGGCATGTACGAGGACACCCCCGAGGACCTGTGCGCCGAGCGTCTGTCCATGGCGGTGTACAAGGGGGACTCATTGGGGCGGCCCATCCTGGGCCGGGCCTCCACCCTGGAGAAGATGACGGGGGAGTGGCTGCGGCAGTGGCAGCAGGACCACTACCGTCCCCAGGCCATGGTGGTCTCTCTGGCGGGCAGCTTCTCCCAGCACCACGTGGATGCTCTGGTGGAGCGTCTGTCTGCCCTGCCGGAAGGCCCGCTCCCTCCCAGCCGGCAGGCCTACTACCGCAGCGCCGTCACCGTGCGGAAAAAGGCCATTGAGCAAAACCATCTGATTCTGGCCTTCCCCGGCCTGTCCTACCTGGACGAGCGGCGCTATCCGCTGCTGCTGCTCAACTCCATTCTGGGGGGCGGCTGCTCCTCCCGGCTGTTTCAGCAGCTGCGGGAGCAGCGGGGCCTGTGCTACTCGGTGTACTCCTACGTCTCCGACCACGCCGACACCGGCTTTTTGGGCATCTATACCGGCCTGAGCCGGGAGCAGGAGCAGCCTGCCCTGGAGACGGTGCGCGCCATCGTCTCCCAGCTGGCCGACCAGGGTCCCACCCAGGAGGAGCTGGACCGGGCCCGGGAGCAGGCCAAGGCCAACATCCTCATGGGGCTGGAGTCGGTCCAGGCCCGGATGAGCCATCTGGGCAGCTCCACCCTGCTCTATGGCCGGGTGCGGGAGCCGGAAGAGCTGCTGGCAGCCTACGACCAGGTCACCCGGGAGGATTTACGCCTTCTGAGCCAGGAGATGTTTGCCTTCCCCCGTGCCTCTCTGTCCGCCGTGGGCCGGGTCCGTCCCGGCGAGGAGTACGCCAACTGGCTGGAGCACGGCACCTTTTAACCGATTTTACGCAAAATAAGGCCGCCCATCCGGGCGGCCTTATTTTTTTATAAACGGTCCGAGGCGGTCAGGCGGCCCTGGATCAGGCGGCTGACCGTCTGAGCCAGAGCGCTCACCCCGGGCAGGCGCACCACCTCCCGGCCGTAGATCTGCCGGGCGGCGGGCAGCTCCCGCTCCCCGCCGGTGAAGATACACACCACCTCCACGCCCTTTTTCCGCAGCGCCGCCGCCTCCCGGGCGGCGTCCTTCACCCCCAGCACGCCGCTGTAATCCCGGTTGCCGTGAAACAGGCTGTTGCTGGGGATTTTTTGGTCGTCATTGGGGCTGGCGTCGGAGAGAATAAGGAGCAGCCGCCGGCCCTCCTCCTTGTTCTGGTCCAGCAGCCAGCCCATAGCCCGCAGGGCCAGGCCGTCCCGGTTCCACCCGGCGGCGGCGTAGTCAAAAATTTTCTCGTCTGTTCCTTGGTCTTGATAATCCCGGTAGATGCGCAGCACCGTGCAGCCGCTGACGCTGCAAAAGGAGCTCACCCGCACCGGGATCTGACAGCGGCCCAGGCTGGCGGCGATGAGGTAGGCCTGGGCGGCCAGCTTCTCCTGCTGGCCGTTCTGAGAGGCCGAGCCGTCCAGCAGCAGGTCCACCCACAGCTCCCCCGGCTCCCGGGTCTGGCGGCGGGCGAAGATCCGCTCCTCCCCCAGTGCCATGCCCCGCCAGGCTGCCTGAGGGCGCAAACGGCCCCACCGGCTGGGGGTATCGTCCTCCTCCCGCTGGAGCAGGATGGTATTCTCCAGCGCCCGGGACAAGCGGGCCATGGCCAGGCGGTACTGATTTTTATGTTCCTCAAAATAGGCCCGGTTTTTCTGCCGCTGGAGCTGAAACAGGGCCCGCTCCCGGGCGCAGGACCCCTTCACCGGGCGGGTGGAGGGGTCCCCCTTGGTGAAGTGGAGGCGGCAGTTCCGGTGGTCGCCGGTACAAAGGTCCTGCTCCGCCTGGGCCAGCTCCCCCGGAGCGAGCAGACTGGCCCCGAAGCACCCCTCCACATAGTCCCGCAGCACCCGCTCCCGGGTCTTGGTCTGCCAGAAGGGGCTCAGCCGCTTTTTTCCCAGCAGGCCGCCCCCCTGGCCCTGGCTCTCCCCCGGGCCGCTGAGCCGCCGCAGGGCGTCTCCCCGGTTCCGGCCGGGCTGCCAGGCGGCAAAAAAGCTGCGGTCCACCCGGCTGCTGCCCAGCTGGTCCAGGGTGCTGCGCCGGGGCCGGCGGTACCACCGGTACAGCAGGTCCTCCACCCCCTGGCGCACCTGGTCCCCGCTCCAAGTGGGGGGAAATTCCAGCTGGTCCAGCATGGCCTTCTCCCTGGAACTCTCCCGGTGGGGCTGATCCAGGGCACGGGCCCACCAGCATCCCCGCAGGCTCTCCCCCTCGTCCCGGTCCTGGGGTGCAGGGAGCCGGGCCAGGGCCTGGGCGGCGTAGTCCCGGCGCAGCGCTGGGAGGGCGGGGCGCTCCTCCTGCCACCGCAGGGTGAGGCAGCGCTCCAGCCCCATCCACAGCAGGTCGCTGTACAGCGCCCCCCGGGCGCTGCCCGGAAAGGAGCGCAGCAGGGGCTCCAGATTCTCCCGCCACCCCTCCCGCTGGGCCAGGCCCACGATGGTGTTCAGGTACACCGGCGCCTGTCCGTCCGGCCCTATGGCCCGGTACCAGGGGTGCAGATGGTAGTCCCCCGCCCCGTTCCACACCTGGTTGTCCGCCCGGCGCGCCTCCATCTCCCGGCGGTCCATCTCAGCCCTCCATCAGCTGGTCCCGGCCCGCCTCCCGGGGAATGCGGGCGGCGATCACGTCGGCGGCCAGCTGCCGCTCGTAGGGGTCAAAGGCCTTGTTCACCAGCCCCAGCTCCAGGGCCTGCCCGGCAGCAAGGCCGTGCCCGATGAGCCGCAGAGCAGCCAGCAGCCCCCGCAGGTCCAGGGTGCGGGTGGAGATCTCCCCGCTCTGGCACTTGTCCCGCAGGTCCTGGAACAGGGCGGCAAACTGGCCCACCCACTTGCTTTTCAGCTGGGGGAAGGCCCGGCGCAGCAGCTTCTCCAAATCCTCCTGGGCAATGACCGGCATGTCCACCACCGCAAAGCGGGACACCAGGGCCTCGTTGAGCTCCCGGGTGCCGGCGTAGCCGTAGTTCATGGTGCCGATAAACCGGGCGGCCTCGTCCAGGGGGACAGGGCGGTAACCGGGCACATCCATGACCCGGCGGAAATCCAGGGCGGCGTGGAGCACGGCCAGGGCCTCATTTTTGGCCATGTTCACCTCGTCCAGCACCCCAAAGCCCCCCAGGCGGGCGCACTGGCACACCGGCCCCTCCCGGAACACCACCTCCCCCTCCTTCAGGGTGTCCGCCCCGATGAGGGAGGCGGCGTCGATGTTCACATACATGGACACGTTCCACACGGGGCGGCCGAAGGCGGCGGCCAGATTTTCCGCCAGCACATTTTTCCCCGTGGCCTTGGGGCCGGAGAGGAGCAGGTTTTCCCCGCACAGCAGGGCGGTGGCCGCCGCCTGCCACACCTCTCGGCCATAGTACAGCAGCTTGGGCCGGATCAGCCGTCCCTGTGCTTCCTGGGGCACCGGGTGCTCCGCCCGGAAGGCCCGGATGGCCTCCAGCAGCGCCCGGTCGATCCCCTCCTGTTCCAGTTCCTCAAAGAGCTCCATGCTCCTCGCCTCCTGATTTGCTCGCCGTGATTTCCCGCACATGAAGAATAGGCTCCTCTACCGTGAAGCGCACCTCCAGCCCCCCGAAGGCCATACCGTACACCCGCTCCGGGTCGTGCTGGTAGGTGGGCCGGGGGTCCTGGGCCAGCACGCCGATGAGGGCCTCCCGCAGCTCCTGGGGCACCTGGGATAAAAGCTCCGCAGAAATGTCCACCTCCAGGGTGGCCTCCTTGGGGGCGCTGGCAAAGCCTCCCACCGCCTGGGGGCGGCAGTCGGCGTAGGGGATGTAGGGCTTGATGTCGTAGATGGGGCTGCCGTCCATCAGGTCGGCCCCGGTGATGTGGAGGACGGGACCCTGTGGGGTGTGGAGCTCCACCCCCGCCAGCCCCACGCAGCTCAGGCCGATGGGGTTGGGACGGAAGGGGGCGCGGGTGGCAAAGACCCCCATGCGGGTGTTGCCCCCCAGCCGGGGGGGCCGCACCGTGGGGGACCAGGTCTTGCGCACCGCCTGGGAGAACTGCCAGATGAGCCACAGGTGGGAAAAGCCCTCCAGCCCCCGCAGGGCGTCGGGGTTGCGGTACTCGGGCTCAAAGACCACGGTGGAGCGCAGCTCCTCTACCAGGCCGCTCTGCCGGGGGATGCCGAACTTGGTGGGAAAGTCGCTGTGGATGCGGGCGATGATGTTCAGGGTACTCTGTTCTGCCATGGTGTCCTCCTCATTTTCCAGGGTTCTTTTCCCCCATTATAGGAGCCTCCCCCAAGTTTGTCGAGAGGGTAGACCAAACAGGCCGGACCTGTGCCGGTCCGGCCTGTCTTTCATCTATTGAAACCAGAACCCCCGCATCTCCAGCTTGAAGGTGCGATAGCCCTGCATGGTACATTGGTATGTAAACTGGCGAATCAAAGTTCCCTGGCTGTCGTACTCCCCGAACACGTTGGCCACGCCGCTGTTGACCACCCAGTGGTCCCCGGATTGGGCGGCGTTGGACACGATGCTGGAGTAGGGCACCTGGAAGGACTGCTCCAGGGTGAAGGTGCCCTCCGTTTCATCCACCCGGTAGAGGTAGACCCAGCTGGTATCCTCCCCGCTGCCGTAGAGGCTGCGGCTGACCCCCTGGTCCAGCTCCGGCTCGTAGTCCCGAGTGTTGAGAGCCCAGTAGTTGTTGTTGAACAGGGAGAGGTAGTAGACCCCCTCCTCCTCCCCGTCTCCGGCGTACTCCACGCTGTGCTGGCCGTATTGGAAGGTAAAGTCCCCCTGGGGGGTGAGGGACAGGTCCTCATAGGCGGTGCCCTCCCAGAAGGCGGGGTCGCCCAGCAGCCAGGTGAGCTGGGCCTGGCTGTGGACCTGCTCCACCTTGATGATGGTGGAGGTCTCCCGGGAGGAGACGATGAGGCTGTCCTGGTCTTCCAGATACTCCACTGTGTTCAGGTGCAGCCAGTCCCACTCTCCGGCCTGCCAGAAAAAGTCGGAGGTGAGGGAGACAGGGTAGGTCTCATTCTGGAAGTAATCGGCTAGGATCTGGGTGAAATCGGCCAGCAGGGTGACCTGGCCGCTGTCCAGGTCGATCTCCGCCACCTTGTCCTCCACCGTCTCCCCATCCTGTTCCTCCACCAGGGCCACCACCGTGCCCTGGGGACCGTAGTTGATGTCGTGGTGGAGCTCATATCCCTCCAGGTCATATACCTGGGTCACCCGGCCCAGGCCGTTGAGCCGGGCCAGGCGGGTGGAGGAGATACAGGTGACCATCTCGTCCCCGTAAAAGAGGACCCGGTCCAGGCCGTAGCCCTCCAGCACCATCTCATAGCGGAGCACCCCGCTGTTGTCGAAGAAGCCGTAGCCCAGGTAGCCGTTGGTGCGCATCATGGCAAACAGCCCGTCGGCCAGGGCCTGGCCGCTGTCCCCGTCGGTGTACTCCAGTTGGGTGGGGTACCCGGAATGGGTGTCGGGCATGGTGATGGAGAAGGTGACCTTCTGGCGCACGTTGCCCCAGGAGCCGGTGAGGGTCATGGTGACCTGATTGGTCTGCCCCGGCACCAGGCCGATCATCTGGAACTCGTGGGTGTTGGAATACTCCTGGCCGTCCCCGTTGGCGGCCACGGCGGTGTAATCGGGGATCTCTTCGTTGTCCACGTGGATGGTATAGGTCACCTGGGTGGGCAGGTCGGTCTCAAAGTAGAGGTAGAGACCGTTGCTGCCGGTGCCGTAGGGGTTGAGCACCGCCAGGGGGGCGTCGGCGGTCCATGGCTCGTCCGGTCTGTCCTTGGCCTGCTCCAGGGCCTGGGCCAGCCGGTCCTGCACCGAGACGTCGTAGTAGGTAAAGCCCTCCTGGTCCACCTCAAAGGGCACCAGCTGGATCACGGTCAGGTCGGCCTCCAGAGCCGCCTGGCAGATCTCCAGGTCCAGCTCCTCGTCCCGGCCCAGCAGCTCCCCCACGTCCACCTGCCAGACGGTGCGCACCTGCTGCTCCTGGTCCACAAAATGCCGCGCCGCCAGATACACTGCGGCTGCCACCGCCACCGCCAGAACGACCAGTGCGCCCAGGACTATGCCAATCGTTTTCCGCCGTGCCATACCGGCACCCCCTATGTTTGATTTGAAACGCTTCCTATGTTAGGGAGAGAACCGGGTCCCCCCGCCTTTTCAGGACAGGCTCTCCTCTTCCTGAGGCACCGTCAGCTGGATCACCTGGGTCAGCTCTCCCTCCGGGGACAGGGTGACGGCCACCATATCCCCCACCTGAATGTCGGAGATCTCCCCCTGCTCCAGATAGCCCTGGTCGGTCCCATACACCGTCAGGTCCTCACCCAGGGTGAAGGTCTGCACTGTGGACTCCTGGGTGTAGCCGCTGAGATCGGCGTCCACGTAGCTGTTCAGCGGGGCGTCCTCCTCACTCTGAGAGAAAAGCAGCTCCACGCTGTCCTCGTCCACCGCGGTCACTTCGGCCACCCGCTGCTCCTGGCCGGAGGTGTCCTGCTCCAAAATCACATCCACCAGGCTCTCGTTCTCCGGGTCCTCCTGGATGAGCAGCACGCTGCCCGGCTGGATCTCTTCCAGGGCGGCGGACTGGCTGCCGTTCTCATTTACCGTGTGGAGAATGTCCTCCGGAATGGCCAGCTGCCTGGTCTCCGCCGTGAGAGCCCAGCCGTCTGTGGTAAAGGAGCTGGGGTCGGTGATGAGGCTGTCCTCATCCTGGAGGGACTGGTACATCTGCAGGGTAACCGCACTGCCCTCCGCCGACAGCACCAGTCCGGCCTGGTAGCTCTCCTCCTGGACGGTGCTGCCGGCATCGGAGGCGGACGAGCTGGTCACGCCGGAGCTCTCAGAAGCATCCGCCGCTTCGGCGTCGCTGCCGGAGTCGGAGGAGCAGGCGCAGAGCAGGTTCAGGCAAAAAAGCCCGGAGAGGGCAAAGAGCAACATGTTTCGTTTTTTCATGATAAGGACCTCCCTTGGTAAGTTTCCCAGGCGGGAGAGGCGTCCCGTCTGTTGAGGACAAGCTTACCAGAGGGAGTTGAAATCACTCTTAAAAACCGGTAAACAATTTACGAACCCGGGGCAGACGCCCGCCCCATATGCGGCAGGCGCCTCCGGCAAAAACCGGAGGCGCTCCACAGGGACATGGCGTCCCAGCCTATTCCATTCAGCCCACAAACATCTGCACCCAGCAGTTTCTCTGGCTGTTATAGCCCACGCCGATGGTGGTATAGCTGGCGTTGAGGATGTTGGCCCGGTGGCCGGGGGAGTTCATCCATCCCTCTACCACCGCCGCCGGGGTGGTGTAGCCCATGGCGATGTTCTCCCCCGCGGCCCGGTAGCGCACCCCCGCCTCTCCCAGGGCGGTAAAGCAGCTTCTGCCGTCGGGCCGGGTGTGGGAGAATAGGGTCAGCAGCTCCTCCGCCCGCACCTGGGCCGCCTGAGTCAGGGCGGAGGCGGTCTTCAGGGCGGGAAGCCCCTCCTTGGCCCGCTCCTCATTCACCAGGCGGACCACCTCCGCGGTCTCCCACGGCTCCCCGGGCTGAGGCTCCGGTTCCGGCTCCGGCTGGACCGAGCCCCCGTAGCTGCGGTGGAACTGCATAAGCATGACCGCCACCTGGGCCCGGGTCACACCCAGGGCCGGGGACATGGTGCCCTCGCCGGTGCCGCTGAGGATCCCTTCCTGGTAGGCCCAGCCCACCATGGCAAAGAGGATCTCCCCCTCCAGATCGCCGCCCACCGAGTAGGCGGACAGCTCCGGCAAGGTCTGGGTCAGCGCCTCCAGCGTCATATCGGCAAAGGGCTGCCCCTCCAGGTTCTGGTCCTCGTCATACTTCAGCCCCAGCACATTCCCATAGAAGGCGTAGAGCATCAGGCTGAACTCCGCCCGGTTGACCACCTGGTCGGGACAAAACTCCTCCGCCCGGTCAGACGCCCGCCGGGAGTCCTGATAAAACCACAGGGGCAGGATGTCCTCCTCCAGGGCCCAGAGCACTGCCTTCTCGTAGTAGGCCCCCTGGGGGATGTCGGTGTAGGCGGTATCCCGGGCGATGGAACCCGAGACCGCCGGCTTTCCGGCGTAGCTGTACAGCACCTGGGTGAGCATGGCCCGGGTCATGGCCAGCTCCGGCGAGAAGGTGGTCTGGCTGGTACCGCTGAACAGGCCCCGCTGGGTCACATACTGGATGCCGGGCGCGCCCCAGTAATCCTGGGGCACATCGGTAAAGGAGCCGGCCGCCGCGGCCGGCGCGGCCAGTCCCAGGCTCAGGGTCACAGCCAACACAAGAGCCATCAGCGCTTTTTTCATGTCTCTTCCCCCTTATATTCGCATGTTCCGAAGCCCTCCGCTCCGGGCGGCCCTGGGGCCGCGTTCTGTCTTTATTGTACCGGCTTTTCCCTTTCGTTTCAAGCTGTTCCAGCCTATTCCACCCCTCTCTTCCGTCCTTCTTTTTTCTCTCGCCCCGGGAGGATTGCAGGGGCGGACGGCTTGTGGTACACTGTCTGTGACAAGGGCCGGGACGGCCCGAAGGAGGAGCGATAAGCATGAAACGCAGTGAGATCAACGCCGCGCTCAAAGAGATGGAGCAGATGGTGAAGGAGTACCGCTTCGCCCTGCCCCCCTTCTGTGGATTTACCCCCGCGCAGTGGCAGGAGAAGGGCCACGACTACGATGAGATCCGGGACAACATGCTGGGCTGGGACATCACCGACTACGGCATGGGCAACTTTGACAAGATGGGCTTCTCCCTCATTACCATCCGCAACGGCAATCTGAAGATGGACAAGTACACCAAGACCTATGCGGAGAAGCTGCTGTACATCAAGGAGGGCCAGTACTCCCCCATGCATTTCCACTGGTCCAAAATGGAGGACATCATCAACCGGGGGGGCGGCAACGTGCTCATCCGGGTGTATAACTCCACCCCCGACGAGGATCTGGACAAGGAGTCGGAGGTCCACGTCCATGTGGACGGCCGGGAGATGGTGGTCCCCGCCGGCAGCCAGGTGCGGCTGACCCCCGGAGAGAGCATCACCATCTACCCCTACCTCTACCACGACTTTGAGGTGGAACCCGGCTCCGGCCCGGTGCTGCTGGGCGAGGTGAGCCAGTGCAACGACGACAACACGGACAACCGTTTCTATGAGAAGCTGGGCCGCTTCCCCGCCATCGAGGAGGACGAGCCCCCCTACCGTCTGCTGTGCAACGAGTATCCCGCCGCCAAGGATTGACTCAGAGAAACCAACGGAGCGCCTGCAAGTGCAGGCGCTCCGTGTTTTTATGTCTCCGGTCCGCTCTGCCCCAGCAGGTCCGCCAGCCCTTGGACCGACAGCTCCTGCCCCGGGCAGAAGTCGGGCGAGTCCAGATAGCGGTAAATAGCCCTCTGGAGGGCTCTGGCCTCGGGATACTGTTTCAGACTGTTCAGGTCCATGGAGGAAAACAGCAGCAGCCCTCCGCCGCACCGGCACTCAAACAACATCCCCATGTGCCGCAGGCGGGCAAAACTGTCCAGCTGAGTCACAATGGGCCGAATGCCCCGGGGCAGCTCCACTGAGCGCTGAGAGGCCATGGGCCACCACTGCCAGTTGGTGTGGAACTGGGTGGGGAAGGTGCGGAAAATGGGGTGGGTCTCGTCGATGAGCAGCCCCATTCCTCCCTCCTGGTTTGGGAAGGTGCCCACCGACCAAAAGTCGGTGGTAAACTGTCCCTTCATGGAGCGGGGCAACGCCTCGGGGGTGGAGGGCGGGGCAAGATAGACGGTGCCCCCCTGTTTTAACCTCTCCCACACAGCCTCGTCCAACTGCCAGCTCTCCAGCACTTGAGCAGGACAGACCGGTTCCTCATCGGGGTAGACCCACAGGGGGTAGGTGTTTTCCGCTCCACCCAAGGATACGGTCAGCTCCAGCTGGACCGCCTCCGTCCACCCCTCCAGGGGCAATTCCAGCTCCCCCACATCGGCCAGTTCTCCCACCGGAGCCACCTTCTCCCCCAGATCACCGGTTACAGTTTTCCCACCCCCGCTCAGGGTATAGTTCAGACGGCCCGCCAGGGGTGTTTTTCCGTAGTTTGCCATCTTCACCAACGCCCGCAGGCACTCTCCTGTGGTAAAAGTGTACCGGGGCAGCAGCACCAGGGGCAGCTGGGCGCGGAAGAAAGCCCGGAATGCCTCGGGCCGGGCAAAGGGATAGGGCTTGGGCTGGAGATGCGCGTCCATCATGCCCACCAGGGCGGTGCCTTGGCCCGGAAAATCCTGGAGTCCAAGCAGGGAGATCCCCGACATGCCCGGGGTGCGCAGCGCGGCCTCCACCTCCTCCCGGTAGGCCAGCTGGGCCAGCGATCCGCTGGCCCGCACCATATTGTTCCAATCCGCCTCCAGGCCCTGGGCCTTGGCCCGATCCCGGACCACCCGCAGGTTCACCGGGTCGGTCACCCCCCCGGAAGCGCTCAATTTCCTCCAGCTCAGGCAGCACCTGGAACTGTCCCACCTCAAAGCTGAACACCGGGACGGGAGTGTCCTGGCGCAGCCGTTCCACCGCCCGGTCGTAGTTGACCTGGGCGCTGGGATACTGGTTGTTGATGTAGCCCTTCAGCCAGCTGCTCTGGTTCTCCCCACAGGAGAACGTGCCCCGCAGGGGGAGACCCAGATACTCCTGGGCGGTATAAAAGCCGTTTTCCCGCCCGTAAATTCGCGCGCCGTAGTGGGGGTTGGAGCCCTCGGCGTACCGCCGGGTGGGGTCCAGTTCCCGGGCGCGGCGCAAAAGCCGGTCCATTCGCTCATGGCCCAGCTCTCCGGCGTGCAGCTCATTTCCAAAGGTGAGCAGGACAAAGCTGGGGTGGTTGGCATAGGTCTTTAAGATGGCTTCCAGTTCGGCGGTGTAGTAGTCCCAGGCCTCCGGACTCTCAAAGGCGGTGCGGGGGTCCCACTGGGACAGCTCGGGCTGGATCAGTATCCCCAGCCGATCTCCCGCCTCAAAGGCCGCTTGAGGGGGGCAGTAGGAGTGAAAGCGCACGCAGTTGACCCCGTAGTCCCGGTAGCGGCGGAACATCTTTATCCAGCTTTCCCGGTCCATAGGGGGATAACCCGTCTCAGGGAACACGGCGCAGTTGGCTTCGCTGCGCAGAAAAATCCGCCGCCCGTTGAGGGTAAACCGTCCATCCTGATCCACCCCAAAAATACGAAGGCCGAAGGTCTCCTGCCGCCGCGCCCCGCTGTCCAGGGCGGCCTCCAGGGTATAGAGGTTTCCTTCCTCCTCGTCCCAGTGGACGGCGTCCGCCCGCACCGGAATCTCCAGGCATAGAGCGGTCTTTCCCGCGTTCCGGGTTACCGCCTGCCGCACCGGGGCGGAAAACGCCTCACAGGTAAGGGTAATGGCGTCATCCCCCTCCTCCAGGGCGTCCAGCTCCACCTCCACCCGCACCGTTCCATCCCCCTGGGGGTACACCCGCAGGCCGGAGAAGAAGATCTGCGGCCGGGTCACCAGGCGGAAGCGGCCCACGATGCCGTTCCAGTTGGTCTGGGTCTCGTCGGTGGCGGCGGAGGAATTGAGAATGGCCTCCCGGGGCAGGCCGGGGTAGCTGTTGTCAGACTGGAGCTCCATCCAGTCCTCCCCGGTAAGCTTGCCCGTCACTTCAAACATGTGGGGGGTGCTGAGGGTTTCCGGTCCAAAATGGGGGATCTCCTCTCCGTTAAGGCGCAGCCGCAGGCTGCGGGCCCGCTCCGCCTCCAGGAACACCCGCTCCCCTTTGGGCGGCTGAACGTGGATGGTATGGGCAAAGGTCACCGGCCCCTCATAGGTATATTTTCGGGTCAGGCGGGTGGTGATGGGTCCGCCCTGGACCTCCGCCTGTCCCAGGGCAGCGTCCGGGTGGACCGCTCCTGCGGGGCGGTCGGGCTGTCCCACCCCACTCTCGTCCAGGGTACCCGGCAGGGTGACGGGGCAGCTCTCTCCCCCCGTGAACACAGCGTTCCAAGCTCCATGCAGCGCATACTCCATATCGGTTCTCCTCATATCAAAAATCAGGGGCGGCCGCTCAAACGCGGCCGCCCCTTTGTTGCAATACGCAGCGATCACCACGCGGTGAGGATCTCCATCAGAGCTCCGTACAGATCCCGGTCCAGCTCCATGGCGCTCAGCTGGCCCAGCAGCACATGGGTGCGCTTCTCCCCTGCGATGCGGCGGTAGACCGCGTCCTTCAAATCGAAGGAGATCTCCGCCTGATCCAGGAAGCGGAAGCACCACTCCACGGTGTCGTTGCCCATCTGCCGCTGCTCCAGAGCCAGGGAGATCTCCACCCCGGTCTCCGCCGGCACATCCTCCACGGTGACGGTGAGGACCCGGCGGAAGGCGTCATAGGAGGTGTGGGCAGAAACAGCAGCGCCGCCCACGCTGGCCTCCACCGTATCCCCGGCGTCGGCAGCGCCCATCAGCTCCACGGTGTAGCTGCGCTTGGCGGGAATGAGGTCCAGCGCCCCCTGGGCGGGCTGGACGGCGAACACCGCCTGGCCGTCTTCCTCCCGGTAGGTCATGGGGGTAGTGACGCACACGCCCCGGAGATAGTCCTGGGTGGTGTTGTCGTCCTCGTAGAGGGTGAAGTCCCCGTCCGCCCCGGCAAACACCCTGATGCGGAGAGAGGCGGGGTTGGAGGCGGCCTGGGTGCCCGTGATCTCATCGGTGAGAGGCAGGATAGCTCCGGCGGGGGCCAGCACGGGGATGCTGTCCAGGGCCCGGTACAGATCCAGGGTCCGTCCGCCGGTGTATACCATGCCGGTGTACACATCGTACCAGGTGCCCTCCGGCAGCCAGGCCGTCACCTTCGCCACGTTCAGTCCCGGGATGCGGGGGGAGGTGATGGGGGCCACCATCAGCTGGGTGCCGAAGCAGTACTGGGTCTTGTGCTCATAGGCCTCCGGCGCCTCGCTCCAGCGGTAATAGAGGGGCTCCACCAGGGGGGCGCCCTCCTTCCAGGAGCGGTAGTTCATGGTGTACAGGTAGGGCACCAGGCGGTGGCGCTCCCGGAGCATCTCGCTCATCACCTGCCGGGCCTCCCCCTTGTAGCGCCAGGGCTCCTTCCCCTGGAAGGGACTGTTGGAGGCGTGGAGCCGGTTGATGGGGGAAAATACCCCCAGCTGTACCCAGCGGGTGACCAGCTCATCGTTGCGGTAGCCCCGCATGTGGCCGCCGATGTCGTGGCTCCACCAGCCGTAGCCGATGTTGGAGGCGTTGGCGGTGAAGTAGGGCTGGAACTGGAGGGACTCCCAGGTGACGATGGTGTCCCCTGAAAACCCCACGGGGTAGCGGTGGCTGCCCGGTCCGGCGTAGCGGGAGAAGGTCAGGGGCCGCTTGCCATCCCGGCCGCTGTCCAGGAAGTGGTAGTGGTTAAAGATCCACAGGGGGTCCAGCCCTTCCACTTTGCACAGGCTTCCCTGCTGCCAATCGATCCACCAGAAGTCCACTCCCTGCTCTTCCAGAGGGTGGTGCAGGTACTTGAAGTAGGCCTCCAGGAACTTGGGGTCGGCTGGGTCGCAGGCCACCGGGTCCTCCGCCTGCCAGTCCACCCCCATCTCCTTGGCCATGGGCAGGTACTGCTCCTCATGGGCCCGCACCCCGTCGGCGGGGTGTACGTTCAGGGTCACCTTCATGCCACGGCGGTGGAGCTCCGCCAGCAGGGCGGGCGGGTCTGGGAACAGCTCCCGGTTCCAGGTGTACCCCGTCCAGCCGCTGCCGTACTTGGGGTCGATGTCCACCAGGTGCCAGTCCATGTCGATGACCCCCACAGTGAAGGGGATGTTCTCCTGCTGGAAGCGGTCCATCAGCTCCAGATAGCTTTTCTGAGTGTAGCGGTAGTACCGGCTCCACCAGTTGCCCATGGCAAAGCGGGGCAGCATGGGGGTGGCGCCGCACAGGCGGTAGAAGTCCTGAAGGGCCAGGGTGTAGTCGTGGCCGTAGCCCCAGAAGTACAGATCCTGGATGCCCTTCTTTCGGGGCTCCAGCCAGCCGTCCTCCAGCAGCACCTGGGAGGCGCTGTCGTCCAGCACGGCAAAGCCGCTGCGGGACACCACGCCCCCCTCCAGGGGGATGGCCCCGTCGGCCTGGTCCAGGGTGCGGGCGGTGCCCCCCAGTCCGTCGGCCTTCTGGCCGTAGCGCCAGATGCTCTCATATTCCGTGAGGGCCCCCTTCACCTGGACGCTCAAGCCCTGGGGGGAGAAGGGCTTCTCGTCATACACCAGGTGCAGGCGCCGGGTGTGGATCTCCAGCTGGCCGTCCCGGCGCACCACCCGGAAGTCGGTTTTGGGAAAGTCCCGGTGGAGGACGGTCTGGGTGGGCCGGTCCTCAAAGATGCCGTCGGGGCTGTACTCCAGGCGCAGCAGGCCCTGGGTGAGCACGGTGATGCGGTAGTGCTCCCCGGCGACGATGTTGTCCGGGCAGGCGATGGGCGTGGTTTGGATACGGTAGATGGGATTCATGGTCATTGCCCCCTGTTACAGATTGTCTCCGTTGGCGCGGATGGTTTCCTGATAGAAGTAGGCGGAGTCCTTCCAGGTGCGCTTCTGGGTCTGGTAGTCCACGTAGATGAGTCCGAAGCGCTCGGAGTAGCCGTAGGCCCACTCGAAGTTGTCCAGGCTGCTCCAGGCCAGGTAGCCCATCAGGTCCACCCCGTCCTCCGCCGCCCGGCGGTACTCCCGGAGATAGCGGTGCATGAAGTCCACCCGGCTGCTGTCGTGGACCTTGCCGTCCAGCGCCACCCAGTCGTGGGAGGACATGCCGTTTTCGGTAATCAGGAAGGGCTTTTGATACCGCTCGTATAGGAATTTGGGGGCCCAGTACATGCACTCCGGGGTCACCGGCCACTGGATGGCCGTCTTGGGGAAGCCGTCGTACCGCTCCACCCGCTCCGGCTTTCCATCTTTCCCGGCGCGGACCATGACGGCATTGTACATATTCTGGCCGTAGAAGTCCAGAGGCTGGGCGATGATGGCCGCCTCCTCCTTGGTCAGCTGGGGCAGGCAGTCGCCGAAGTAGTCCACCGCGTCCTGGGGAAAGCGGCCGAAGAAGACGGGGTCGCACCAGGAGGCAATGCTCCAGATGAAGTCGTTCACGTCCCGGCTGGGCAGGGTGAACATGGCGGTGCGGGCGGCCTCTATGTCCTCGGGGCGGTCGCTGGCGGGGTAGTAGAGGGCGCTGCACGGGGCCGCACCCACCTGGATGGGCTGCTTGGCGTTCTCCCGCAGGGCCTTCACCCCCAGGCCGTGGGCCAGCAGAAGGTTGCGCCAGACGGCAAAGAAGTCCCGCTTGCCCACCTTCAGACCGGGGGCGTGGTCGCCGGTGTAGTAGCCCAGACCGGCGGCGCACTGGGGCTCGTTGAGGGTGAAGAAGTACTTCACCCGGTCGGAGAAGTGCCTGGACACCAGGGCGGCGTATTGCTCAAAGATCCGGGGCATGTCCGGGTTGAGCCAGCCGCCCTTCTGATGCAGGGCGTAGGGCAGGTCCCAGTGGTAGAGGGTGACATAGGGCTCGATGCCCTGCCGGAGCAGCTCGTCAATGAGGGCGTCGTAGTAGGCAAGGCCCGCCGCGTTGGGCTCCCCCTCTCCGTCGGGCAGAATGCGGGCCCAGCTGAGAGAGAAGCGGTAGGCCTTCTGCCCCATTTCTTTCATATCGGCAATATCCTGCTTATAGAGGTGGTACTGATCGCAGCTCACGTCGCCGTTCTGGCCCTGGTAGATCTTTCCCGGCTCCTGGCAGAACACGTCCCAGATGTTCAGGCCCTTGCCGTCCTCGTAGGCGGCGCCTTCCACCTGGTAGGACGCGGTGGCCGAGCCCCATACAAAATCCTTGCGAAATCCCATGATCCGTCCTCCTTTGTTAGTCGTAGGTATGATAGACGTCGTAAATGGTATAATCCCCTGCGGCGGCTCCCGCCCAGGGCTTGGGCGTGCGGCCGTCCTGCTCCACGGGGGTGATCGTCACCGGCTCGCCGGTGAGGGCGAACACGTTGTCATCGAAGATCACATCCTCCCCCTTGCCCTCCACCATGCAGTAGGGGACGAAGGAGCGGGCGGTGAGGGTGAGAGTCCCGCCCTCTCCGGCCTGCGCCTGGATGCCCGGGTCCCGGAGGTCCAGGTGCTTGACGGGGACAAAGCTCTCCCAGGTCTGGGCCTGGTGGGATGCTCCGTCCTGCTCCCAGCGCCAGACGTACTGGAGGAACACCTGCTCCTCCCGGCCCTTGATCAGCTGGGCATAGTCCCGCCGGCCCAGCTCCCGAGCCGACAGGGCGGGGACATCCCCCTCCAGGGAGATGCGGTCCAGCACCTGGAAGTCCAGGGTCTTGACCAGCACCTCTCCCGTCACATGGATGGGGGCCAGGGTCTCGTTGGACAGCCAGAAGGCCCCCTCTTTGCCCTCCAGGGCGATGCTGCCCGCCACCGGGGCGTAGAACCGCCGGGCCATGTAGTGCAGGGCCTTGTAGCGGCCGTAGTAGTCCAGGCTGGACCAGGAGGCCACCGGCCAGTTGTCGTTGAACTGCCAGTAGATGCTGCCCATGCAGCGGCCCCGGTTGCGCCGCCAGTGCTCCACGCCGGACTGGATGGCGTAGCCCTGCATCACCTGGCTGAGGAAGGCCAGCTGGTCCAGGTCCCGGGGGTAGCGGAAGGTCTCGGACAGGTAGCTGAGGATCTTGCCGTTGGCGGCGGGGTTCTTCTGGTGGCTCTCCATCACCTTAGAGAAGAGGTTGCGGTCCTCCGGGCGGGTAAAGGCGCGGATGGTCTTGATGGAGGGCAGGGATTGGAAGCCGAACTCGGAGCAGAAGCGGAAAAAGTGCTTGCGGTACTCGGTGTAGGGCTTCAGGCCGTGCCACACGTCCCAGTAGTGGCTGTCCCCCCGGTTCTCGTCCATGGGGTCGTCAAAGCTGCCCCCGGAGGAGGGGGAGGAGGGCCAGTAGAACACGTCGGGGGCATACTCCTTCACCGCCTGGGCCAGGTAGAGCTCAAACTGGAACAGGTAGTCCCGCTTCAGGGAGGGGGCGTGGTCCTTCATGTCCGCCCACTCCAGCCAGGCCACCTCCATCTCGTTGTTGCCGCAGATGAGGCCCAGGCAGGGGTGGTTGCGGAAGCGGAGCAGGTTGTCCCGGGCCTCGGCCACAATATTGTCCCGGAACTCATCGGTCAGGTCGTAGACGTTGCAGGCAAACATAAAGTCCTGCCAGAGGATGATGCCGTACCGGTCGCACAGCTCGTAAAAGTCGTCGCTGGGGTAGTAGCCGCCCCCCCACACCCGCAGGCTGTTAAAGTTGGCAAAGACGGCGGCCCGCACGTCCCGCTCCAGCACCTCATGGGTGATGTTGGGATAGAAGCAGTCGTCGGGGATGTAGTCGGCCCCCCGGGCGAAGATCTTCTTTCCGTTGACCTGGTAGGCAAACTCCTTGCCCCACCGGTCCTCGTCCTGGGAGATGGTGAGGGTACGAAGGCCCAGGGCGATGTTTTCCCGCTGTACCTCACCCCCGGCACACAGCTCCACCTCCAGAGTGTACAGGGGCTGCTCTCCATAGCCGTTGGGCCACCAGAGCTTGGGCTCCTCCACGGTGTATTTCGGCTGGCTGCCCTCATAGAGCACCACACCCTCCGGATTTTTCAGGCGGTAGGTGAGGGTGTGCTCCCCCTCCCCCTCCAGGCGGGTGGTGAAGCCCAGCTCCACCTTGCCGTCCTCATGGTTCTGGCGCACCAGGGTGTCCCCCAGCTTCACCTGGTCCCAACAGCACAGCTCAATGGGCCGGTACACCCCCAAATCGGGGAGGATGGGGCCCCAGTCCCAGCCGAACATACAGTGGGCCTTGCGCAGGTAGCTCTGGCCCAGCAGGGTGCCGGTGTTGGCCATGGTGATCTCCCGGCCCTTGGTGGGCTTGCGGTTCTGGATGTACTCCAGGGCGGAGAAAAGCCGCAGCTCCAGGGTGTTCTCCCCCGGATGGAGGAAGCCCTTGCAGGGGAAGGTGTACACCCGGTGCATGTTCTCCATGTGGCCCACCTTCTCCCCGTTGAGGTAGAGGTCGGCGATGGTGTCCACACAGTGGAAGGTGAGGTCAATATGCTCTTTCTCCCACTCCTCCTCCGTGACCGTGAATGTGCCCCGCAGCACAAAGTCGTTTCTCAGAAACTCGGTCACTTCATACTCGTTGGTCCCGAAGAAGGGATCAGGAATGCGCCCCTCCCGGAGAAACACCGTCATGGCGGAGCAGGGGATGGAGCAGGGATACTGCTGCTCCTCCCCCGCCAGGCCCATGGTAAACCCGTCGGTCAAATTTCGTTTCATACGTCCCCCTGTTCTGACGCCGCATAGGTGAAGGAGAGAAAATCGGCGTACTTGCTGTGCTCGTTCAGGTCCTGTACTGCCATGCCTACAAACAGGCCGGTAAAGCCGTCGGCGTGGTCGTCGGAGAGGACCTTGGTCTCCAACGGCCCGCCCAGGGGGCGTTTCTCCCCCTGCTGCCAGAAGGTAAATTGCACCTGTTCCCCCTGAATGTCAACCCCCAAATGGTACTGTGGTCCCTCCAGAGGCACCTGCTCCAGCAGCCGGGCCTGTCCCCGGTCCACCGCCAGCAGCCGGGCCACCGTCCGGCTCAGCTGCTCGTCCCAGGTGATGTGGGCAAAATACTGGTTGTCCTCGTCATAGCGGCAGATAAGCCCCGCCGCCTGCTGGAAGGAGTCAGGGGCAAAGCGGAAGACGGTCTCCGCCCGGGCGTGGAGCTGGGTAACCCGCCGGGCCACCAGCCCCTGGCGGAAGCGGGAGAACACCGACTCCTGCCCGTAGATCCGCAGCACCCCCGGCTGCTCCCGGGTGGTGACCCCTACCTTCTCGGGGGCGGCCCGGAGGGTCTGGAAATCGGCCCAGAAGGCGTCGGTGTCAAAGGTGTACACCTTGCTCTCCCGTCCGGGCTCCGGGATGGGTTCTCCCTCCCCGGGTACCTCCACCCAGTCCTTGGGGTGCTTATTCCCCTCCAGGTAGGGCCAGCCGTCCCGCCAGACCACCCGCTCCAGGGCGGCCTCCCGGCCCAGAGGACAGCAATGGGTGTCCCCCAGCTCCCGGGCGCACAGGTGGGCCAGGTACCAGCTGCCGTTCTTGGCCTGGAAGAAGGTGGCGTGTCCCGCCTTCTTCAGCCGCACCGCTCCGGTGCCCCGCCGCGCCAGCTCTCCGGCGGTGTCTTCCCAGCCCCCGTCCCAGGAGGTGAGCACCGGGTTGTCCGGGTGGAGCTCATAGGGGCCGGTGAGATTGCGGCTGCGGGCCACGGTGGCGGCGTGGAAAAAGCCGGTGCCCCCCTCGGCGGTACACAGGTAGTAGTAGCCGTCCCGCTGAAAGAGGTTGGGACCCTCAGTGCTGCCGATGGGACTGCCGGGGAAGATCTTTTTCGGCTCCCCCACCAGCTTCTCCCGCTCCGGGCTGTACTCCTGCAAAAGGATGCCGGTGAAGGGGTTTTCCCCCCAGCACACCTTGCGCCAGTCCCACTCCATGTTCAGCACCCACTTGCGCCCGTCCTCCCCGTGGAAGAGGGAGGGATCAAAGCCGCTGGAGTTCAGGTAGACGGGCTGGCTCCAGGGGCCGGTGATGTCCGGGGCGGAGATGAGGAAGTTGTCCACATCCATCACCGGATGCCGCCGGGCTCCGTGGACCACGGTGTACAGCAGGTAAAACCGCTCCCCGTCAAAGCTCAGGTGAGGGGCCCACACGCCGTCGGAGCCCATGGTGCCCTCCAGCACCATTTTATCCTCTGAGTCCAGGGGAGCGCAAGTATAAGTCCAGTGGGCCAGATCCTGGGAGCGGTAGATCCGCACCCCGGGGAACCACTCAAAGGTGGACACAGCGATATAGTACTCCCCTCGGGCCAGCACCGGAGAGGGGTCGGGGTGGAAGCCCCGGAGAATGGGATTTTCAACACGCATGCAGATTCCTCCAGCCGTTTGACAACCGACAAAAAAAGGAATTCACCAGCCTGTCTGTTGTGCTCAGTTCTGTATGAATTCCTTTTTTTATTCACTTATTCACATGTTCCGGGGTATAGGAGATGCCGATGGTCTTGTACTCGTAGAGCAGCTTATAGCCGTCGGGCAGCTCCACCCGCTTCCCTACGGCGGGATCGGCCAGCACCGTCTGGGCGGCGGTGATGTAGTCCTCCAGGATGGAGGCGTCCAGGGGGCAGCGGTGGTGTCCCGGCCAGATCTGAGTAAACTCATCCCGGCGGGCCAGCAGTTTGCGGTCCGACTCCAGCACGTCCTCCACCGCGGCGGAGTGGTCGAAGTAGACCAGCACCTCATTGTCGCAGGCCATGTCGCCGGAGAACAAGTAGCCGTACTTCTTGTCCAGCAGGCACACGCTGCCCCGGGTGTGGCCGGGGGCGGCGATGACCTCCAGGGTGCGCCCCCCCAGATCCAGCACCTGGCCGCCGGCCAGGTCCCCGGTGACAGTGGGAGCTCTCATGCCTACAAAGGCCGCCCGCTCCTCCGGGGAGACCGTGACCTGGTAGAGCTGGCAGAAGCGCTCCAGCTGCCGGGCCCGCTCCGCGGGCTCAAAGCCCTGAGCCAGCACATTCCGGTCGGCGGGATGGATGAGGCACTCCGAAAACAGGGCCGCGCAGCCCGTGTGGTCGAAGTGTCCGTGGGTGAGCACGGCGGTCACCGGCTTTCCGGTGAGGGAGGCTATCGCCTCCCCCAGACCGGAAAATCCGTTGCCGCAGTCGATGAGGGCCGCCCGCTCCTCCCCCTCTACCAGGTAGAGGTAGGTGTGGAAGGGGTCCTCCAGACGCCAGGTGTGCTGATCCAGTTGGGAAATGGTGTAATGGTTGCTCATTATCCCTTCACGCTTCCGGCTACGATGCCTTCGATAACGTACTTCTGGCCCGCCAGATAGAGGATGAGCACCGGCAGCATGGTGAGCACCAGGCCGGCCATCATGGGGGCGTAATCCGCCGAGTGGTTGCCCAGGAAGGCGTAGGTCATCAGGGGCAGCGTCTTCACTTCCTTCAGGGACAGGAAGGTGCTGGCCAGGATGTAGTCGTTCCAGATGGACAGGGCGGTAAAGATGACGCAGGTGATGGTGATGGGCTTGAGCAGGGGCAGGATGATGGTAAAGAAGGTGCGCTCGGAGGAGGCGCCGTCAATGAGGGCCGCCTCATCCAGCTCCGCGGGAATGCCGCTGACAAAGCCGCTGTACAGGAAGGTGGGGAAGGGGATGTTCAGGCCGATGTGCAGGAAGGTCACCAGCCAGATGTTGTTGGTCAGGCCCAGGTACATGCCGTACAGACGGACCTGGGGGATCATGATGACCTGGTAGGGGATGACCATGGCCGCGATGAGCAGCATGTAGACCACCTTGTTGATCTTCCAGCGGTAGCGGGTGATCACATAGGCGTTCATGGCGCTGAGGATGGAACTGATGGCGGTGGCGATGACCACGATGATGATGGAGTTCTTGAAGGCGTTGAGGAAGTTCATGGTGTCAAACGCCGTGACGTAGTTGGCCACCTTGCCGAAGGTATCCAGGCTGAAGGGGTTGGCTACGAAAGCGGTGGACTCCTTGAAGCTGTTCAGAATCACCAGGAAGAAGGGCATCACGAACAGGAGGGCCATGACCAGCACAACAAAGAAGATGATCCATGTGGTAGTTTGTTTCCGCTTTTCCATCTCAGTTGACCTCCTTCCGCTTGGAAATGCTGACCTGGATGATGGAGATGATGGCCACGATCACGAAGAGGACCACGGCCTCGGCCTGGCCCTTGCCGTACTCGAAGTTGCTGAAGGCGGTCTGGTAAATCTTCAGAGCCAGCAGCTCGGTGCTCTTGAAGGGGCCGCCGGAGGTCAGGGACAGGTTCACGTCGAAGGACATGAAGGCCTTGGAAATAGCCATGAAGGTGCAGATGGTGACCGAGGACATGATCATGGGCAGCTTGATCATGCGGAACAGCTGCCAGCTGTTGGTGCCGTCGATGCGGGCGGCCTCCAGCACCTCGCTGGGGATGTTGCTGAAGCCGGCCACGTAAATAACCATCAGGTAGCCGCTCAGCTGCCAGACCGTAACCACGATCAAGGCCACCATGGCCATCACCGGGTCGGTCAGCCAGGAGGTTTTCAGGATGCCGATGTTGGTGAGATCACCGATCTTGGTCATGGCGAAGGAGAAGATGTAGTTCCAGATGTAGCCCATGACGATGCCGCCGATCATGTTGGAGGCAAAGAAGCAGGTGCGGAAAATGCTCTGCATCCGGATGCCGGCGGTGAGCAGCAGGGCCAGGATGATACCCAGCACATTGCTGAGCACCACGACAAAGAACACGTAAATGAAGGTCTTCAGCAGGGAGTCCACGAAGGTGGAATCAGAGAAGACGTCCGCATAGTTTTGAAGACCAATGATGTTATAGGCATTGGACAGGCCGTTCCAGTCGGTCAGGGTCAGATACAGGCCATATACCAGAGGGATGATGACCACCAGAGCCCAGATCAACATGGGAGGCACAACAAATTCGCAGAACAGGCGGATGTTCTTGCGCTTTTTTCTACTCATAAAATAACCATGCCTTTCCGGGAAACACGCCAACAATGGGAATGTAGGGGGTTGGGGCTTCCGCATTTGATAAAAGGGTAGACAGGGCTTTCTCGGAGTTTTCTTTTGTCAGGCCATGGAGACGGCGGTGCCGTCTCCATGGCCTGTTTGATACTCTCTTTGACTTTGGATGGGAAGCAGGGAATTACTCCTGAGCCTGCCAGTAAGCCTGGATGGCGTCGGCAGCGGCGTCGCGGTCCATCTGGCCCACCAGGTACTGCTGCATGACAGCGCCGTTCTCAGACCAGAAGTCGGAGGGCAGCAGCAGGCTGAAGGCGTAGGTGCTGTAAGTGTTGCCGCTCTGGATGTAGGACTGGGTGGAAGCAATGACAGGGCTGGTGTAGTTCACGTCGGCGTCGGCGAAGGGCAGAGCCACGGCCAGCAGATCGGCCATCGCCTGCTGATTGCCCAGGCACAGGAACTCAACAAACTTCTTGGCGGCAGCCTGCTGCTCCTCGGTAGTCTGGCTGGCGTCGATGCAGTAGGCCTTGGCGGGGAACACGCCCAGCTGCTGGTTGATGGCGTCGTCGGCGTTGTTGGTCAGAGGCACAGGCATGATGCCGTACTCATCGTTGGGGTCAGCAGTGGACTCCAGGTAGGACCAGCCCCAGTCGCCCATGAACCACATAGCGGCCTTGCCGGAGGTCATGCTCTGACCGTCGATATCGGTGTTGCCCACCAGGGGATCGCTGGAGTTGTAGTTGTACTTGGCAAACACATCGAAGGTGTCCATCACGTTGTTCCAGGCCTCGTCGCTCTTCAGGTCGACCTCGCCGGCCTTGACGCTGTTGATGAAGGCCTCCTGCTCCTCAGCGCCGCCGCGGATGCCGGTGAACACCTGGCTGAGGAAGTGGGAACCCAGGGACCAATCCACGCCGGTGAGCATCAGGGGAGCCACACCGCCGGCCTGGATCTTGTCGCACAGGGCGATCAGGTCGTCACGGGTCTTGATGGTGCTGGGATCGAAGGTCTCGCCGGTGGCCTCCTCAATGGTGGTCTTGTTGTACAGGATACCCATGGCCTGCACGGAGTTGGGGATGCCGTAGATCTGGCCGTCCGCACCCTTGAACACGTCCACATAGGACTGGTCGATCTGGTTCATGAAGGTCAGCTCGGAGGAGTCCAGGGGCAGCAGGTTCTCAGAGTTCTGGATGATATCCACGGCGTCCATGATGGACACGGTGGGAGCCTGGCCGCTGGAGTACAGGGTCATCCACTTCTGCTTCTCGCTGCTGTCGTAGGCGATGTAGTCCACCTTGATGTCGGGGTTGGCCTCCATGAACTCGTCGCACAGGGCCTCAAACTGGGAGTCCTTGCCGGGGATAGTGGTATACAGGGAAATGGTGGTCTGGCCGGAAGCGCCGGAACCGTCACCGGAACCGTCGCTGGAATCCTTGCTGCCGCAGGCGGCCAGAGACAGGGTCATGGCCGCGGCCATGATCAGGGAAAGCGCTTTGGTAAGATTTTGCCGTTTCACGATTCATTCCTCCATTTTTAGTTAATTATTTTAAGCTTTACAGCATAAAATACTCACTGATGGCGCCGGGTGGAATTGCGCCGGAGCACCTGGTAGGGGTAGTAGATCCACTCTTTTTTCCCCTGCTCCTCCTGCTTTTTGAACAGCTGCTCGCACAGGATCTCCCCCCGCTTGCAGCTGCGCACGGTGGACAGAGGGATCTCAAAGATATCGGATACCGCATCGTCAAATCCGAACACGGAGATGTCCTTGGGGACGCTCAGGTCCACCGACTTCAAAAATCGGATCGCGCCCACCGCGATCATATCGGAACCGCACACCACCGCGGATGGGAGCTTGAGGTTGTTTTCATAAATCTCCTTCATGCCCTGGTGTCCGCCCTCAATGCTGAACTGCTCCTGTCGGATATAGGAGGCGGGGACCTCCAGTCCATTTTCCTCCATGGCGTTGAGATAGCCCTGGAGGCGGAGCTTGCCGTTGGTGTAGTCGTTGGCGTCGCCGCCGATGTAGGCGATGCGCCGGTGGCCCTCCTGGATGAGAAAGTCGGTCACATCCCGGGCGGCGTGGTAGCTGTCGTCGGTGACGGTGGTAAATTCACACTCCCCCGACTCCACCCCCTGCTGGGCCAGGATCACCGGGCAGCTGAACTCCCGCAGCTTGGCCAGCAGCGGCTCGTCCAGGTGGACCCCCATGAAGATCAGTCCGTCCACGTGGCGCTCCAGCAGCTTATCCAGAAGGAATATCGCCTTCTCATTGCTGGAGTCATAGTTGCAGGTGAGCATGATCTTGTTGTGTTTCATGCAGCAGGCGTCGATCTCCCAGAGGATGCGGGCCGTCACCGGGTTGGTGATGTCGGCCTCCACCACGGCGATGACGTCGCTGCGCTTGGTGATGAGGCTGCGGGCCGCCGCGTTGGGCTTGTAGTTCATCTTCTCCACGCTGCGGATAACCCGCTCCCGCAGCTCCTCGCTGACCGTGCCGGCGCCGTTGATGACCCGGGAGACCGTGGGGACGGACACCTTTGCGTCCGCCGCAATATCTGCAATGGTTACTGCCATGTTCCGGTCCCTCCTCCATGTGCGCTTTTTTTCGTCCTGCGTCTGCACCCATAATTTTGCATGTCGTTTTTTGCTGTTCTTGTCGATTTTTATTGCTATTTTGTTAAGAAAGCGTTTTCTTAATTCAGAAAAATAGATTGCGTGTTTCGCACTCCCTAATATTCATGCTTCTTTCACGCAAAATATTCAGTAAAAATTCAGATGAAATCCACTGTCTCGACCTGGAATCTGTTACCTTTTCCTTATGTACTTTTTTTACTTCTCTGTGAGAAAATGTTTTCTTAAGCATCCATATGCTTAGTTCTTTTTTTCGCTTCCGTCAATTCTTTTTTGTCTCTTCTCTATAATTTCGTGATAGTTTACAACTATTTATTTCCCATTTTGTATATCCTCACCATACCATGTTCCTTGCCTTTTTGCCGGGTTCCGGACAGGTCAGGTTGCTTTTATTGATATTTCTTAAAGATTTTCAGAAAGAAAACGCTTGTAATGCCGAAATAAAGCCCAATTCCGCACAAAATCACCACAATCAGGATGCGAGGCTGCCAAAATCCCACCCACACCAGGAAAGCTGCCAGGGCAATGGCTAGAATTGTGTACGGAATATTGGCAATGGACATCAAGAAAGCGTTTTTCAGTGTCCGTATCATGGTGTTTTCAAACCGGGACTGGACGGGGAACAGGTAGATGAGCGTAAAGAGATACAGCAGGGCAAAGACGGTGAAGAAGACCATCATCCCCGTGCCCAGCATGCCGTGCATCTGGCGGCTGAACACCAGGTCCCCCGCCAGCACTCCTCCGGCGGCCACAGCCATCAGCCACAGCTTGGTGGACTGGCCGAAGTTGCTCCGGAAGGCCTTCCAGAAGTTGCTCCAGACGGTATCCTGGCCATACTCCAGTTTCTTCATGGCGGCGTAGTAGGCCGCGGTGGTAGAGGCGCCGATGGTAAAGAGAGGAATGCTGAATACCACCCAGATCAGCTGTAAAATGATCATATCCGCAAAAAAGCTCAGGATTCGGAACAGACGGCCATCGTATTCAAACATGTTGGTTTAGGCTCCCTTCATTTCTTTTGTTGCATCTTACCATAAAACGGCGGAGCCGTCTATCTCTGGAATACAAAACAGCCGCCGGGATGCAGCGGGCATCCCGGCGGCTGTGTCTGCCGCATGATCTGGGCTTATTTTGTTTTTCCGGCGGGGAATGGGACTCATCCCTGGACGCTCCGGGCCAGGCGGCTCTCGCCGGCCGGCACGCGCTTCTCCTCTCTGAGCTGGCGCATCTCGCCGGCGATAAAGGCCAGGGACAGCACAAAGGCCAGGCCGTCGGCCACCGGGCCGGACCACAGCACGCCGGTCACCCCCAGGAAGATGGGCAGGATGATGGCGGCAGGGACCAGGAAGATGATCTGCCGGGACAGGGAGACGATGGCGGCCTTCATAGGCTTGCCCACCGCCTGCAGGTAGATGGCGGCCACGGTCTGGAAGCCGTTGAGGGGGCACAGCAGCAGGAAGATGCGGAAGCAAAGCACCGCAAACTCGTTGTACAGGCCCTCCTCCGAGCCGAACAGGGACACCACCGCCATGGGGAAGCACTGGAAGATAAGGAGGGCGACCACCGCCACCACCTCGGCGGCGGCAATGGCCAGGGCAAAGGTCTTTTTCACCCGGGCCAGGTTCCTGGCGCCGTAGTTGTAGCCCAGGATGGGCTGGGCGCCGGCGGCGATGCCCACCAGGATGGAGATCATGATCTGGTTGACCTTCATGACGATGCCCATGGCAGTGATGGGGATCTCGGAGCCGTAGATGGAGCCGGCGCCGTAGGCGGCCAGCAGGTTGTTGGTCACCGCCATGACGATGGTGATGGAGATCTGGGTGATGAAGCTGCTCACCCCCAGGCTGAGGACGCTGCCGCAGATCCTGCCGTCCAGCTTCAGGGCGGAGGCGTCAAAGCGGAAGGTCTTGAAGCGGGTGAGGTACACGGCGGACACCACAAAGGAGGCCACCTGACCCAGCACCGTGGCAATGGCCGCCCCCTGGACGCCCATGTGGAACAGGAAGATAAACACGGGGTCCAGAATGGTGTTGAGCACCGCGCCCAGCAGCATGGAGAACATGGCGAACTTGGGGTTGCCGTCGGCCCGGATCATGGAGTTCAGGGCGGTGGAGATCATGGTGAAGGGCAGCCCGATGGCGATGATATAGCCGTAATCCAGGGCGTAGGGGCGCAGCTTGTCGGTGGCGCCGAACACGGTCAAAATGGGGTTGAGAAACATCAGGGACACCACCAGCATCAGAATGCCCGCGATGGTCACCATGGCCACGGCGTTGCCCACGCCTTTCTTCACCCGCTCCAGGTCCCCCTGGCCCAGCTTCAGGCTCAGGTAGGCGGCGCCGCCGTCGCCGATGAGCAGGGCAAAGGCCAGGGCGATCACGGTGATGGGGAACACCACGTTGGTGGCGCCGTTGCCCAGGTAGCCCACGCCCCAGCCGATGAAGATCTGGTCCACGATGTTATACAGGGCGTTCACCAGCAGGGAGATGACGCAGGGGACGGCAAAGCGGACAATGAGCCGCCCGATGGGCTCAGTTGCAAAGGGACTGTTCTTTTCGGTCAATTCCATTCTCTTCTCCTTTTCCTTCCGTCTTACAAGACACAAAAAAGCAGGCGGTGCACCGGGATCTCTCCTCGGCACACCGCCTGCGGAATGGACTTGTAAGGGTTCTTTCTCACAGCGCACCGCAGCTCCCACATCACGCTCTTTGGGATTTCGGTGCGAACAATGGATTATTATATGGATTTTCTCCCCAATGTCAAGGGAGAAAGTGCCGAAAATAGCCCCTCATCTCTCCCGGCTGCCCAGGCGCATTTTAAAGTCCGGATAACCGAACCGGGTCAGGCGATGGAGGTTTCCCCCCTCGTCCAGCTTCCAGATGTCGGGCAGGGGCATGCCGTTAAAGGTGTTGTTTTTGCAGGTGGTGTAGATGGCCATGTCCCCAAAGAGGACCTGGTCCCCCACCTGGAGCTCCGCGGCAAAGGCGTAGTCCCCCACCACGTCCCCCGCCAGGCAGGTGGGACCGGCCAGACGAAAGGGGTGCCCCTCCCCCGGCTGGGTGTCAGCTCCAAGAATGGGAGGCTGGTAGGGCATCTCCAGCACGTCGGGCATGTGGCAGGCGGCGCTGGCGTCCAGAATGGCGATCTTCGTGCCGCCGTTTTCCACCACATCCAGCACCCGGCTGACAAAATACCCGGCATTCAGGGCCACCGCCTCTCCGGGCTCCAGGTAGACGGTGACGTTCCACTTCTCCTGGGCGTGGCGGATGCATTCCTCCAGGGTGGCAAGATCGTAGTCGGGGCGGGTGATGTGGTGCCCGCCCCCCATGTTGAGCCACTTCATCCCGGGCAGGATGTCCCCAAACTTCTCCTCCACCGCATCCAGGGTGGTACGGAGGTCGTCGGAGTTCTGCTCGCACAGGGTGTGGAAATGGAGGCCGTCCAGCAGCGCCAGGGTGTCCCCGTCCATCTCCCGGTCCCACACGTCCCGGGTCACCCCCATACGGCTGCCTGGGGCGCAGGGGTCGTAGATGGCGTGATCCTCCTGGGTGGATTTCTCCGGGTTGATCCGCAGGCCCAGGCTCTTGCCCGCCTCCCGGCCCCGGGGGCCGAAGGCTTTCAGCTGGTGGATGGAGTTAAAGACGATGTGGTCGGCGTACTGCAAGAGCTCCTCAAACTCGTCGGCGCGGTAGGCCCCGCAGAACACGTGGACCTCTTTGCCGGGCATCTCCTCCTTGCCCAGCCGGGCCTCATAGAGGCCGCTGGCCTCGGTGCCCGCCAGACAGGGGGCCAGGATGGGGTAGAAGTCGTAGTTGGAAAAGGCCTTCTGGGCCAGCAGCACCTTGCAGCCGGTGCGCTCTGCCAGGGCGGAGAGCACCGCCCCGTTGGCCCGCAGCCGCTCCTCGTCGATGACGTAGGCGGGGCTGGGCAGGCTGGCAAACAGTGCCTGGAGGTCGTACTGAGACAGCCCGGCAAACTGGGGATCTTTTGTGGTTTTCCAGGCCATCAGTCCACCAGCACCGGGTTGTGGTTCTCGCTGCGGGGCAGGCCGTACTGGTCCAGAGCGTCCAGGAAGGGATCGGGATCAAACTCCTCCACGGTGTGCACGCCCTTCTGGGTCCACTTGCCGGTGAGCAGCATGAGGGCGCCGCACATGGCGGGCACGCCGGTGGTGTAGCTGATGGCCTGGCTGGCCACCTCCTTGTAGCACTCCTGGTGGTCGCACACGTTGTAGATGTAGTAGGTCTTGTCCTTGCCGTCCTTCTTGCCGGTGAAGATGCAGCCGATGTTGGTCTTGCCGTGGGTGCGGGGACCCAGGCTGGCGGGATCGGGCAGCAGGGCCTTCAGGAACTTGATGGGCACGATCTGGTGGCCCTCAAACTCGATGGGGGTGGTGGACAGCATGCCCACGTTCTCCAGGCACTTCATGTGGGTGAGGTAGCTCTGGCCGAAGGTCATGAAGAAGCGGATGCGACGTACCTCCGGGATGTTCTCGGCCAGGGACTCGATCTCCTCGTGGTGCAGGAGGTACATGTCCTTCTCCCCCACCTGGTCGAAGTTGTACTCCCGCTTGATGCTCATGGCGGGGATCTCCACCCAGTGGCCGTTCTCCCAGTAGGAGCCGGGGGCGGACACCTCCCGCAGGTTTACCTCGGGGTTAAAGTTGGTGGCGAAGGGGTAGCCGTGGTCGCCGCCGTTGCAGTCCAGGATGTCAATGGTGTCGATGGTGTCAAACTCGTGCTTCTTGGCGTAGGCGCAGTAGGCCTGGGTGACGCCCGGGTCGAAGCCGCAGCCCAGCAGAGCGGTGAGGCCCGCCTTCTCGAACTTCTCCCGATAGGCCCATTGCCAGGTGTAATCGAAGTAGGCCGAAAAACCCTTCTCCTTGCAGCGCTTCTCATAGGCGGCCTTCCACTCCGGCTCCTCGATGTCCTCGGGCTCGTAGTTGGCGGTGTCCATGTAGTTGACGCCGCACTCCAGGCAGGCATCCATGATGGTCAGATCCTGGTAGGGCAGGGCGATGTTCATCACCAGGTCGGGCTGGTAGCTTTTAATGAGGGCGACCACCTCGTCCACCTTGTCGGCGTCCACCTGGGCGGTGGTGATCTTGGTGGCGGTCTTGCCCGCCAGCTCCTGGGCCAGCTTGTCGCACTTGGACTTGGTGCGGCTGGCGATGCACAGCTCGGTGAACACGTCGCTGACCTGGCAGCACTTGCGGATGGCTACGTTGGCCACGCCGCCGCAGCCGATGACTAAGACTCTGCTCATATTGTTTCTCCTTTTATGTTAAAAAATAGTAGGGTTTTTGCTATTTGGGTCTCACTTACTCAGGGCCAGCAGCAGCTCCCGCAGCACCTTGCAGGCGGTGGCGGTGGACACACCGCTCTGGTCCAGCATGGGGGCCAGCTCGTTTACATCGGCCCCCACCACGCGGGTCTGTGCCACCAGCTGGATGGCCTCCAGCAGCTGGGGGAAGGTAACACCCCCCGCCTCGGGGGTGCCGGTGCCGGGGAAGACAGAGGGGTCCAGGCAGTCCAGGTCGATGGTGAAATACACCGGGGTGCCGCTGAGGGCCAGCCACCGGGTCAGCTCCTCCAGCCCCTCAAAGTCAAAGGGGTGCAGGTGGGTGTGGCCCTTAGCGAAGCGGAACTCCTCCCGGTCGCCGCTGCGGATGCAGAACTGGTGGATGCGCTCGTCTCCCACCAGCTCGTGGCAGCGGCGGATGACGCAGGCGTGGCTCAGCTTGGCCCCCAAGTAGTCCTCCCGCAGGTCGGCGTGGGCGTCAAAGTGGATGATATGCACCTCAGGATAGTGCTTGTGGACGGCCCGGAAGCTGCCCAGGGTCACCAGGTGCTCCCCGCCCAGCAGCAGGGGCAGCTTGCCCGCGGACAGAATCTCCTCCGAGCGCGCCTCAATGTCCTGAAGGGCCATCTCCGCGCTGCCAAAGCACAGCTCCAGATCGCCGCTGTCGAAAATGGGGTAGTCGGTCAAATCCTTGTCCTGGTAGGGACTATAGGTCTCCAGGCCGAAGCTCTCGTGGCGCATGGCGGCGGAGCCGAACCGGGCGCCGGGGCGGAAGCTGGTGGTGGAGTCAAAGGGGGCGCCGAAGAGGACGATCTTCGCCTCTTCAAAACTGCTGTCGCAGCCGATAAAGGTCTCAATATTCGGGTTCATTACTCTACTTCCTCCAACATCTCCTCCAGAAACGCGGGCAGGAAGAAGGCTCCCGCGTGGAGGCGGACGGTATAATACTTGGTTTTCAGGTGCAGTTTCAGCCACTTCTCCCGGTCGAAGTCGTCGATGGGGTGGTACTTCTTGCTGGCAAAGCCGAAGAGCCAATACCCCGCGGCGTAGGTGGGGATATGGGCCTGGTAGACCCGGCTGATGGGGAAGGTGCTGACGATGCGCTTGTGGCTGCGCTGCATGGCCTGGGCGTCGTGGCGGTAGAAGGGGCTGCCCTGTTGGTTGACCATGATCCCGTCATCCTTCAGGGCGTTGTAGCAGATGCCATAGAACTCCCGGGTGAAGTAGCCCTCCGAGGGGCCGAAGGGGTCGGTGGAGTCCACGATGATGAGATCGTACTGGGCCTTCCGGCGGCGGATGAAGCGCAGGGCGTTGTCAAAGTAGATGTGTACCCGCTTGTCGTCCAGACGGCAGGCGTTTTCCGGCAGGTACTGGCGGCAGGCGCTGACCACGTCCTCGTCCATCTCCACCAGGTCGATGGACTGGATGCACTCATACCGGGCCAGCTCCTTCACCACGCCCCCGTCCCCCGCGCCGATGACCAGCACGTCCTGGACGTTGGGGTGGACGGCCATGGGCACGTGGGTGATCATCTCGTCGTAGATGAACTCGTCCCGCTCGGTGAGCATGACGTTGCCGTCCAGGGTGAGCACCTTGCCGAACTCCGGGGTGTCGTAGATGTCGATCTGCTGGTAGTCGCTCTTCTTGGAGTAGAGGTGCCGGTCCACCCGCAGGCTGTGCTTCACGTCGGGGGTATGAAATTCACTGAACCACAGTTCCATCAGCCCACCTCCTGGGTCAGAATGTTGATGTGCTCAATGTCCGGGTCCTCGGTACCCGTCATGGAGCAGCCCTTGGCCTTGGCATACTGGATGTACTCCAGAATCTCCTTGGTGATCCGCTCCCCGGGGGCCAGGATGGGGATGCCCGGGGGATAGCACATGACAAACTCGCTGCACACCGCACCCACACTTTCCTCCAGGGGGACGCTGCGCTTGTCAGCGTAGAAGGCCTCCTGGGGACTGGTGACCACCTCGGGGTCAATGTACTCCTGGTTCATCAGGCCGCTGCTGTCGGTCTGGTAGCGGCGGCGGATCTCCGCCAGGGCGCTCACCAGCCGCTCCAACTCCTGGTACCGGTCGCCGATGGACAGGTAGGCCAGGATGTTGCCGATGTCGCCGAACTCGATCTGGATGTCGTACTCGTCCCGGAGCAGGTCATAGACCTCGATGCCCGCCAGGCCGATGTCCCGGGTGTGGACGGAGAGTTTCGTCGGGTCAAAGTCGAAGATGGAGTCCCCGTTGATCAGCTCCCGGCCGAAGGCGTAGTAGCCGCCCACAGCGTTAATTTCCTCCCGGGCGTACTCCGCCATGGCCACCACCTGGCGGAACACCTTCTTGCCCCGCAGGGCCAGGTTCCGGCGGCTGATGTCCAGGCTGGACATGAGCAGGTAGCTGCCGGAGGTGGTCTGGGTCAGGTTGATGATTTTGCGCACGTGGCCCTCCTGGATGGCGGGGCCGGTGAGCAGCAGGCTGGACTGGGTGAGGCTGCCGCCGCTTTTGTGCATGGACACCGCCGCCATATCCGCTCCGGCGGCCATGGCGGACACGGGCATGGCCTCGCCGAAGTAGAAGTGGGTGCCGTGGGCCTCGTCGGCCAGGCAGTACATCCCCGCCTCGTGGGCCATCTTCACGATGGAGCGCAGGTCGGAGCAGATGCCGTAGTAGGTGGGGTTGTTCACCAGCACGGCCACTGCGTCTGGATTCTCCCGGATGGCCTTGGCCACCTGCTCCCGCTTCATCCCTAAGGAGATGCCCAGGCGGTGGTCCACCTCCGGGTTCACATACACCGGAATGGCGCCGCACAGCACCAGGGCGTTGATGACGCTGCGGTGGACGTTGCGGGGCATGATGATCTTGTCCCCCCGCTTGCACACCGAGAGCACCATGGTCTGCACCGAGCTGGTGGTGCCCCCCACCATCAAAAAGGCGTGGGCCGCCCCGAAGGCGTCGGCGGCCAGCTCCTCCGCCTGGCGGATGACCGAGATGGGGTGACACAGGTTGTCCAGGGGCTTCATGCTGTTTACGTCGATGCTGACGCACTGCTCCCCCAGAAACTCGGTGAGCTCCGGGTTGCCCCGGCCCCGCTTGTGGCCGGGCACGTCGAAGGGCACCACCCGCATCTGCCGGAAGGTTTGCAGGGCCTCATAAATGGGGGCCCGGTTTTGATCCAGAATTCGCTCGTTTTCCATTGGCCGACACCTCAACAAAAACAAAAAAACACAAGCTGTATTTACACAGCTTGTGTTTTGGTCAAGTCACGATAATCCGGCAGCATCCGACACCTGAGGCGCGGATTTCCCCCTGAGCGGAGGGAAGCTGGCACATGATTTTGGTACTGAGAGTCTATATAGCAACAAGATACTTTTACTACTCTTATTGACCGTTTCACAAGTCTGCGCAAACACGCATTTCGGTTATAAAGGAACCAACTTATAAAATTTGAGCTTTTAACTCCATCAATAAGGCGGTGACCCGCCAATCGGCAGTGGACCCGGCTGTCCGTATGGCCTTGACTCCCCGCGGGAGTGGTCCCAGTATGCTTGGCCAGATAAACTCCAGTCAAATTATCAAAAATATAGCATGAGAACGGAAATCTGTCAATCCTTTTTCCAACTTCTCTTGCCAAAGTCCGGTTTTCCCCTTACAATGAGGAACTGCACGGGCCGGGCTCCGGCCTGCCCTGTCATCCTCTGCTGTGAAGGAGTCTTCCGCCATGAGCGACCCACTGACCAAGGCCCGGACCTATGAGGCCGGCCGCGAATCCCAGATCTCCCCTGCCCAGCGCCCCGGCTTTCACCTCTCCCCCCGGGTGGGCTGGATGAACGACCCCAACGGATTTTCCTGGTATGGCGGCCAATACCACCTCTTCTACCAATATAACCCCTACGACACCGTGTGGGGACCCATGCACTGGGGCCACGCAGTGAGCCGGGACCTGCTGCACTGGCAGTTCCTCCCCGCCGCGCTGGCCCCCGACACCCCGCCCGACCAGGACGGCTGCTTCTCCGGCAGCGCCGCAGCGCTGCCCGACGGCCGCCACCTGCTGCTGTACACCGGCGTGCGCCGGAAGGCGGGCACCGACCAGTTTTTCCAGACCCAGTGTCTGGCGGTGGGCGACGGGGTAAACTACGAAAAATATTCCGGCAACCCGGTGCTGGATCAAACCGTCCTGCCCCAGGGGGCCTGTCCCTACGACTTCCGGGACCCCAAACTGTGGCAGAAGGCCGACGGTACCTTCCGCTGTGTGGCAGGCGCCCGTCTGGACGGCGGCAGCGGCAGCATCCTGCGCTTTCGCAGCCGGGACGGCTTCCACTGGGAGCCCGACGGCATTCTGGAGGAAAACCGCCTGGGGTACGGCTGTATGTGGGAGTGTCCCGACTATTTTTCCCTGGACGGCAAACAGGTGCTGCTGGTCAGCATCGTAGGCGCCCAGGATGTGCCGGTGGACGGCGTGGAGCTGCCCCCCGGAAACCATGTGCTGTGTCTCATGGGCCATGAGGGGCCCGACGGCCGCTTCCGGCAGGAGTCCCTCCAGGCGGTGGACTGCGGTCTGGATTTCTACGCCAGCCAGACCCTGCTCTCCCCCGACGGCCGCCGCATCCTGGTGGGCTGGATGCAGAGCTGGAGTGCCCTGGACCACCGCTCCCCCCAGCCTCTCCCCTGGTTCGGCCAGATCACCCTGCCCCGGGAGTTGTCCCTAAGAGAGGGGCGGCTCATCCAGGTCCCCATCCGGGAGCTGGACGCCCTGCGGGGTCCCGCTCAAATTGCGGACACCCTCCGGGTGGAGGGGGAGCAGCTGCTGGAGGCCGTCCAGGGCTCCATGCTGGACCTCACTCTGGAGGCCGCCCCTGGGGAAACGGAACCCCTCTATGAATCCCTCTCCCTGGCCTTCACCTGGGGGGAGACCGACTGCGTCCGGATCACCTTCTCCCCCGCCCCGTCCACCCTCCGCCTGGAGCGCTCCGGCTCCGGCTCCCACGCCTGGACCCACACCCGCACCTGCCGGGTGGAGAACCGGGGTGGCCGGGTGAAGCTGCGGGCCATCCTGGACCGGTACAGCCTGGAGCTGTTTGTCAACGACGGCCAGCAGGTCCTCTCCTGCGTGCTGTATCCTCCCCAGGCCTTCCAGCGGATGCGTCTGGACGTCCGGGGTTCGGCGGCGGTTCGGGTGGAGAGCTACCCCCTTCTGCCCTGATTTGACCCCTTTTTGCCAAAAAGCCGGCAGACACCGCGGTGTCTGCCGGCTTGTTTCGTTATGTAGTTCCCATTACCACGGAGTCAGCTCCAGGTACAGGTCCTTATACTGCTTGGCCGAGTTCTCCCAGGACACGTCCTTGGCCATATCCCGCTGGACCACCTCGTCCCAGTGGTAGCGGTTGGTGAAGTAGAGGGTCTTGGCCCGGTTGATGGCGTCCAGCAGCAGGCCCGCGTCGTAGCGGTCGAAGGTGAAGCCGTTGCCGTCGCCGGTGTACTCGTTGTAGGGCTGCACCGTGTCCTTCAGGCCGCCGGTCTCCCGGACGATAGGCAGGGTGCCGTAGTGCATGGCGTTGAGCTGGGTGAGACCGCAGGGCTCAAAGCGGGAGGGCACCAGCAGGGCGTCGGCGCCGGCGTAGATGCGGTGGGCACGGGCCTCGTCATACTGGATGCAGGCGCAGAAGGTGCCCTTATAGGACCCCTCGTAGAAGCGGAAGGCGTCCTCGTACTGCTTGTCGCCGGTGCCCAGCACCACCACCTGGGTGTTGCCGTCCAGGATCTGAGGCACGATGGCGTTGACCAGATCCAGGCCCTTCTGGTTGGTGAGCCGGGAGATCAGGCCGATGACAAACTTGCCCGTGTCCTGCTCCAGGCCCAGCTCCTGCTGGAGGGCCAGCTTGTTGGCCATCTTGTGGTCCAGCACATTGCCCAGGCCGTAGTTCTCCGCCAGGGCGGGGTCGGTCTCCGGGTTCCACATGCCGTAGTCGATGCCGTTGACGATGCCCCGGAGCTTGCCGCTGTGGTAGCGCAGGTGGTCCTCCAGGCCCTCGCCGTACTCGCTGGTCTGGATCTCCCAGGCGTAGGTGCCGCTGACGGTGGTGATGCGGTCGGCGTAGGCCAGGCCGCCCTTGAGCATGTTGGCGTCCACCCACTTCTGCTGCAGGGCGCCCATGCGGAACACCTCGTCAGGCAGCCCGGACCAGTACTGGATGGTGGGGATGTTGTAGATGCCCTGGAAGCGCAGGTTGTGGATGGTGAGGATGG
>CALWYB010000007.1 GCA_944385665.1 uncultured Oscillospiraceae bacterium
AACCTGGGGGCGGTGATCCGCACCGCCGACGCCGCCGGGGCCCACGGGGTCATCATCCCCAAGCGCCGCTCCGCCGGTCTCACCGCCGTGGTGGCCAAGACCTCCGCGGGAGCGGTGGCCCACGTGCCGGTGGCCCGGGTGCCCAACCTGGTGGCCGCCCTCAAGGAGCTGCAGCAGGCCGGCGTGTGGATCTTCGGCACCGCCGCCCAGGGCACCACCTCCCTCTACCAGGCCGACCTGAAGGGTCCCGCCGCCATCGTCATCGGCAGTGAAGGGGACGGCATGGGCCGTCTGGTCACCGAGAGCTGCGACTTCACCGTCTCCATCCCCATGTTCGGCAAGATCAACTCCCTCAACGCCTCGGCCGCCGCCGCCGTGCTCCTCTATGAGGCGGTGCGGCAGCGCACCGGCGGATAACTACTTTCCCCAACCACCAAGGAGCCGCTTATGCGCCAGCGTGACAATGACAATGAAAAACAAAACAAGGACGACCTGGAGGATGTAAAGTCCCTCATCCAGGACGTCAGTGACGAGCCATATTCCCTGGAAGATATTTTGGCCGAGTACGGCACCCGGCGCAGCACCGTGCGCACCGCCGTCCCGGTCCACTCTCCTCTCTCCCAGCCGGAGGGCAAGGTGCTGGCTTTCCCCAACCAGACCGCGTCCAAACCTCCCCAGAAGGAGCCGGACGCCAACCACGCCCCGGACGCTCCCACCCAGGACCAGCCCGAGGAGGCGCCTCAGCCCTCCGAGGCGGAGGAAGCGACCCCCTCCCAAGACCCCTCCGCCCCCCAGCCCGATGATGCCTCCCCGGAGGAGGAGTCGGAAGAAAAGCCGGACGCGGAATCGGAGGAGGAGAACGCCGGTGTGGTGGAATTTCCTCCGGAGGAGAGCCTGCTCTCCTCCCTGCTCAAGCGCCTGGGCAAGAAGGCCGACCGGTATGCCGACCAGATGTTCCAGGAGTCGGAGGACATGGATGAGGAGGAGATTCGCCGTCTGGAGGAGCTGATCCCCGGCACCGACCAGGAGGAAGAACCTGTCCCGCCCCAGACACCCAGTCTCCTCTACCGCCTGCTCCACCGCCCCCGGCGGGAGGAGCCTATGCCCCCGGACACCGCCCCTCAGCAGCTGGCCCGCTCCTACAGTAAGGGGCTCAGCGGCCTTCGTCTGCGCTCGTTGGGCATTTTCCTGCTGGCCGTGGCGGCCATCGTCCAGCTTGTGGTGCCTGCCCTCCACTATGTGTGGCTGCCCCCCCTGGACAACTACCAGCTCCAGGTGTGGATCGCCTGCGGCCTGCTGGGCATTGGGCTGCTGCTCTCTGCCGACGTACTGTTTGTGGGCCTGGTCCGAGCCTTCCACGGAAAGATCGGCATGGACACCCTGAGCGCTCTGTCGGTGATCTTCACCCTGGCCGACGGTGTGTTCCTGTCGGTGGCGCAGAACCGGGAGGGCCAGCTGCCTTACACCGCCGCCGTGCTGGTGGGGCTGTTCTTCCTCACCCACGGCACCTACCATAAAAAATGCGGCCTGCGTCTGGCCTGCCGCACCGCGGCGGCCGCGGCAGAGCCCTATGTTCTTACCCTGGACGAGGGCAAGTGGAACGGCCGGGACACCTACTGCAAGTGGTCCGGCGTGCCCAACGGCTTTGGCAGCCAGATCCAAACCGACGACGGGGCCCAGCGGATCTACCGCCGCTACTGCCCCATCCTGCTCATCGCCTGCCTGCTCTTCTCCCTGCTGTCCTCAGTGGCAGCGGGCCGGTCGGAGCAGCTGCTGTGGTGCCTGTCGGCCACCTTCACCGCCGCCTCCGCCTTCGGCTCCGCCCTGGTCTACGGGCGGCCCTTCCACAAGCTCACCCGCCGGCTCTCTCAGACCGGCGCGGCCCTGGCCGGCTGGCCCGGACTGGCACAGACCCGAAAGGGTGACCGGGTGCTGATCACCGACGGCGACCTGTTCCCCCCGGGCTATGTGGAGTTCAACGGCATCAAGGTCTTTGGGGACTACTCCGTGGAGCGGGTGCTCAGCTACACCGCCACCCTGATCCGGGACTCGGGCAGCGGCCTGACCAAGCTCTTTCACGACCTGCTGCGGGCTCAGGGCGGTCTGTTTCGTCAGGCCGACCACCTGTGCTGCTACGAGGGAGGCGGCCTGTCCGCCAACATTCGGGGCTATCAGGTGCTGGTGGGCTCTGCCGCCTTTATGAATCTGATGGAAATTGCCCTGCCCCCGGGCTTGAATGTGAAAAACGCCGTGTTCTGCGCCATCGACGGGGAGCTGGCCGGCATCTTCGCTCTGAACTACACCCTGCCCGACGGAGTGTTCCCCTCCCTGGACGCTCTGCTGCGGGAGAAGGTGGGGCCGGTGCTGGCCACCCGGGACTTCAACATCATTCCCGCCATGCTTCACCAGCGCTTCAAGCTGGCCTCGGACAAGATGGACTTCCCCCCGGTGGAGCGCCGCCGGGAGCTGTCCGATCCGGAGCAGCCCCACAACCCCATTCTCACCGGCGTGCTGTGCCGGGAGGGCCTGGTGCCCTACGCCGATACGGTGGTGGGCGCCCGGCGGCTGCGCCGGGCCACCCGCCTGGGCGCGGTGCTCACCTGCGTGGGCTCCACGGTGGGGGTACTGCTTGCCTACTATCTGACGGCGGTCACCGCCTTCGGCTCCCTGTCCCCTTTGAATCTGCTCATTTTCCTGGCTACCTGGCTGCTCCCGGTGTGGTTTCTCACCAGCTGGGTGCCCCGGTACTGATGTGTAAGGAGGCTTTCCCATGATCCGTCCCGCTCAGGTCCAGGACCTGCCCGCCATCGCCGCCATCTACGAGGCCATTTTGGACCAGGAGGACGCCCGGGGCTTCTCCTTCACCAACTGGCAGCGGGGCAAATACCCCACTCTGGATACCGCCCGGGCCGCCCTGGAGGCCGGGACCCTCTTCACCGCGGAGGAAAACGGAGAGATATACGGCTGCGTGAACCTGAACGGGGAGCAGCTGCCGGAGTATGCCGCCATCCCCTGGCAGTACGCCGCCGATGACGGTGCAGTGGGCGTCATCCACACCCTGGTCATCCACCCCGCCTGGTCGGGCCGGGGCAAGGCCCGGGAGCTGGTGGCCTTCTGCGAGGAGCACTGCCGGAGCCAGGGCAAACAGGTCATCCGCCTGGACACCTACATCCACAACCAGCCCGCCAATGCCATGTACCCCCGCCTGGGCTACCGCTTTGCGGGCAAGGGACACTTCCTCTTCCAGGGCTTTCTGCCGGAGGAGCTGAACTGTTACGAAAAATTGCTGTAAAAAATGGAGTGGACCGCAGGTCCACTCCATTTTTATATTGATATTTCAGATATGCAGCAGGCCCGCCTTTTCCAGCCGTCCCCGGATCACAGGTCCCATGGTCATGGCCAGCACCATCTTCACCAGATCCCCCACAATGAAGGGGATCACACACATCCACAGGGCCGCCATCACCCCGGTGTTCGTGGAGAAGCAGAACCAGGCGGTGCCCAGGGCGTAACACACGGCGGTACCCAGAATCATGCCCAGCAGCTGAAGCAGGCGGCTGCGGGTGTGGTCGATGACCAGGCCCGCGATTACGGCCATGGGCAAAAAGCCGATGATGTAGCCGCCGGTGGGACCGGCCAGCTTGCCCAGCCCTCCGGCAAAGCCAGAAAACACCGGCACGCCCACCATGCCGATGAGCATATAGACGATATAGCTCACCGAGGCCCGCTTCCAGCCCAACAGGTACAGGGTGAAGTAGATCACCAGGTTGGTAAAGGAGATGGGCACCTCCCCAATGGGGATGGCCAGAGGGGCAAGCACACAGGTCACCGCTGTCATCACGGCGATCATGGACATCACATAGATTTTGCCCCGGCTGCTGGCGGCGGGCGCAGGCGATTGGATCATGGGTCGTTCCTTCCTTTCTCTGCATGGGCAGACACGGTGTTCCGCCTCAATTGTCAACCAAAACTAAAACGAGTATACAGTTCCCCTTCCAGGTTGTCAACCCTATTTTGCTTTAGTTTACAATTCTATTTTGGCTGCCGCTTGCATTTTTTCATCCATTCCGCTATAATATTTTCCTAAGATCAGGCAAAACTTTCTGACATCCCACTCCGGAGCCGGATTTTTCCTGCCCCGGTCTTCCTGCCGTGTTTCGGCAGAGCGTTTCATCTTGAGAGGAGCTACTATGTTACAGCACATGAAACGCGGCCTGGCTGCCGCTTTGATTTTCACCTTGACCCTCACCCTGGGGGTCCCGGCTCTGGCCGCCGATCCCCTGGCAAACGGCGGCTTTGCCCAGGTGTCCATTGCCGCCACCGATTCCGACTCCCCCACCCTGGACCTGGATCTGGCCCTCTACCGCCGCAACAGCGCCAACGCCTTTGCCAAGGTAGAGAATATGGACTATGTCACCCCGGTCAACCGTCTGACCAAAGACATGGCCTTCCATGTCACCCCCCAGGCCCAACCGGTCTCCCTGACCGTGGACTACCTCACCGACCTCAACGGCGACGGCGTGTATGAGCTGCTCAGCGGCCAGGACCGTCCCGTGGGCGACGTGCTCTCTGCCGATGGCACTCTCACCAGCGCCAGCAGCGGGGTGTCCACCCGGCTGACCCAGGGCCGCACCTACACCATCACCGGCAGCGATCTTCTGGCTCGGGGCCAGGCCGCTGCCCAGGACCGGGTCACCGCCGGCAGCGCCAGCTACCTGGCCGACTTCAGTGGTTCCGGTATACAGACCGACTCCACCCTCTATATGCTCACCATCACCTACCAGTCCCCCAGCGACGGCAACAAGTATGAGCGGTGCTACTACCTGGCCCTGTACGACCAGCTCCCCGCTCCCGCCGCTTCCGACTTCCGGGATGTGCCCGCCAACGCCTGGTACTACAACGCGGTGGACTATGTGGTCTCCCACGGTCTGCTCTCCGGCTCGGCCCGCAGCACCTTCTCCCCCAACCAGCAGCTGACCCGGGCCATGCTGGCCCAGACCATGTTCAATCGGGCCGGCCAACCGGACAGCCCCATCAGCCATTACGATGACGTCCCCCTGGACCACTGGAGCTATGCCGCTGTCTCCTGGGCCAGCAGCCAGCAGCTCATGACCGGCCCCAGTCCCAAGTTCTTTGCACCGGACCAGGTCCTGACCCGCCAGGAGATGGCCCTGACCCTGATGCTCTACGTCCAGAAGAGCGGGGTCTCCACCGATCAGCGGGCCGACCTCAGCGGCTACACCGACCAGAACAGCGTAGCCGATTGGGCCCGTACCGGCATGGAGTGGGCGGTGGCCGTGGGCCTTCTGGCCGGCCGCACCGCCGGCGGCACCAAGACGCTGGACCCTGCCGGCACGGTGACCCGGGCGGAATTTGCCGCGGTGCTCCAGACCCTGTGTGAAGATGTTCTGGCCTGAATCAGAATAAGAATGGACATGGACCTGCCTTCGGGCAGGTCCATGTTTTGTTTAACCTCTGGAATAATTGTCCAGACTAAGCATATCCTAGCAGTGTACGAAAGGAGGGATCCCCATGGCTCAGCCCGCCCGCCCCTTATTTGCCCGGCGCAGGCAGGCCGCCGCCCTGGAGGCCGAACGCAGAGAGCTGCTGGCCTCCCTGGCCAGCACCCGCACCCAGATCCAACAGGCCTACGGCGGCTTCAACACCGTATGCGACAGCGACCTGATCGAGTCCTACGTGTTTGAGATCAAAGCGCTCCAGTCCCGGTATGACTATCTTCTGCGCCGGGTCAAGGAGCTGGAGTGTGCCCCATGACCGCCCCCTCCATCCCCTGGCTGGCGGTGGCCCTGCTGGCCCTGTCGGTTCTGGCTCTGCTCCACCGGCCCCTGGGCCGCCTCATCCGTCTGGCCGCCCGCTCGGCAGTGGGGCTGGCGGTGCTGGCTCTGTTCGGTCCGGTAGGACAGCTCATCGGGGTCTCTCTGGGGGTCAACCTGGTTAACGCCCTGGTGCTGGGAGTACTGGGGGTCCCCGGCTTCGGGCTGCTGCTGATGCTGCAATGGGTCCTGCGCTAAGTGCGGTTTCTCTATCTGGGTTCCTCTGTTTGCCGCCCGTTCTTCGGGCGGTTTTTTATTGCACTCTACCCGCCCTCTTGGTATGATAAAAGCAGAAAATTTTGTTATTCTCTTGACTGTAAAGGGACTTGATACCCTATACTGGCGCCAGAAAGGACCACATGCGGGAAAGGAGTACCCTATATGACTATCAAAGAGATCGAGGCCGCCACCGGCCTGCCCCGGGCCAATGTACGCTACTACGAGAGCCTGGGACTCATCCACCCCGCCCGGGGGGCCAACGGCTACCGGGACTACCGGCAGGAGGATCTGGACACCCTGCTGAAAATCAAACTGCTGCGGCAGCTGGACTGCTCCCTGGAGGATATCCAGGCCCTGGAACGGGGTGAGCGCACGCTGGACCAGGTCCTGGCCAAGATCTGGTCCGCCCTGGAACAAAAGCAGGCGGAGACACAGCGTGCCCGAGAGCTGTGTCAGCAGATGCAGGCCGACCACCCCAGCTGGAACAGCCTGCAGCCGGAGCGCTACCTTTTCTGGAACCCCTCCGACTCCGTCCAGCTTTCCCCCGTGCGTGACGCAGTGGACGATCTGGGCAGCCGCTGTCCCTGGCGGCGGTACCTTGCCCGGATGCTGGACTATGCGCTGTGCCTCACCCTGTGGGAACTGTTTCTGTGTTTGGTGCCCCGGGTCAACATTTTGTCCACGCCCGTGTGGCTGAATGTGCTGAATGTCGCCATGGCGCTGGGCCTGATGTGCGTGCTGGAGGCGGTCTTTCTCCACTTCTTCGGCACCACCCCGGGCAAAGCTCTCTTCCGCCTGAAACTGACCCGCTCCGACGGCAGCTACTTTGGTTTTTTGGACGCCCTGTGGCGCACCGGCCGGGCTGTGCTGCTGGGCATGGGCCTGATGATCCCTCTGGTCAGCCTCATCACGCTGATTTTGTCCTTTCAGCGCTGCCGCCATCAGGTTTCTCAGCCCTGGGCCCTGGATGACGAGGGCTGGTCCGACCCCTCCGGCGGCTGGACCCCCTTCTTTGAGCAGCGCGGCAGCGTACTGCGGGTCGTAGGCTATGTGGGCTGCTATGCGGTCATGGTGGCTCTTACACTGCTGGGTTCTCTGGTTGCAGCCACCCCCTGGCACCAGGGTTCCCTCACCTCCCGGGAGTTTGCGGCTAACTACAACCACCTGCTCACCTACGCCAGCGCCCCGGACACTCCGGTGGAGAAGCTGGGAGAGGACGGGACCTGGTACCAGACTGATCCCAACGTCTTTGTGTTCCACGTCATGGGCGTGGAGCCGCCCCCCTTCCAGTTCCAAGAGGACGACGGCCAGCTTACCCAGGTCTCCTTTACTGCCTCCAGCCCGGAGGAGGGCGGAGCGTGTACGATCCCCTCCGGCTACGCCGTACGCATCCTCCATGCCCTGCTGGGGGAGCGGGAGCTGCTGCCCGGCAAGACGCTGAGCACCATCGATCAGGAGCTGCTGGAGACTGTCCCCGGGGAACATACCTGGACCATTGACGGCTGGGACCTTACCTGTAAGATGGATTTTTCCGGCTACCAGGTCTATGAGCAGTACCTGGTCCCGGTGGAGGGAGAGACGCAGAATCTGTCCTACTTCTTTTCTGCCCAGTTTGCCGGCAGTCGGGCATAATCATCTTCTGGCACATTTCTTGCCCGCAAGGATTGACATCACTTTGCCTCTTTACTATAATAAAACAATATTCCAGTCGTTGCTCTGGCCGGAATAAAATCACAATTTCAACAATGAAAGGGGTTCTCCCAAATGAATGAGCGTGTCTACAATTTCTCCGCTGGCCCTTCCATGCTCCCGCTTTCCGCCCTGGAGCGCGCTGGGTCAGAGATCACCAACTACCGCGGCAGCGGCATGTCCGTGATGGAGATGAGTCACCGCTCAAAGGTCTTCCAGCAGATTTTTGACGAGACCCAGGAGAAGCTTCGCCGCCTGATGAAGGTCCCCGATGGCTATAAAATTCTGTTTTTGCAGACCGGCGCCTCCGGCCAGTTCTCCATGATCCCCCTGAACCTGATGGGTCCCAACGGCTCGGCTGACTACGCCGTCACCGGCAATTTTGCCGGCATCGCCGCCAAGGAGGCCGCCAAGTACGGCACCGTGAACATCGCCGCCGACACCAGCGACCGGGATCACAGCTACATCCCCACCCAGGAGCAGCTCAAGCTCTCCCCTGATGCCCGCTATTTCTACTACTGCTCCAACAACACCATCTACGGCACGGAGTGGCAGTATGTCCCCGAGACCGGCAAGGTGCCCCTGGTGTGCGATATGTCCTCCGACATCCTCTCCCGCCCCGTGGACGTGTCCAAGTACGGTATCATCTACGCCGGTGCCCAGAAAAACATGGCGCCCGCCGGTCTGACGGTGGTCATCATCAAGGAGGACCTAGCCGGCCACGAGCTGCCCTACACCCCCCTGATGATGAACTATAAGACCATGATTGACAAGGACTCCATGTACAACACTCCGCCCTGCTGGTGCATCTACATGCTGGGCCTGAACCTGGACTGGATCGAGGAGCAGGGCGGCGTGGAAGGGATGCAGAAGCTGTCCCAGCTGCGCTCCTCCATGCTCTATGACACCCTGGACAACTCCCGTCTGTTCCACTGCCACGCGGAGAAGGGCTCCCGCTCCGGGATGAACGTCACCTTCCGCACCGGCAGCGACGAGCTGGACGCCAAGTTTGTGGCCGAGTCCACCGCGGCCGGCTTCATCAACCTGAAGGGCCACCGGAAGGTAGGCGGCATGCGCGCCTCCATCTACAACGCCATGCCCGTGGAAGGCGTGGAGAAGCTGTGCGACTTCATCAAGGAGTTCGACAAGAACAACTAAGTCCTTATCCTTTCCTGTTTTCCCACGCCTTCCGGCACGTGTCAGCGGGCCGCGCCTTTTGGCGCGCACAAGCCATGTTCCTTTGGAACATGCTTGCCGCAGGGCGAATTCACTTCGCCCGAGGATTTTAAATCCTGGGATTCCCACAAAACGCCTGCATTTTGTGGGGCGGCGTGGAGAAGCTGCGGGACTTCATCAAGGAGTTCCACAAGAACACCGAACCGGAAGAAACAAAACTTTTTCCGAGGCCGCGGGCTCTGCCCGCGGTCTCGGCACATCAACATAAATTCACTCACGATTCGAGGTTGTTTATTATGTATCGCATTAAAACCATGAACAAAATTTCCACCGCCGGTCTGGACCAGTTGGACAAGACCCGCTTCCAGGTGGGCAACGACGTAGAGAACGAGGACGGTATCCTCGTGCGCTCCGCCGCCATGCACGACTATGAGTTTCCCGACGCTCTGCGGGCCATCGCCCGTGCCGGCGCCGGTACCAACAACATTCCCATCGACCGCTGCTCCGAGCACGGCATCGTGGTCTTCAACACCCCCGGCGCCAACGCCAACGCGGTAAAGGAGCTGGTCATTGCCGCCCTGCTCATCGCCTCCCGTGACATTCTGGGCGGTGCCGAGTGGGTGCAGGAGCAGGCCCACACCCCCAACGTAGACCTGGCCGCCGCCGTGGAGAAGGGCAAGAGCGCCTTTGTGGGCCCCGAACTCTACCGCAAGACCCTGGGCGTCATCGGCCTGGGCGCCATCGGCGCCCTGGTGTGCAACATCGCCCTGGATCTGGGCATGGACGTGTACGGCTACGACCCCTTCCTGTCGGTGGACGCCGCCCTGCGTCTGGACCGCCACGTCCATGTAGTGAACAATGTGGATGACCTGTACAAGGTCTCCGACTATGTCACCATTCACGTTCCCTACAACAACGACACCAAGGACTTTATCAACGCTGAGGCCATCCGCAAGATGAAGGGCCAGGTCCGGGTGCTGAATCTGGCCCGGGGCGGCCTGGTCAACGATGACGACATGATTGAAGCTCTGGAGTCCGGCCGGGTGGCCAAGTACGTCACCGACTTCCCCGACGACAAAATTGCCCTGGTCCACAACGCCATCGCCCTGCCCCACCTGGGCGCCTCCACCCCCGAGAGCGAGGAGAACTGCGCCCGCATGGCCGCCGATCAGCTCAAGGACTACCTCATCAACGGCAACATCAAAAACTCCGTCAACCTGCCCAACGTCCATCAGGACTGGAGCGGCATCTGCCGGGTGTGCCTCATTCACAAGAACGTGCCCGCCATGCTGACCAAGATCACCACCATCCTCTCCAACGAGGGGGTCAACGTGGAGAACCTGACCAACAAGTCCAAGAAGGACTACGCCTACACCATGGTGGATCTGAACAGCCGCATCAAGGACGTGGTGGCCGACGAGCTGCGTGCCATCTCCGGCATGATCCGGGTGCGGGTGCTGAATCACTGACGTGAAGGGGCTGCGCATCCAATATAATGCACCGGTGGTGCTCACCTTCTTTCTTCTCTCCCTGGGGGCGCTGGCCCTGGGGGAACTCACGGGGGACCGCACCACCTGGCTGCTGTTTACCGTCTACCGCGCCCCCCTCACCGATCCCCTCACCTACCTGCGCATGTTTACCCATGTGCTGGGCCACGCGGACTACACCCACTTTATGAGCAACATGATGCTCTTTCTGGTGGTGGGACCACCCCTGGAGGAGAAATACGGCAGCAAGCGGCTGCTGGGCTGTATCGTGCTCACCGCCCTGGTCTCCGGGCTGGTGCAGTTCATTTTCTTCCCCTCCACCGCCCTGCTGGGAGCCAGCGGCATCGTGTTTATGATGATCGTACTCTCCTCCCTGGCGGGGATGCGCACCGGCTCCATTCCCCTGACCCTCATTCTGGTGGCGGTGCTCTACCTGGGGGGCGAGGTGGTGGATGCGGTCACCGTCCGGGACAATATCTCCCAGCTGACCCACATTGTGGGCGGGCTGTGCGGCGCGGCGCTGGGCTTTGCCATGAGCCGCCCCTCCCACCGATTCCGAAGCTGAAAAAACCGGCAGGCTGTGCCTGCCGGTTTTTTTGCGCTTGTTACACCCGGATCTGGTCCAGAATCTCCCCGATGGGACCGGAGAGCACCAGGTCAGCGTTTTTGTCGTAGGGGGTGGCGGACTTGTTGATGAGCACCAGGCGGTGGCCCTGGTAGTAGTTCACCAGCCCGGCGGCGGGGTAAACCACCAGGGAGGTGCCCCCGATGATGAGCATGTCCGCCTGCTGGATGTCGCTCAGCGCCCCCTGGAGCACCCGGGAATTGAGGCTCTCCTCATAGAGGACCACGTCGGGCTTGATGATGCCGCCGCAGCTGCACCGGGGCACTCCCTCACTGTCCGCGATGGCGGAGACGGGATAGTCCTTGCCGCAGGCCATGCACCGGTTTCGCAGCACGCTGCCGTGGAGCTCCCACACCCGCTTGGACCCGGCGGCCTGGTGCAGGCCGTCGATGTTCTGTGTCACGATGCTCCGCAGCTTGCCCGCCGCCTCCAGCTGAGCCAGCTTCCTGTGGGCGGCGTTGGGCTTGGCGTCCAGGCAGAGCATTTTGTTGCGGTAGAAGCGGTAAAACTCCTCCGGATCCCGGTCAAAAAAGCTGCGGCTGAGGATGGTCTCCGGGGGATATTTGTACTGCTGATTGTACAGGCCGTCCACACTGCGGAAATCCGGGATGCCGCTCTCGGTGGACACCCCGGCTCCGCCGAAAAAGACGATGCTGTGGCTCTCATCGATCCACTTCTGTAACGTCTCCAACTGCTCTTGATAGTCCTTCATGTGCATCTTCCTCCTTTATGTCCCAGCCAGCAGGGCCTCCCGCTCGTTTGCCAGGGCGGTCCTGGTCTGTGTTTGTTCCTCCAGCTCCCTGCGCAGGCCGTCGGCCAGGGTGTCCACCTCGCACAGGGTATTCTGGATCTCCTTTCCCACCCGCTCCGCTCCATCCGGCTCAAACAGATCGGTAAACAGGCCGTCCAGAAAATATTCCGCAAAGGCGGAAAAGCCCTCCAGGTCCACGCCGGGTACCTCTCTGGGGGTCAGTACCGCCAGTTCCGCCCGCAGGCAGCTCAGGGCGTTCCGCGCATCCCGGGCGCAGGCCTGCGCCTTGGCCAAATTGGCATACCCGCCCGGCATATCCCAGCCCCAGGTCTTGGCCTGCTCCAGGGCAGAGGCCATCTCCCCCAGCTGGCCGCGGGCCTGCTCTGCGGATGACAGGGCCTCCTCCACTTCCCGTACCAGCCGCTCCGCCGTTCCCATCTCCCGGGCAATCTCCACCAGCCGGGGCACCTGGCTGCTGCCCATGCAGCACAGATACTGCTCCTTCTCCTTCAGCAGGGCCTGATACCGACTCTCCTGCTCCTGCAGTCCGGCCCGTTCCTCCTTCACGGCCCACAGGCGGTCCTCCAGGTCCTGGAGATCCCACTCCGCCTCTTCATACCGCGCCCGTGCCTGGGCCACCTCCCGCTTGTCCCGGCGCAGCTGTCCGGCGGGATGTTCCGCCTCCCGTCCGGAGGCCAGGAAGGCCTCTTTCTCCTCCGCCCGGTTCAGGGCTGCAAAGGCCTCTGCCGCCGCCCGGCGGAGGTACTGGTGCTGTCTGCCCAGGTCGGAGAGCATGGCGTCCAGCTTTCCCGCCCGGTCCAGGTCCCGCCGCACCTGCCGGAGCTCCCCGTCGATCTGACTCAGTTCCCGCATGGTCTCCCCCTCTCTCGTTTCTCATGATATGGTTATTATACCATGTCCGTCCCCCGTCGTCCCAATTTTTTCTGGACTTTCCACCCCGCTTTCGCTACACTATTGAGTAATCGAACAAAAGGAGTGTCTCTCCATGGATCAGATCATTGAAACCCTCTCTGCCGAGCTGGGCCGTCCCGCCCAGCAGGTGGAGAATGTGGTCCACCTCATTGACGAGGGGGCCACCATTCCCTTCATCGCCCGCTACCGCAAGGAGCTCCACGGCTCCATGGACGATCAGCTGCTGCGGCAATTGGCCGAGCGGCTCCAGTACCTGCGCAACCTGGAGCAGCGCAAGGGGGAGATCAAAACCGCCATTGAAAACCAGGGCAAGCTCACCGACGAGCTCTCCGCCGCCATCGACCAGGCCAAAACCCTGGCCGAGGCGGAGGACCTGTACCGCCCCTACAAACAGAAGCGCCGCACCCGGGCCACCATCGCCCGGGAGAAGGGGCTTGCCCCCCTGGCCCAGCTGCTCTTCGCCCAGGGCCGGGACTGTCCCGCGCCGGAGCAGGCGGCCGCCGATTTCCTGTACCCGGAGAAGGGCGTGGAAACGGTGGAGGACGCCCTCCAGGGGGCCAATGACATCATCGCGGAGGAAATTTCCGACGACGCCGCCATCCGCAAGGAGCTGCGGGAGCTGTTTCTCCGCCGGGGCACCGTGGTGTCCAAGGCGGCGGACAAGGAGCCGGAGGACACAGTGTACCGCCTCTACTACGATTTCAAATGTCCGGTGAGCCGCATCCAGGGCTATCAGGTGCTGGCCATCAACCGGGGAGAGCGGGAAAACGTACTGAAAGTCTCCGTGGAGCTGGACCAGGAGACCGCCCACGTGGCAGTGCGCCGGGCGGTGCTGATCCCCGGCTCCCCCTCCATGGCCTTTGTCCGCGCCGCCGCCGACGACGCCTACGACCGTCTGCTGGAGCCCTCCCTGGAGCGAGAGATCCGCAGCCACCTCACCGACCAGGCCAACGAGGGGGCCATCCACATGTTTGCCCTGAACCTGAAGCCCCTGCTCATGCAGCCCCCGGTCAAGGGCAAGGTGACCATGGGTCTGGACCCGGGCTACCGCATGGGCTGCAAGGTGGCGGTGGTGGATGGCACCGGCAAGGTACTGGACACGGCGGTGGTCTACCCCACCTACGGAGAGCGGCAGAAGCAGGAGGCCATCCAGAAGCTGTCCGCCCTGGTGAAAAAGCACCATGTGGAGCACATCGCCATCGGCAACGGCACCGCCAGCCGGGAGACGGAGCAGATGACGGTGGAGCTTATTCAAAAGCTGGGGGGCGGCCTAAGCTACATGATCGTCAGTGAGGCGGGAGCCAGCGTCTACTCCGCCAGCAAGCTGGCTGCCGAGGAGTTTCCCCAGTTTGACGTGAACCTGAGAAGCGCCGTGTCCATCGCCCGGCGGCTCCAGGACCCTCTGGCCGAGCTGGTGAAGATCGACCCCAAGGCCATCGGCGTGGGCCAGTACCAGCACGACATGCCCCAGGCCCAGCTGGGCGACGCCCTGGACGGGGTGGTGGAGGACTGCGTCAACGCGGTTGGGGTGGACGCCAACACCGCCTCCCCCTCCCTGCTCCAGCGGGTGAGCGGCCTCACTGCCACCACGGCGAAAAACGTGGTGAAGTACCGGGAGGAGAACGGGGCCTTCACTACCCGCAAGCAGCTGCTGAAGGTGCCCAAGCTGGGTCCCAAGGCCTTTGAGCAGTGCGCCGGTTTCCTCCGGGTGCCCGAGAGCAAGAGCGTGCTGGACCACACCGGGGTCCACCCGGAGAGCTACGCCGCCGCGGAAAAGCTGCTCTCCGCCTGCGGCTACACCCTGGAGGACGTGAGCAAGGGCAACATTGGGGAGCTGAAGCAGCGGGCGGAGCAGCAGGGGCTGGAGGCTCTGTCGGAGATCTGCGGAGCGGGCGTCCCCACCCTGGCGGACATCATCAAGGAGCTGATGAAGCCCGGCCGGGACCCCCGGGACGAGCTGCCGCCCCCCATCCTCCGCACCGACGTGATGGAGGCCAAGGACCTGAAACCGGGCATGGAGCTCCAGGGCACGGTGCGCAACGTCATCGACTTTGGCGTGTTCGTGGACATCGGCGTGCACCAGGACGGCCTGGTCCACATCAGCAAGCTGCCCCGGCGGGTGAAGCACCCCAGCGAGCTGCTCTCCGTAGGCGATGTGGTAACGGTGTGGGTCCTGTCGGTGGACGAGAAGAAAAAGCGCATCAGCCTCACCATGAAAAAGCCTGGAGAGGGATAACCTTCCACACCAAGACCATAGAATGTGGAAAACCGGAAAGGAGCATCCCCTATGCCCGTGTTTGATCTCCACTGTGACACCCTCACCGCCTTTCTGAGTCCCCTGCGCTGCCAAGACACCCTGGACGACCCCTGTTCCGCCTTTGCCCTGTCCAAGGTGCAGACCATCCCCTGGTGCCAGTGCTGCGCCGTCTTTGTCCCAGACGGTCTCATCCCCCAGGAGGCTTTGGGCTACTACCGCTTTCATCAAAACAGCTTCCAGCGGCAGTGTGAGCAGCACGCCCGGGAAGCATCGTCCTGCACCACGGCGGAGGCAATCTGCTCCGCCTGGGACCAGAAGAAAACCGCCCTGGTGCTGACGGTGGAAAACGGCTCCCTACTGGGGGCCGGGCTGGAGCAGGTGGAGGAGCTGCGCCGGGACGGGGTGCGGATGGTGACCCTCACCTGGAACGGGGAGAACGCCCTGGGCTCCGGCCATGAGACGGACCACGGCCTCACCCCTCTGGGCAAGGAGGCGGTCCGTGCCCTGGAGAAGGCGGGCATTGTGATCGACGTATCTCACCTCAACGACGCCGGGTTCCGGGACGTGCTGGAGGTGGCTCAAAAACCCTTCGCCGCCTCCCACTCCAACGCACGCTTGGTCTGTCCCCACCGGCGCAACCTGGAGGACGGACAGATTCGGGAGATGGTGATGCGAAACTGTATCATCGGCCTGAACTATTACAGCTTGTTTTTGCGCTCCGACGGGAAGAACGCAGATTTTGACGACCTGTACCGCCACATCTGTCACTTCCTGGAGCTGGGGGCGGAGGACTGTCTGGCCCTGGGCTCCGACTTTGACGGGGCCAACCTGCCCCCCTGTCTGGACGAGTGCACCAAGGTACCCGCCCTGGGGGAGTACCTTTTGGACCGTGGTCTGGGGCATCCTCTGGTGGAGAAACTCTTTTGGAAAAACGCCCTGGAATTTGCCCGAAAAAACTGGCCATAACGCCTTGCGCCCCCTTTTTCTTCCGAGTATACTGGAGAAAAAGGGGGCGATTTCTGTGCTGGATGAGCTGGACTTTTTGGAGGAGTACCAGGAGGACAACCGCATTGAGGCCAAGCGTGCCCAGGGCGGCCTGCCTCACAGCCTGTGGGAGACCTACTCCGCCTTTGCCAACACCCTGGGGGGCGTCATCCTGCTGGGGGTGGCCGAGGGGGCGGACAAGTCCCTCTACTCTGTGCCTCTCTTCGACCCCCAGGAGCTGGTGGACGAGTTCTGGGACATGGTGAATGACCCGGCGGTGGTCAGCGCCAACATTCTCCAGCCGGAGGATGTGCAGATCTTCCGCAGCGGGAAAAATGACATTGTGGCTATCTTTGTCCCCCGGGCAGAGCAGAAAGACCGCCCCGTCTACATCGGCGGCGACCCCTACGCCGGCACCTACTACCGCCGGGGAGAGGGGGACTGGCGCTGCCCCCGCCACGAGGTGGAGGCCATGCTCCAGGATCAGACAACCTAAACCCGGGATCGGTTCGATCCCGGGTTTTTATGTATTCTTTTTCCTGTTTTGGACAGCCTAAGAAAAAAGGAGGCGGTCCCTTTGGACATCAGCAAGCAGGAATACAACCAGCTCATCCAGGCCCACGCCCGTCCCTCCCCTCTGGTGCGGGATATGCTGTGGGCCTTTTTTGTGGGAGGCGCCATCTGCACCCTGGGTCAGGTGCTGCGCAACTTGTATGAGAGCCTGGGCCTCTCCGGCGACGACGCAGGCGTCGCCGTGTCGGTGACCCTCATCTTTCTTGCCGCCCTGCTCACCGGCCTGGGGCTCTTTGACAAGCTGGCCAAGCGGGCGGGGGCGGGTACCCTGGTGCCCATTACCGGCTTTGCCAACGCCATGGTCTCTCCCGCCCTGGAGTTTAAAAGCGAGGGCTATATCACCGGCACCGCCTCCAAACTGTTTGTGGTGGCCGGACCGGTGCTGGTTTTTGGGATCAGCGCCAGCGTGATCTACGGCCTTCTGTGCTTTTTCTTCAAAATCTGATTTTGTTCTGTGCAGAACAAACAAAGATTTTTCCTTTTCACCGGGGGCTTCTTGTGCTAAAATAGGAATAGCTCATTTCCCTCTGGGGAAGAAAGGAAGATGTATCATGTGGGCGGAAAACAGTGTCTTTTACCAGATCTACCCCCTGGGCTTCTGCGGAGCCCCCAAGGAGAACGACGGCATTACCGTCAACCGCATCGGCAAGATCGCCGACTGGGCGGACCATATCCAACAGCTGGGGGCGGACGCGGTGTACCTCTCTCCCATTTTTGAGAGCGACCGCCACGGCTACGACACCCGGGACTACCGGAAAATCGACTGCCGTCTGGGTACCAACGAGGATTTCGCCCATGTGTGCAAGGTCCTGCACGACCACGGCATCCGGGTGGTGCTGGACGGGGTGTTCAACCACGTGGGCCGTGGTTTCTGGGCCTTTAAGGATGTGCAGGAGAAGAAGTGGGACTCCCCCTATAAGGACTGGTTCTGCATCCACTTCGACGGCAACTCCAACTACAACGACGGCTTCTGGTATGAGGGCTGGGAGGGCCACTTCGAGCTGGTGAAGCTGAACCTCCGCAACCCCGCCGTGGTGGACTACCTGCTGGACTGCGTGCGCTCCTGGGTGGAGGAATACGACATTGACGGGCTGCGTCTGGACGTGGCCTACTGCCTGGACCACGACTTCCTGCGCCGCCTGCGTCAGTTCACCGACGGCCTGAAGCCGGAATTTTTCCTGGTGGGCGAGACTCTCCACGGGGACTACAACCAGTGGGTCAACGACCAGATGCTCCACAGCTGCACCAATTACGAGTGCTATAAGGGCCTCTACTCCAGCCTCAACTCCATGAACCTCTTTGAGATCGTCCACAGTTTGAAGCGGCAGTTCGGACCGGAAAACTGGACTCTCTACAAGGGCAAGCACCTGCTTTGCTTCTGTGATAACCACGATGTCACCCGGGCGGCCAGCATCCTCCAGGAGCCCAAACACCTGCCCCTCATCTACGGTCTGATGTTCGGTATGCCCGGCATCCCCTGCCTGTACTACGGCAGCGAGTGGGGGGCCAAGGGGGAGAAGCGCCCCGGCAGCGACGATGAGCTGCGCCCCTGCTTTGAGAAGCCGGAGTGGAACGAGCTCACCGACCTCATCGCCGCCATGGCCAAGGCCCACCGGGAGAGCGACGCCCTCTGCCACGGCGACTTCCAGGACCTGGTGCTCACCAACCGCCAGACCATCTTCCAGCGCAAGACCGACAAGGAGCGGGTGCTGGTGGCGGTGAACGCCGACTCCCAGCCCTATGTGGCCCACTTCAATGCGGGCTGCGGCCGGGCGGTGGACCTGATCACCGGCAAGGACCACGACTTCGGCGGCGGCAGCGAGCTGCCCCCCTACTCGGTGGCCTTCTGGAAGTGCGAACGATAATTCCATCTGCCCAAGACGCCCGCCCAAACGGCGGGCGTCTTTTTTCAGGAACAGTAGGTTTCCAGAGCAGGCGATCCGGTTTCTTTTTTCTGGATTTTTCTTGAATTTTACAAAAACCCCTTCAACTTTTTAACATCCCTATGCTATACTAAAATGGATTATGGATACCCCTCGTGCCCATGTAAGCGGGGCGCGTATGGATAGAAAGAAAGAGGGATCACTTATGCCGAAAATCGTGGATACCCGCTATACCCAGGACCGGGAGCTGTCCTGGCTGCGCTTCAACGAACGGGTGCTGGAGGAGGCCAAGGACGAAAGCGTGCCTCTCATGGAGCGGCTGAAATTTGCCGCCATCTTTACCAGCAACCTGGACGAGTTCTTCATGATCCGGGTGGGCTCCCTGTGCGACCTGACCCTGGTGAAGGAACCCCACATCGACTGCCGCACCGGCCAGACCCCCGACCAGCAGCTCGCCGCCATCTTCCAGGCGGTCACCCCCCTGTACAAGATGCGGGACAAGGTGGTGGACCAGCTGGAGAAGCGGCTGCGCACCTGCAACATCTGCCGTATGTCCATGGACGAGATGGACACCAAAGAGCGCAAGCAGGTGGAAAATTGGTTCCGGGATGAGCTCCAGCCCATCCTCTCCCCCCAGGTGGTGGACGCCCGCCACCCCTTCCCCCACCTGTCCAACAAGGTGCTCAATATTGTACTGCGCCTGGAGAGCGACGGCCAGGAGTCCCTGGGTCTCATCCCCATCCCCCAGAGCCTGCCCCCCTACTTTGTCCTGCGGGAGCGGGGACTGCGGTACATCCTCACCGAAGACGTGCTGCTGGAGTACGCCAAAAAGCTCTTCCCCACCTTCAGCGTCCAGGGCAAGGCGGTGTGCTCCGTCACCCGCAACGCCGACATCAGCCCCGAGGACGAGGCCTACGAGGTGGATGAGGACTACCGCCAGCACATGCGCAAGATCGTGAAAAAGCGCAACCGTCTGGCCCCCGTGCGCCTGGAGATCCAGAGCGGCAGCCGGGATGAGAAGGCCATCGAGTTTCTGTGCAGCAAGCTCAAGCTCAGCCGGGAGCAGGTCTTTTTCACCAAGTGCCCCATCCGCATGAACTATGTCTTCTCCCTGGAGGGTCTGCTGCCCCCGGAGAGCAAGGCCGCCCTGTGCTATCCCCCTTACACCCCCCGCTTTCCCGCCTGTCTCCGTCAGGATGAGAAGATCCTGCCCCAGATCCTGCGCCACGACGCCCTGCTGTTTTACCCCTTCGAGTCCATGGACCCCTTCCTCCACCTGGTGCGGGAGGCTTCTTCCGACCCCAACGTGCTCTCCATTAAGATCACCATTTACCGCCTGGCCTCCAAGGCCAAGCTGGCCGAGTACCTGTGCGCCGCTGCCGAAAACGGCAAAGAAGTCACCGTTCTCATGGAGCTGCGGGCCCGCTTTGATGAGCAGAATAACATCCAGTGGGCCGAGCGTATGGAGGAGGCGGGCTGCACCATCCTCTACGGCACCGAGGGCTTCAAGGTCCACTCCAAGATCTGCCTCATCACCCGCCGGGAGCGGGGCCGTATCCAGTACATCACCCAGGTGGGCACCGGCAACTACAACGAAAAGACCGCCAAGCAGTACACCGACCTGTGCCTGATGACCGCACGGCCCGAGCTGGGTGAGGACGCGGCGGTGCTGTTCCGGAACATGGCCACCGCCAATCTGGACGGGGACTACAAGCACCTGCTCCTCTCCCCTTTCCAGCTCCGGGACAAGGTGATGGCCCTCATGGACCGGGAGATCAAGAAGGGCTCCGAGGGCTACATCTTCCTGAAGCTCAACTCCATCACCGACCGCAAGCTCATCGACAAGCTGGCTGAGGCCTCCCAGGCCGGGGTGGAGGTAGTCATGAACGTGCGGGGCATCTGCTGCATCCGCCCGGGCATCCCCGGTCTCACCGACCACATCACCATCTTCTCCATTGTAGGCCGGTATCTGGAGCACACCCGCATTTACCGCTTCGGCCGGGGTGACGATGCTGACCTGTACATCTCTTCCGCCGACTTCATGACCCGAAACACAGAGCGCCGGGTGGAGGTGGCCTGTCCCGTGCTGGACCCCCAGGTGCGCCGCTCCATCTTCCATATCTGCGATGTGCTTATCGCCGACAACGTGAAGGCCCGCCAGCTGGGTCCCGACGGCCAGTGGGGTCCCCGGAACACGGGCTCCGCGCCCTGCTCCAGCCAGGAGGTCTTTATGGCCGAGGGTCTGGGTTCCTATCAGGAGCCTGCCGTCAAGCCCGCCAAGCGCAAGGGCTTCTGGAGCCGTCTGTTCAAGAAATAATCGGTCTGCTTTTTCGCCCGCTGTGTTTTCACGGCGGGCGTTTTTTTGCAATTTTTTCGAAAATAGAAGGATCTTCCCGGGAAAAATCCGCAACCCCTTGTTGTGTTTCGATTTGCAAAATCTGTCTTGGCAGCGCTGGCAGCGCCGCCCTGTTTGTGTGCTGCAAAAACCGTCCATACTGTCAAAGGCGGCAGAACGCCGCGCAAAATTGACATGGGGGTGAAATTTTGCAAGAAAAAACAAAACAAACGCCCGGACACCGCCGACTGGGCGCAGGGGTTTGGACGGCGGCCGTGTGTCTGCTGCTGGTGTTCACCCTGTCCGGCGACCGGGCTCTGGCTGCCGGGTCGGTCTGGGACACCGTCCCCTGCGGCAGCACGGTGGAGCTGGGCGACAAGGTGGTTCCCCTGGGCAAGGCGGTGGGCATCAAAATTTTTTCTGACGGCGTGGTGGTCACCGGTCTGTCCGAAGTGAACACCGACGCCGGCGCCGTCTCGCCCGGCCGGAACGGCGGGCTGAAAGCGGGGGACGTGATCACCCACATCAACGGCCAGGAGGTCAACACCATTGAGGGGGTGCAGTCCCTCCTCTCCCAGCAGCAGGGTCAGCCCCTCACCCTTCAGGTAAAGCGGGACGGGCAGTCTGCCCAGCTCACCATCCAGCCGGTACAAAACCAGGAGGGCACGTATCAGCTGGGGGTGTGGCTGCGGGACTCCATGGCCGGCATCGGCACCCTCACCTTCTATGATCCCCAGTCCGGGGTCTTTGCCGCCCTGGGACACGGCATCAGCGATGTGGACACCGCCATCCTTTTGCCTTTGGAAACCGGGAGCATCATGAAGGCCACGGTGTCTGATGTGAAGAAGGGGTTAAGCGGCGAGCCGGGGGAGCTCCACGGCGTGTTTGATTTGCAGCACGACCTGGGTACCCTGTACGCCAACACCCAGCAGGGCATCTTCGGCACTCTGGAGGACCAAGAACTGGCAAAAACCGGAAAGGCGGTAGAGATCGCCTCCCGGGACCAGGTGCACACCGGCAAGGCCACCATTCTCTCCAACATCGCCGGAGACACGGTGGAGGAGTATGAGATCGAGATCCTTACCCTGTACCCGGAAAACGACGGGGACACCCGCAATCTCATGCTTCAGGTCACCGATCCCCGGCTGCTGGAGGCCACCGGCGGCATTGTCCAGGGCATGTCCGGCAGTCCCATTCTTCAGGACGGACGGCTGGTGGGAGCCGTAACCCATGTGCTCATCAACGAGCCCACCCAGGGCTACGGCATTTTGGCGGAAAACATGGTAAAGACCGCCCAGAGCAGCGCCCAGGCGGCCTGACCCAGGCACGGAAATGCCCCGGAACAGCCAGACCTGTTCCGGGGCATTTTTCCCGGCCGTTCCACATTTATTCCTGGGAAACGTCGAATTTTGTCGAAAGATGTCGAACTTTTATTTACCATTTTTTGGTAAAAATATCTTGCGCATACTGTCTGATTATGGTACATTTTACTTGACCGATTCCGTGTGTGTACCGGTTGAATGCCAGCCTTGCAAAGAAGGGAGTTTAGATTCATGGAAGGAACCATATCGCTGTTGGTGGCCGACGCCAATGAGGAGTACCGGCATCAATTCATCGAGATGCTCCGGGCCGAGCCGGATTTCCAGGTCGTGGGAGAGACCGGGGACGGGCTTGTCCTGTTAGATCAGCTGCAATCGCTGCGGCCCGACGTGGTGGTCATGGAGATCGTGCTGGGAGGGATCGACGGCATCGAGGTGCTGGAGCGGCTGTCCAAGCTGGAGCTGGATTACCAGCCCAAGATTTTGATTCTCTCCAGCTACGCCCGGGGCGGGATGGCCGACCTGGCCGCCTCACTGGGGGCCGACCACTATATGGCCAAGCCCTGCCGTCCCAACACCGTGTGTCAGCGCATCCGCCAACTAGCGGCCTTTGCCGCTGTCCCTAGTAATTCACAGGAGCCCAACCGCTCCCTGGAGGCCATGGTGACCTCCATCATCCACGAGGTAGGCGTGCCTGCCCACATCAAGGGCTACCAATATCTCCGGGAGGCCATTATCCTGGCGGTGGAGGACATGGACGTGATCAATGCGGTGACCAAGGTCCTCTACCCCGAGGTAGCCAAGCGCTTCGGCACCACCGCCTCCCGGGTGGAGCGGGCCATCCGCCACGCCATTGAGGTGGCCTGGGACAGGGGCGACCTGGAGACACTGCAAAAGTACTTTGGCTACACCGTCTCCAATGTAAAGGGCAAGCCAACCAACTCGGAGTTCATCGCCATGATCGCCGACCGTCTCCAGCTTCAGCGCCGGGAGGGCTGATGAATTGCCCCTTCCCACACCCAAACCCAGCAAACCCTATGTAGAAATGAGCAGAATATGATATCTTTCCTTCAAGACGAACCTTAGAGGTGCAGGCTTCTCCGGTTCGTCTTTTTTTATGCCGGTGGATTTTCTCCCGGTTTCTTGCTATAATACCGGTGTTCCCCATCCCTGGGGAACAGTACATAGATAGAGAGGAGTCTTTGGCATATGACCATCGAGTATACCCCCCGGGGGGTCTGTTCCCGGTTTTTCAACATCCAGGTGGAGGACGGCGTCATCCAGTCGGTCCAGGTGATCGGCGGCTGTGACGGCAACCTGAAAGGCATCTCCAGCCTGCTGAAAGGCATGAAGGTGGAGGACGCCATCCAGCGCATGGAGGGCATCCGCTGCGGCGGCAAGCCCACCTCCTGCCCCGACCAGATCGCCCGGGCGCTGCGTTCCGCTCTGCCTCAGGCCTGAGTCACGCCTCCCTGCTGGCCGTGGAGCAGGGCCTGCTTCTTGAGCCAGGGGATCTTGCGCCAGTAGAACAGCACAGAGACCACCGGCGGGATCAGGTCGGAGATGGGCTCGGCAAAGAAGATGGCCACCGCTCCAAAGGCGGCGGGCAGGGCAAAAATGGCGATAAAGTACACCAGTTTGCGGAAGGCGGACAGGGGCAGGGAGTAGCGCATCATCCCCATGCCGGTCAGACCGTCCACAATGACGTACTGCACCCCCAGGGGCACGATGCCCAGGGTGGTGATGCGGATGGCGGTGACCGCCAGGGCGGACACCTGGACATCGGGGGTGAAGATGCGGGTAAAGGGGGCGGCCAGCAGCTGTCCCACCAGACACAGCACCCCGGTGTACACCACCGCAATGATGAGGATATACTTCTGGGCCTCCAGGATGCGCTTGGGCTGTCCCGCTCCCAGGTTGTAGCCCAGAATGGCGCCGGCGCCCCCGGTCATGCCCCCCAGCGGCATGGTGACCACCAGCATGAAGCTCTGGGAGATGGTGGCCGCCGCCACCAGCAGGTCGCCCTGGCTCTCCCCGCCGTAGCGCTGGAGCAGGGCGTTGAGGACAATGATCATCAGATTGTCCACCGCGATAATGAGAAAGGGGGTCATTCCGGTGGCCAGGATCCGGCCCATCAGCCGGGGACGGTAGCCGCCAAAGGAGATGCCCACCTGAGGCGTGGGGCCAAAGAGGAAGCGGAGCACAAACAGGGCGCTGCACAGCTGGCTGAGCACCGTGGCCATGGCCGCCCCTTTCACCCCCATCTTCAATCCGAAGATAAACAGGGGGTCCAGCAGAATGTTCATCACCGCCCCCAGCATCACCGACTGCATTCCCTTCTTGGCAAAGCCCTGGCAGATGACAAACTGGTTCATGCCGGTGGACAGCAGGGCAAAGACGGTGCCGGAGAGATACCAGGAGTAGTAATCCATGGCATAGGGCAGGGTCTCCGGACTGGCTCCGAAGAGGAGCAGAGCGGGCCGCCGGGTGGCGTAGGCCAGCCCCATCAGCGCCAGGGACAGGACGATGAGAAGCAAAAAGGCGTTGGCCACGATCTGCTTGGCCTGTTCCCGCCGCCCCTCCCCCAGGCGGATGCTCACCAGAGGGGAGCCGCCCACCCCCACCCAGAAGGCCACCGACCCCAACATGGTCACAATGGGGCCGCACACTCCCGCGCCCGCCAGGGCCAGGCTGCCCACGTCTGGAATATTTCCGATATAGATCCGATCCACCACGCTGTACAGCACACTGACAAACTGGGCCAGCATGCTGGGAATGGCAATGCGCAGCACCAGAGGGCGGATGGGGTCCCGCCCCAGATCATTCTCCACTTTCATGTTTTTCTCTCCCATATCTCACACATTCGGCCGGTTTTTCCGGCCAAGCAGCGGCTATTATAGCACGCCGCCTATGGACTGTAAAGCCGCCCATCCGGTTTCCCGGAAGGGGCGGAATTTTTTTGCCCGTTTCCCTTGACAACCGTGTATATAGCATATATACTGTGCATATAGTATATATACACTATAACGGAAGGAAACCCATCTCCCCGTCCGACCCGTGCGCAGGGCGGACAGGGGCAGACGGTTTATATGGTGCGCCAAATGGATATCATTCTCAGCAACTCCAGCGGAAAACCCATTTACGAACAAATTGCAGACCAGGTGAAAAGTCAGATCCTGTCCGGCACCCTGGCGGCAGGGGACGCCCTGCCCTCCATGCGTGTGCTGGCCAAGGAACTGCACATCTCGGTCATCACCACCAAGCGGGCCTATGAGGAGCTGGAACGGGAGGGGTTTTTGCAGAACATCCCGGGCAAAGGCTGCTTTGTGGCCCCCCAGAACCGGGAGCTGCTGCGGGAAGCCCAGCTGCGCCGGGTGGAGGAGTCCCTCTCCCAGGCGGTGGATGAGGCCCGAAAGGGCGGCTTCACTCTGGAAGAGCTCACAGAAATGCTCAACATACTGTATCAAGGTGACTGATTATGACAAATTGTATTGAAATATCCGGCCTGTGCAAGTCCTATGGGGACTTTGCCCTGGAGGATGTGAACCTGACCCTCCCCGGCGGCTCCATTCTGGGGCTGATCGGCGAGAACGGCGCGGGCAAGACCACCACCATCAAATGCATCCTGAACCTGGTGCGCCGGGACGCGGGCACCATTACCCTCATGGGCTATGACAACCTCACCCAGGAGCGGCAGGCCAAGGCGGAGGTGGGGGTGGTGCTGGACGAGTGCTTCTTCCACGACACCCTGCGTCCCCGGGACATCCACACCATTCTCTCCCGGGTCTACTCGGACTGGGACCGGGCGCTCTATCAGAGCTACCTGTCAAAATTTCAGCTGCCGGAGGGAAAGTTTATCAAGGAGTTCTCCCGGGGCATGAAGATGAAGCTGTCTCTGGCCGCCGCCCTGGCCCACCACCCCAAGCTGCTCATTCTGGACGAGGCCACCGCCGGGCTGGACCCGGTGGTGCGGGACGAGATCCTGGACGAATTTCTGGGCTTCATCCAGGACGAGGACCACTCCATCCTCATCTCCAGCCATATCACCAGCGACCTGGAGAAGGTGGCCGACTACATCACCTACCTCCACCAGGGGAAGGTGGTCCTCTCGGCGGCCAAGGACGTGCTCCAGGACCAGTACGGCCGGGTAGGCTGCACCGCCCAGCAGCTCTCCGCCGTGGACCCCGCCGATCTGGTGCGGGTGCGGAAGGGCTCCTACGGCTGTGAGGCCCTGGTAAGCGACCGGGCAGCCTTCCATAAAAAATACCCCCAGCTGATGGTGGAGCCCATCTCCCTGGAGGACATCATGCTCTTGATCGGAAAGGGGGAGCCACTATGACCGGCCTGATTGCAAAAGATTTTCTGGTGATGCGCAAGTCCATCCGAACCTATATTCTGTTTCTCATCTTTTATTCTATCATGGCTGCCCTTGGGATCTTCCCGGTCTCCATCGTCACGACTCTGGTGCAGCTCATCATCATGATGATGCCCCTGAGCACCTTCTCCTATGACGAGCTAGCCAGGTGGGACCGGTATGCCTTCTCCCTGCCCCTGGGCCGCCGGGCGGTGGTGGGTGCCCGCTATCTCTTTGCGCTCCTTCTCTCCCTGTTTGCCGCTCTGTTCGGCCTGGTGTCCTGTCTGGTCCTCGCGGTGTTCTTCCACGACCCCAACTTGGTGGAAAACTGCCTGACTGTCACGGTCTCCCTGGCCCTGGGCCTTCTCTACTGTGACATTCTGCTCCCCCTGACCTACAAGCTGGGGCCGGAGCGGGCCCGCCCCTACTTCTATCTGGTCATCTTCCTGCCCATCATTCTCCTGTTTGGAGCCTTTAAGCTGGGGCTGCTGAACAACCTGGTCTTTCTGCTGAAGCTGCCCGATGCTGTGGTCATTCCCTTTCTCCTTCTGCTTCCCCTGCTGCCCCTGGCGGGGATGGGAGTATCCTTTCTCATCGCCTGCCGCATTCTGGAGGGAAAGGAGTTTTAAGCCCCTTGCACCTTTCTCCCCCTTCGTGCTACAATATAGTTAGAGATATTTGGGAGAGGAAGTGTGTTCTATGACCGCTCATCAGGCCATCAAGGAACTCAAGCAAGTCCGGCAGTACTGCACCGCCAGCGCCATTCCCGCCATCGACTACGCCATCCAGGTGCTCCAGGGCCTGGCCGAGCGGGAGAAGAAGCTGGAGGAGGAGCAAAAGCACCAGCCCAGCGGCCCTGCTCCGGAACAAATTCCCGACTGACACAAAAAGGACCCATCCTTGCGGATGGGTCCTTTTTTATGTTCTGGGAAGGGATCAATCCTCCACGCCGTCCCCGTGGGTCCGCATGAAGAACAGGAAGCCCAGCACCAGCACGATGCCGATTGGCAGCGCTACCAGACCGGGGGCGCCGAAGTGGATCAGCAGGCCGGCCAGGATGTAGCTGATGCAGGAGATAAAGGCACAGGCGGTGGCGTAGGGCAGCTGGGTGGACACGTGGTTGACGTGGTCGCACTGGGCGCCGGCCGAGGCCATGATGGTGGTGTCGGAGATGGGAGAGCAGTGGTCGCCGCACACGGCGCCGGCCATGCAGGCGGACACACACACCACACCCATGGGGTCGTCCAGGGGGAAGATGGCCAGGGTGATGGGGATCAGGATACCGAAGGTGCCCCAGCTGGTGCCGGTGGCAAAGGCCAACAGGCAGCCGATGATGAACACGATGGCAGGCAGGAACATGGAGAAGTCCCGGGCGTACTCATTGACCACATACTCCACAAAGTGGGTGGCCCCCAGGGAGTCGGTCATGGCCTTCAGGGACCAGGCGAAGGTGAGGATCATGATGGCGGGCACCATGGCCTTGAAGCCCTCGGGGATGCAGCCCATCATGTCCCGGAAGGACATGGCACGGCGGGCAGTGTAGAAGATCAGGGTAAAGATCAGACCAAAGGCGGAGCCCAGCATCAGACCCACGGAGGCGTCGGAGCCGGAGAAGGAGTCCACAAAGCTGGTGCCGGAGAAGAAGCCGCCGGAGTAGATCATGCCGAGGACGCAGCAAATCACCAGCACGATGATGGGCAGCACCAGATCGATGACCTTGCCCTTGTTGTCATCGGCATCCTCCTCAATGAGGCCGGCGTAGGGGTTGGAGCCGGAGAACAGATCGCCGGTCTTGATGGCGTTGCGCTCGTACTTGAGCATGGGGCCAAACTCCACCTTCATGACCACCATGACGATCATCATCACGATGGTGAGCAGGGCGTAGAAGTTATAGGGGATCGCCTTGATGAACAGGGACAGGCCCTGGCCGTCCTCCACAAAGCCGGAGACGGCGGCGGCCCAGGAGCTGATGGGGGCAATGATACACACAGGGGCGGCGGTGGCGTCGATGAGGTAGGCCAGCTTCACCCGGGAGACGTTGTGCTTGTCGGTGATGGGCCGCATGACGGAGCCTACGGTGAGGCAGTTGAAGTAGTCGTCGATGAAGATGAGCACACCCAGCAGGATGGCGGCCAGCTGGGCGCCCACCCGGCTTTTGATGTTCTCCGAGGCCCAGCGGCCGAAGGCGGCGGAGCCCCCCGCCTTGTTCATCAGGCACACCATGGAGCCCAGAATGACCAGGAAGATGAGGATACCCACGTTGTAGCTGTCGGACAGCACCGAGGCGATGCCGTCCTCAAAGACGTGGAGGACGGTGCCCTCAAAGGAGAAGTTGGAGTAGAGCAAGCCGCCCACCAGGATGCCGATGAACAGGGAGGAGTAAACCTCCTTGGTGATCAGGGCCAGGGCGATGGCGATGACCGGGGGCAGCAGGGCGAACGCGGTGGAATAGAAGTTGCTGGCCGCGGGGACCTCTCCTGTGCCGCCGCAGGTGGCGCACACGTTGGTGCCCTCACAGGCGGAGCAGGCGGGGTCGGTGCCGTAGCACTCCATGCAGACGCCGTAGCCTTTACAGTCGGGGCACTCCACCATGGGGCGGTTCCCGCCGCCCTCTCCGGCGGCAAAGGCCACGCTCATCAGGGTCAGGACCAGGACCAGTGCCAGCACGATCCGGCCCAACCAATGTCGGTTCATTCTCATTGTTCTCTTTTCCCTCCAAAAATTTGTTCCACCGGGAGGCTCAACACACACGACCTCTCTCCCGGTGCGCACGGGCAGCAAAAAAGCCATGAACGCGAAGCGCGCCCATGGCAAAACCGGACATCCCCCTGCCCCGGGCAAAGCCCGCGGCAAGAGGACCTCTGGATAGCGCTCCACAAACTGTGACAGTCCGCAGGATCTTCTCCTGCGGCCCAGGTTCCCCGCCCAGGCAGGCCAAGGTTCCTTCGGCGGTTCACCCTCTCCTCCGCAACGGCTGCCTGGCCTTGTTCCGGAGTACGCATGAGAACCGCGCCTCTATCCGAATGATTTGATTTGGGTGTATCCTATCATGCTCCTGGGGGAATGTCAAGGCAAATTCCCGTTTTTCCCCCATCATTCCCGTTTATTTGGGCACTTTCTCCATATAAAGAAGGTAAATGTGCCGGTCACTACCAGTTTGCCCTGGTCGTTGTACATCTCCACCTGGATGACCGAGAGGGTGCGCCCCTCCTTTTTCGGGGTGGCGATGCAGGTGATGCGCTTTCCGTAGGCGGGACGGAGAAACTCCATGCTGCTTCCTGCGGTGACGCAGCGTCGGCCATCGGCGCAGGCACAGCTGCCTCCCACGGTGTCTCCCAGGGTGGCCAGGGCGCCGCCGTGGACCATACCGTGGGGATTGATGCTGTTGGGTCCCACCTCCAGCACACCTTCCGCCCGTCCGGGCTCCACCTTGGTGACATAGATGCCGTTCTCATAGGAGAACTGGTGGGGCTGGTTGGCGGCGCTGGCGATGGGACAAAGGGACAAGGGTTGCATGGGGGGTTCCTCCTAACATTCTGCTTCAACTGACCACCATACTAGCACAAACTGTCCCGTCAGGCAAGCCGTGTTCCCCCCATGGGCTCCGCTGCATAGGATAGGGAGAAATCCCATATGTTTGGAGGCAGAACCATGGAACAAAAACCCACCGGGCTCTCTCTGGAGCCCTTTGACGGGGAAACTTTCCGGCGGGTGTGGCGCCGGGTCATGCCCGACCAGGACCTGAGCCCCGTTCTCCCCGCCGTCCCCGCCCTCTCTCCGGATTCCCCCAGCACACCGGAGTCCTCCCCCTGTCCCCCCCAGACCTCGCCGCCCGCCTGTCTGTGTCCCGGCTCGGAGGGTTACGCCCCCTGTCTGGAGGAGCTGATGGAGGACACCAAGGGGCTCTCCTGCGCCTATCAGAACGCCGCCCGCCGCTGCGGCGGCCGCACCGCCCGGCTGCTCACCAGCCTGCTGCCCAGCCTGGGACAGGACCAGCGGCGGCTGTGCGCAGCCTGTTTTCTCATCACCGGCACCCGGTACACACCGAAAGGAAATCCGGTCTCCCTGTCGGGGGCGGCCCCTTGGCAGCTGCGCAGCCTGTTTCTGCTGGAGCAGCAGCGGGCCGCCAAGCTGTCCGACTACGCCGATGGCACCTCGGACGATCCCTGCCTGCGGGAGCTGTTCCGGGAGCTGGAGCACGCCGCCCGGCTGCGGGCGGGACGCATCCGCGCCCTGCTGGAGCAGATGTAACCCTCCGCTTGACCGTCCTCCGGCCTGTGAGGTAAACTAGAGAAAAACAGGCTCTCAGGCCGGAAAGAGGGTAGCAACATGGCACAGCTGCGGGAGTTCTCCTATCCGTCCAGCGACGGCGTCCACACCATCCACGCCCAGGAGTGGGTCCCCCAGGTTCCCCTCCGGGGCGTGGTGCAGATCGTCCACGGAGTGGCCGAGCATATGGGCCGCTATGAGGAGGTGGCCTCCTTTCTGGCAGAGCACGGCTACCTGGTGTGCGGCGAGGACCACCTGGGCCACGGCAAGACGGCCCGGCCCGGGGAGGAGGGCTTTTTCGGAGAAAAAGACGGCTGGGCTCTGGTCACCCAAGATGTGGCCGCCCTGCGCAAGCTCCAGGGGGAGAAGTACCCCTCCCTCCCCTACTTCCTCCTGGGCCACTCCATGGGCTCCTTTCTGGCCCGCACCTACCTCATCGATTACCCCGGCACCCTCACTGGGGCCATCCTCTCGGGCACCGGCCAGGAGAGCGCCCCCCTTGTCGCCCTGGGCAAGCTTCTGGCCGGCTTGGAGTGCCGCCGCCTGGGACCCCGGGGCATCAGCCCCCTGGTGGACAAGCTGTCCCTGGGGGCCTACAACCGGAAATTTGCCCCCAACCGCACCGGGGCCGACTGGATCTCCCGGGATGAGGCCCAGGTGGACCGCTACCTGGCCGACCCCTACTGTCAGTACCAGTCCACCGTCTCCATGTTTGAGGCCATGATGGGCGGCCTTCAGTACATTGCCAAACCGGAAAACCTAGCCCGTATGGACCCCGCCACCCCGGTCTGCTTTCTCTCCGGGGACCAGGACCCGGTGGGCGGCATGGGCAAAGGGGTAAAGAAAGTGGTGGAGATGTTCCGCAAAGCCGGGTGCCGGGACGTCACCGTCCACCTCTACCCCGGCGGCCGCCACGAGATGTTCCACGAGCGCAACGCCCAGGAGGTGTTTGAACACCTGCTCTCCTGGCTGGAAGAACACCGATAACCGCTTGACGGGACCCGCCCTCCGGTTTACAATCTTAGGGAAACATAAAGGAGGGGTTTTTGTGACCTATCAGGAAGTTCTGGCCGCCGCCCGCACCTGCAGCGGCCCCTATTGCAAGGCCTGCCCGGTGTGCAACGGCAAGGCCTGCGGCAGCACCATGCCCGGCCCCGGCTCCAAGGGCACCGGCACCGTGGCGGTGCGCAACTACCAGGCCTGGCAGGAGATCTGCCTCAACATGGACACCATCTGTGAAAACGGCCCGGTGGATACCAAATTCAACTTTTTTGGTCAGGAGTACGACCTGCCCGTCTTTGCCGGCCCGGTGGGCGCGGTAAATCTCCACTACGGGGACAAATATAATGACCTGGAGTACAACAACATCCTGGTTCCCGCCTGCGCCCAGGCAGGCATCGCCGCCTTCACCGGCGACGGCACCAACCCGGAGGTCTTTACCGCCGCGGCCGCTGCCATCGGCGCCAACGGCGGCAAGGGCATCCCCACCGTGAAGCCCTGGGACCGGGACACTCTGTACGCCAAGTTGGACGCCGCCAAGGCCTCCGGCGCCAAGGTGTTCGCCATGGACATCGACGCGGCGGGCCTGCCCTTCCTGAAGGGTCTCAATCCCCCCGCTGGCTCCAAGACGGTGGCCGAGCTGCGGGAGATCATCGAGTATGTGAAGGTACCCTTTATCATCAAGGGCATCATGACCGTCAAGGGCGCTCAGAAGGCTCTGGAGGCGGGGGCCGCCGGCATCGTGGTGTCCAACCACGGCGGCCGGGTCCAGGACGGCGTCCCCGCCACCGCCAGCGTGCTGCCCGCTATTGCCCAGGCGGTGAAGGGCCAGATGGTGGTGCTGGTGGACGGCGGCATCCGCTCCGGTGTGGACGTGTGCAAGGCTCTGGCTCTGGGAGCCGACGCCTGCATCCTGGCCCGTCCCTACGTCACCGCCGTCTACGGCGGCCAGGCCGAGGGCGTGAAGGTGCTCACCGACAAGCTGAAAGGCGAACTCCAGGACACCATGGCTATGTGCGGGGTACATAGCCTGAAGGAAATCTCCGGCGAGATGATTTTCCGGGGGTAACCAGCCTCCTATGACCGACGCGGAAAAATCCGCGCCGGTTTTTTGTCCTGTTGGTTGACAATGTAGACCACTCCGGGATATAATAGGTTTACAAAGTAAACCAATGGAGGAGGCGAAAAGATGGAACAGACCCTCACCCACAGCGAGTGGTATATCATGGACTGCCTGTGGCAGCACAGCCCCAGCACAGTGATGGAGCTGGTGTCCGCCCTGCATGAGAAGGTGGGCTGGGCCAAAAGCACCACCATCACCACTCTGCGGCGCATGGAGGACAAGGGCCTGGTGGCGGTGGAGGTACGGGGCCGCACCAAGTACTATACCCCCGCCCTGGAGCGGGAGAAGGCAGTGCGCCGGGAGACCCGCTCCTTCCTGGATCGGGTCTATCAGGGCAGCGTGGGGCTGATGGTGTCCGCCATGGCCAGTGAAAAAGCTCTGAGCAAGGAAGAGATCGACGCCCTGTACGCCATTTTGAAGGAGGCGGAGAAGCAATGACGATGCTGCTGCAATGGTTTGTCACCTCGTCGGTACTGATTCTGGCGGTGCTGCTTCTCCGCCGTCTGCTGGGCGGCCGCATCTCTCCCCGGGTGAAATACGCCCTGTGGGCGGTGGTGCTGGTGCGGCTGCTCTTGCCCCTCTCCCCCTTGCCCAGCCTGTTCAGCCTCACCGCCGCCCTGGAGCCGGTGGAACAAAAGCTGGACCAGCGGATGGACAGCCAGATGGTCTACGCCATCCCTACCCAGGTCTACCCTACCTCCCCCGGCACGGTGGAGTCTGGTGAGGAGCCCATCATCGATCGCACAGAGCACAGCTGGGCGGGCGGCCCCACCTACTACTCCGGCGGGGTGGTGATCGACGAAGAGAGCGCCACCCACTACTATTTCATGATGCCTCTGGACGAGCTGTGCGTGCTGCTGTGGGGGGCGGGAGGTCTGGCCCTGGGTCTGGTGCTGTTGGCTTCCAACCTGCACCTCTCCCACAAACTGCGGGACAAACGGCTGCCGCTGGAATGTTCCGGCTGTCCCCTGCCGGTATACACCGTGGAGGGTCTGCCCTCCCCCTGCCTGTTCGGCCTCTTCCGCCCCGGCATCTACCTCACCCCGGATCTGGCCGCCGACAGCCCTGCCCGGGTCCACGTTCTGGCCCACGAGCTGACCCACTTCCGCCAAAAGGACCACCTCTGGTCCGCCCTGCGGTGTGTGGCCCTGGCCCTCCACTGGTATAATCCCCTGGTGTGGCTGGCGGTGTTTTTGTCCAAGCGGGACGGAGAGCTCTCCTGCGACTCAGGGGCCGTAAAAGCCTTGGGGGAGGCGGAGCGCATCCCCTACGGGCGCACCCTGGTCTCCCTGGTGGCCCGGCGGAGCCTGCGCCCCGGCGACCTGTTGTCCTGCTCCACCTCCATGGCGGAGGGGAAGGGGAGCATTCAGGAGCGCATCACCCAGCTGGTAAAGCACCCGGAGACCAGGAAAACCGCCCTGTTCGCCGTGGTGGCGCTGGCCGCTCTGGCAGTGGTTTTTACCTTTGGAAACAGCCAGAGGCAGCAGACGGATAGCACTGGCTCTCTCTACTCCTCCCTCCGCAGCCAGATTCAAGCCGCCCAGTCCATCCGCTATACCCCGTCCCCCACCTCCAGCACGGCCTACCCCGATCCCATCACCGACGCCGACCTGCTGGAGGAGGCCAAAGAACTGCTGATGGGGGCCTATGACCTGATGACTCCGGTGACCGGCACCAACTGGACCGTAGAGTCCTTTACCGCCGCCTCCGTCACTCTGATCACCGGGTCAGAGGAGGTCAGTTACTATATCTGTCCCTTTGAGGGACGGGATTATCTCATCACTCCCGCCCAGCTCAACGCGGAGGAATACACCCCGGTGTCTGTGTTCTCTCAGGACACCGGCGCGGTGGAGGCCGCTCTGGACACTCTGGCCCAGCAGCAGCAAAACCGCAATATAGGCACCTGGCGGGTGGACTACCCGGAATATAAAAATCAGCTGACCCAGCTATTTCTGGATCTGGAGGAGCCTGCCTTTCTGGAGCAGAATGTATCTGCCAACAAGCAGGAATGGCTCACCGAGCACACGGATCACTATGAAGTGACCTACGGCTCCCCCTGGTGGCTCAGCAACGCCCCGGAGGGCTGGTATGCCCGGGCCATAAACGGTTCGGAGTGGTATACCATCGTCATCCCCGATTCCATCGCCTCCCAGGTCCAGGCCATCTGTCAGGAGCAGGCCCGCTATCCCAGCTGGGACACGGTCACCTCCGCCCTGGTAAACGCCAGCACCATCCAATACGCCCCCATGAGCGCCATGGACTACCGCTCCAACATCACCGATCCGGCCACGGTGTCCCAGCTGTCCCAGGCCCTTGAGCAGGGGCTCTCCACCCTGCCTGACGACTGGGTCCCCCAACGGGTCGCGGCAGAGGACCTGCCGGTGTTTACCTTCGTGACGGACGACTCTCGCACCGTCACCTTCTATCTGGAGGAAACAGAGACCTCCTACCTGCTGGCCTGCGGCTGCACGGTCGGCACCTGGGAGACCGAGTTCCCCGTACTGGCCCAGGTGTCCAAAGATGCGGTGGAGCAGGCCGACCAGATCATAGCCTTCTGGCAGGAGAGCCAGTCCGGCTCGGCAAGCTACCCCGCCGACGTGGACACCCTGCGCACCATGGCAAACCTCCAGGCGGAGGACATTCAGGGTCTCTCCCTGGGGAAGATTAGGCAGCCGGAGAACCCCAACTGGGCAAACGACGTGGACAAAGAACAGCTCGCCCAGTTGATCCGTTACGCCGCCCTGGCCTTCCACGCCCCCTCTCAGGGGACAAATCCCAGCTTGGAATACAGCCTGTGGAGTCTCGACGTAGCCCTGTCCTCCGGCCAGACCCTCACCCTTACGGCGGGACAGGCGGCGGACCAGATCAGTATCTCGGACAGCCTCCACCTGTCCAACTGCCCGGAGCTCTACCAGCTCATTCGCCAGCTGGTGGACAACACCCAAACCCTCACCGTGGACGCCTCCGCGGTCCTCCAGACCATGGAGCAGGTGCTTGCCCAGGAGGAACAGGCTGTGTGGAGCGCCTCTTCCAATGGTCCGGAGGTCTATCTGGGCATCCAGCTCACCTCTCTCAACCGTCTGGCCTCCTTTGACAACCTGGTGGACGGGAGCACCGTGAACATCTACGGCTACGATTTCGGCTTTGTGATGGACGATCTGTCCCACGTCCCCTGGACAGACGGCACCTGGATCGACGGACAGCTGCGCTGTCACACCGGCACCGGCTATCGGCACCTCATCACCGTGGAACAAAACGAGAACGTGGTCCAGTATGTTACCGTAACCACCGACTTCCCCCTGGACCCGGAAAGCTACGGGGCCCATACCGATTCCCAGCTCTCTCTGGGAGAATATGCGGCCCTGACCCTGGGGCTGAGAGGGTAACGGCTCATCCAGACCCCGGCAGCAAAAGCTGCCGGGGTTTTTTGTGCAATGCGCCAATTCACTTTTTTGCTTTATTTCATTAAAAAATGTTCTTACAAGGCAGAAATGCACAATTTTCGACCGTTAAAAAGGCGTATTTCCTCCCTTTCCGCGCGTTAAGAAAGCGTTAAAATCGTTGTTTTTTCCCCCTTGTGGAAGTATCATAAATAACGATCGAAATCGGTTCAATTTAGAATTTAGTACGCATGTCAGGAGCTTTTTTCATATGAGTCTTCGCATCGGAATCGACATTGGCTCCACCACCGTGAAAGTGGTGGTATTGGATGAACAAAATAAATTGCTGTTCCGCTCCTACGAGCGGCACTACTCCAAGACCCGGGAGCGGGCCTGTGAGACCCTGCACTCCATCCAGGAGATGCTCCAGGGCAAGCAGGTAAAGCTGGTCATCACCGGCTCGGCGGGCCTGGGCGTGGCCAACGCCTCGGGCATTGATTTTGTCCAGGAGGTGTACGCCACCGCCGCCGCCGTCAATACATACATTCCCGACACCGACGCCGTCATCGAGCTGGGTGGCGAGGACGCCAAGATCATCTTCTTCGGGGGAGCCCTGGAGGAGCGGATGAACGGCTCCTGTGCCGGCGGCACCGGCGCCTTCATCGACCAGATGGCCACCCTGATGAACGTCACCGTCAACGAGCTGGATGAGCTCTCCCTGAAGCACGAAAAGATCTACCCCATCGCCTCCCGCTGCGGCGTGTTCGCCAAGAGCGACATCCAGCCCATCCTCAACCAGGGCGGCCGGAAAGAGGACGTAGCCGCCTCCATCTTCCAGGCGGTGGTGGACCAGACCGTGGCCGGTCTGACCCAGGGCCGGGAGCTGAAGGGCAAGATCGTCTTTCTGGGCGGCCCTCTCCACTTCCTCATGGGCCTGCGGCAGCGCTTTGTGGAGACCCTGAAGCTGGACGAGGAGCACGCCATCTTCCCTGAGGACGGCGACTGCTTTGCCGCCATGGGCGCGGCCCTGTGCGCCACCGACTACGAACCCATTCTCTTTGAGGACGCTCTGAAAAAGCTGGAGGAGAGCGTGGACACCACCACCCTGGTGGATACCATGCCCCCTCTGTTCCAGGACGTGACCGAGTACGGCGCCTTCTGCGCCCGGCACAACGCCAAGCGCCCCCCCGAGGTGGACATCAAAACCTATGAGGGTCCCGCCTGGCTGGGCATCGACGCAGGCTCCACCACCACCAAGCTGGCCCTCATCACCGAGGACGGCGGCCTGCTGTACACCTATTACCAGTCCAACCAGGGCAACCCCGTCTCGGTCGTCCTTCCCCAACTGAAGCAGATCTACCAGATGTGCGGCGACCGCATTGAGATCAAGGGTGCGGCCGTCACCGGCTACGGCGAAGACCTCATTAAAAACGCCTTCTCCTGTGACTTAGGGTTGGTGGAGACGGTGGCCCACTACAAGGCCGCCGCTCACTTCAACCCCGACGTGGACTTCATCATCGACATCGGCGGCCAGGACATGAAGTGCTTTAAAATCCGCAACGGCGCCGTGGACTCCATTATGCTCAACGAGGCCTGCTCCTCCGGCTGCGGCTCCTTTATTGAGACCTTCGCCAAGGCGCTGGGCTACTCCATCGCCGACTTTGCCAAGATGGGCCTGTTCGCCAAGCACCCGGTAAACCTGGGCAGCCGCTGCACCGTGTTTATGAACTCCAGCGTGAAGCAGGCCCAAAAGGACGGCGCCAGCGTGGAGGATATCTCCGCCGGCCTGTCCATCTCCATCGTGAAAAATGCCATCTACAAGGTCATCCGGGCCGCCAGCGCCGACGACCTGGGCAAGCACATCGTGGTCCAGGGCGGCACCTTCCACAACGACGCGGTGCTCCGGGCCTTTGAGTTGGAGCTGGGCCGGGACGTCACCCGTCCCACCATCGCCGGCATCATGGGCGCCTTCGGCGCGGCCCTGGCTGCCCGTGACCTCCACCTGGAGAAGAGCGGCATCCTCACCGCCAAGGCCCTGGAGAAATTCACCCACGTGGCCAAGCCCGCCACCTGCGGCCTGTGCACCAACCACTGCTCTCTCACCATCAACACCTTTGACGGTGGACGGCGCTTCGTCTCCGGCAACCGCTGCTCCCGCCCCCTGGGCGAGGAGCCCAGCCATCTGCCCGACCTGATGCGCTATAAATACGCCAAACTCCGTGCCCTCCACGGCAAGGGCCAGGGGGACGGCTCCCGGGGCAAGATCGGCATCCCCTTCGGCCTCAATATGTACGAGAACCTGCCCTTCTGGTTTGAGCTGTTCACCAAGCTGAACTTTGAGGTGGTCCTCTCCCCCGAGTCCTCCCGCAAGCTCTATTTGAAGGGCCAGCGCACCATCCCCTCGGACACCGTGTGCTATCCCGCCAAGCTCCTCCACGGCCATGTGGAATCCCTGGTGGAGGCGGGCGTGGACGCCATCTTCTACCCCTGTATGCCCTACAACTTTAACGAGGGCGTCAGCGACAACAACTACAACTGTCCCGTGGTGGCCTACTACCCCGAGCTGCTGGCCGCCAACGTGCCCGACCTGAAAAAGGTCCGCTACTTAAACCCCTACTTCGGCCTGCACCGTCCCAAGGACTTTGAGCGCAAGGCCAGCGAGTGGTTCTTCAATGAGTTCCAGGTGCCCAAGCGGGAGACCGTGGCCGCCGCCAAGGCTGCCTATGCCGCCTACGACGCCTACAAGGAAGACCTTCGGGCCACCGGCCGCGCCTACATTGAGCAGGCCCGGGCGGAGGACCGGCCCATCCTGGTGGTGGCCGGACGGCCCTACCACATGGACCCGGAGATCAACCACGGCATCAACGACCTGATCACCTCCTTCGGCTTCATCCTCATCACCGAGGACTCGGTGGCCTACCTGGAGGATAAGGCTCCCCGCCACGTGCTCAACCAGTGGACCTACCACGCCCGGATGTACAACGCGGCCCGGTATGTGTGCACCCAGCCCGACATGGAGCTTATCCAGCTGGTCTCCTTCGGCTGCGGCATCGACGCCATCACCGGCGACGAGATGCGCTCCATTCTCGAGCAGGGCGGCAAGCTCTACACCCAGCTGAAGATCGACGACATCAGCAACCTGGGCGCGGTGAAGATCCGCATCCGGTCCCTGATGGCCGCCATTGACGCCCGCAAGGGCCACTAATCCCACGCTTTCCGTTTGAATACGTTATATTTAGAAAGGAAACATCTCTATGGCTAAGCTTGTGTATGATGAAACCGGCCGTCTGCTCTTTACGAAGGAGATGAAGGAGGAGTACACCCTTCTGATGCCCCAGATGCTCCCCGTCCACTTTGGCATGATGCAGAAGCTCCTGCAGAACGAGGGCTACAAGGTGGATATGCTCACCACCAACCACCGAGGGATCGTGGACGAGGGCCTCAAGTACGTCCACAACGACACCTGCTACCCCGCCCTGCTGGTCATCGGCCAGCTCATCGACGCGGTGAAGCACGGCGGCTACGACCCCCACAAGGTGGGCCTGCTCATCACCCAGACCGGCGGCGGCTGCCGGGCCAGCAACTACATCCACCTGCTTCGGAAAGCCCTGGAAAAGGCGGATATGGCCTACATCCCCGTGGTCTCCGTGAACCTGTCCGGTCTGGAGAAGAACCCTGGCTTCAAGCTGACTCTGCCCTTCATCCGCAAGGCGGTGTACGCCATGATGTACGGCGACATCATCGTCAACGTGGCCAACCAGGTCCGCCCCTATGAGGTCAACCAGGGCGAGACCGACGCCATGATCGATACCTGGTCCCACAAGCTGGTCACCGGCTTTGAGCAGGGCAAGGGCATGAGCCGCGGCCAGATGCGCAAGAACTTTGCCGAGATCTGCGACGACTTCGCCGCCATCCCCGTACAGGGCGAGCCCAAGATCCGTGTGGGCGTGGTGGGCGAGATCTACGTGAAGTTCTCCCCCCTGGGCAACAACAACCTGGAGCACTTCCTGCTCACCGAGGGCGTAGAGCCCGTGGTGCCCGGCCTCACCGACTTTATCATCTTCAAGATCTACAACCGGGTGTCCGACGTGGATCTGTACGGCGGTAAGTGGATCAAGAAGGCGGCCTGCAAGGCCTTTATGTCCTACATTGAGGGCTGCCAGAAGGATATGATCCAGGCCCTGGAGAACTCCCACCGCTTCCGTGCCCCCGGCACCTTCCAGGACCTGCACAAGCTGGTCCACGGTTACCTGGGCGACGGCAACAAGATGGGCGAGGGCTGGCTGCTCACCGCCGAGATGCTGGAGCTCATCCACTCCGGCACCAACAATATTGTCTGCACCCAGCCCTTCGGCTGCCTGCCCAACCACATCGTGGGCAAGGGCATGATCCGCAAGCTGAAGGACGACTACCCCACCAGCAACATTGTGGCCATCGACTACGACCCCGGTGCCACCAAGATCAACCAGGAAAACCGCATCAAGCTGATGCTGGCCAACGCCAAGGGTCTCTCCCATCAGGAGAGCGCCGCGCCCCGCACCGCCTCCCAGGAGGAGGGCAGCCGCACCCTTACCCACGCCGGCGCCCACGCCTGATTCCATTCCAGCAAGCCAAAACGGCAGACCATTTCGGTCTGCCGTTTTTTTGCCCCTCAGCGCCTCTCCAGCGCCCTTGACGCTTTCCCGGTATCTTGTTATACTGAATGCAGTAAACGCGCGCCATCCGTGCCCACGGGCCCGTCGATCCCCACGGATGGAACACCAGTTGGTTACACGGGTTCCCGGATACGGGAGCCCGTATTTCTTACCCTGGGAAAGGAGCGGAAGCCTATGGAATCACGCGGCAACATCCTAGGCACCATGCCGGTGCGGAAGCTGGTACTCACCATGTCCTCCCCCATCATGCTCTCCATGCTTCTGAGCGCCATCTACAACCTGGTGGACAGCATCTACGTGGCCCAGGTCAGCGACCTGGACTTTCTGGCTCTCTCCTACGCCTACCCGGTCCAGCTGATGGTCATCGCCTTCTGCTGCGGCCTGGGCGTGGGCTTCAACGCCATCCTGGCCAAGCGGCTGGGCCAGGGCCGCCGGGAGGACGCCGTCAACGTGGCCTGCCACGGGTTTCTCCTCTACGCTGCCATCTGGCTGCTGGCGCTGCTCTTTGCCCTGTTTGGCTGCGCTCCCTTCTTCCGGGTGTGTACCGATAACCCAGCGGTGGCCCAGGCGGGAATCCGCTATCTCACCATCTGTGCCGGCCTCTCCATCGGCCTGTGCATGCAGTTTCTCACCGAGCGCATCCTCCAGTCCACCGGCCACCCCGCCGGGTTTATGATCGTCCAGGGCTCAGGAGCCCTGCTGAACATCGTGCTGGACCCGGTGTTTATCTTCGGCTTTGACATGGGAGTGGTGGGAGCCGCGGTGGCCACCGTCATCGGCCAGATCACCGGGGCCTGCATCGGCTTTTTCCTGGTGTGGCGGCTGCGCCGCACCTTCCCCCTCTCTCCCCGCCGCTTCCGCTTTTCTTTGGAAATCACCGGCGACATGCTGCGCATCGCCGCCCCCGCCATTGTCATGCAGTCCCTGTCCAGCTTCATGACCCTGGGCCTCAACCAGATCCTGAACCTGGTCTCCGAGACGGCGGTGTTCGTGCTGGGGGTGTACATCAAGATCCAGTCCTTTGTCTTTATGCCCATCTTTGGGGTGAACAACGGCCTGGTGCCCATTATCAGCTACAACTACGGCGCCAAAGATGCCGCCCGCATCACCCACTCCATCCGCTTCGGTCTCCAGCTCAGCGTGGGCACCGGGCTGGCGGGCACGGTGATTCTCTCCCTGGCCGCCTCCCCTCTGCTGCGCTACTGCTTCCAGGCCTCCCCGGAGGCCATGGGAATGGGTGTCCCTGCCCTGCGTATGACCGCCCTGGCCTTTGCTGTGGCGGCAGTGAGCATCGTCCTCTCCTCTGCCTTCCAGTCCCTGGACCGGAGCAGCTGCTCCTTGCTGGTCTCTCTGCTGCGGCAGATCATTTTTCTGCTGCCCATCGCCCTGCTGCTGGTGCAGGTGCGGCCGGAGCTGGTGTGGCTGTGCTTTCTCTTCTCCGAGTTGCTCACCGCGGCAGTGGCCGTTCCCCTCTACCGCCGGACGGTGGTTCCCCGAGTCCGCAGTCTGAAACCGTAAAAAATCGCGCAAAAAAAGCTGTCCTCGTTGGAGGACAGCTTTTTTCTTATGCTCAGATCATCTTGACCGTGTAGTACACCAGCAGGGCAAACAGCCAGGCCACCATGGCGTACAGCAGGTAGTAGGCCAGAGAGCCGCCCACAAAGGCCGCCAGAGCGATGACCACCAGGCTCACCCCGCAGCTCACGAAGGGGAGGGAATAGCTGGCCTCCTGGGGCAGAAGATGAGCTCTTCCTTTGCCCAGGGACAGCACACCATCCTTCTTCTTCAGCAGGAACAGACCCACCGCCAGCAGCACTACGATCACCACCACCAGGATGGTATACAGGCTGGCTGTTCCGGCATGCCGGACAAACCAGAGGCCCAGCAGACCCAGACCACTGATAAGGGCAGAGAAGAAAAACTCTCTCTGATACAGGTAATACACCAGGGCCAGCGCCGCCCAGGCAGGCACCAGCCAAAACAGCATCCGCAGTCCGGTGTCCCGGAAATTCAGAATGATATGGCTGCACAGCAGCAGAATTCCGGCAGCAAGGCACAGGACGCCCGGCAAAGCGGCCTTTCCATTTCTGGAGAGCCGGACCAGCATCCAGACCACACACACCACCAGAGCGGCCAGGCTGACCCAGCGCAGGCCGGACAAGGCGGCCTGGATGGCCAGGACCCGGTTAATGGACTCAGTAGCTGTGGTGTAGTTGATATAATACCGGTTTACCAATACCAGCAAAAATTCCAGAATGATGGCCACGCCGACCCAGATCAGCGCGCGATTCAATGCGCGGTCTTCCTGGCGGCGCCGGGCCTCTCTTTCGTTTTTATCCATGTGTTTTGATTCTCCTTGCCTATTGGGGCCAGCGGCCCTTCCTAATTCAAACAGAAACAAATGCGTCCGTACGGAAATGTACGTTGGTTATCCAGTCGATTTATTATTTTACCAGAACTTCGCGTCTTTTGCAACACAAAAATAGGAAAAAAACGCTTCCTTTACACCGAAAGGCCAAAAACTTCGATTTTTTTGAAAAGTCCTACCATTTTTCTTGAAAATAGAATGGGAAACTATGCACTTCCACAGTTTCCCATCCTAATTGGTTCTTTATCCAGCTGTTTTTTGGTTAATCCGCGCTGCCAAACTCATTGAAAAAGCGGTCATGGACGGCCTGCACAGCCCGGTCGGCATCCCGCTCATCCACCAGCACGGAGACCTTGATCTCACTGGTGGAAATCATGTTGATGTTGATGCCGGCGGAGGAGAGGGCCTCGAACATCTTGCAGGCCACGCCGGCGTTGTTCACCATACCGGCGCCCACGATGGACACCTTGGCCACCTGGTTGTTGACCTCCATGTCCTTAAAGCCGATGTACTCCTTGTTCTCCTCCAGAATCTTCTGGGCCTCCTCGGAGTCGCCCCGGGCCACGGTGAAGCTGATGTCCTTGCTCTCATCCCGGCCGATGGACTGGAGAATGATGTCTACATTGATGTTCTTCTTGGCCAGCAGGGAGAAAATCTTAAAGGCGATGCCGGGCTCGTCAGCCAGCCCGATGAGGGCCAGCCGGGCCACATTCTTATCCTTCGCAACGCCGCTGACGTGAGTCTTTTCCATGGTTTTGACAACCTCCTTGACTTTTGTACCGGGATTTCCCGTAAGACTGGAGAGGACCTCCAGATTGACATTGTAGCGCTTGGCCATCTCCACAGAGCGGTTGTGGAGCACCTGGGCGCCCAGGCTGGCCAGCTCCAGCATCTCGTCAAAGGTGATCTCGTCCAGCTTCTTGGCGCCCTTGACCAGGCGGGGATCGGCGGTGTACACGCCGTCCACGTCGGTATAGATCTGGCACAGATCGGCGTGGAGGGCGGCCGCCAGAGCCACCGCAGAGGTGTCCGAGCCTCCCCGGCCCAGAGTGGTGATGTCACCGTACTTGTTGATGCCCTGGAAGCCGGCCACCAGAACGATCTTCTTCTTGTCCAGCTCGGTCTGGATCCGCTCGGTGCGGATGCGCTTGATGCGGGCGGCGCTGTAGGCCGAGTCGGTGTTCACACCGGCCTGCCAGCCGGTGAGAGAAACCACCTGGTAGCCCATGGCCTCAATGGCCATGGCACACAGAGCGATGGAGATCTGCTCGCCGGAGGACAGGAGCATATCCATCTCCCGCTTGGACGGGTGCCGGTTGATCTCCTGGGCCTTCTCAATGAAGTCGTCGGTGGTGTCGCCCTGGGCGGAGAGCACCACCACCACGCTGTGGCCCTTTCGGTAAGTCTCGGTGATAATCCGGGCCACATTGCGCACCCGGTCCGCATTGGCGACGGAGCTGCCGCCAAATTTCTGTACAATCAGTGCCATATATACGTTCCCTCCAAGGTTGATGAAATCAAAGGACTGCCCTGTATTCTATGCGCGCCCTTACAGCACGCGGAACAGGGAGCAGATCTCCATGCCCTCCAGCCGGTCCATCAGCTGGGGACGGGTCATGGGCTGGGTGAGGAAGGCGGCCTCCCGGGCGGGGGCGCCGCTGCGGGCCAGCGGCAGGATCTCACCGCAGGCCAGGCGGGCCTGGTCCATGGAGGCGTTGGCCCGCACATACCACCGGGAAGTCAGGTGGTCGTCGGAGACCACCAGATCCTCGCTGCCGGGACCCCACTGGTTGCCCCGGTCCGCCTTGGGATCTCTGGCGATCTCGATCACGTCGGCCACCACAGCGGAGGCGGTGGGCAGCTTGCCCGCGCCCCGGCCGTAGAACATCACATCGCCCACCGCGTTACCGGTGACGGTGATGGCATTGAACACGTCCTCCACCCCGGCCAGAGGATTCTCACAGGAGACCAGGTGGGGGGCCACAAAGGCGCACACCTTGCCCTCCGGCTCCCGCAGGCAGCGGCCCAGCAGCTTGATCTTATAGCCGCAGGAATCGGCGTAGGCCACATCGGCCAGGGTCACCCCCCGGATGCCCTGGGTGGGCACCTGCTGGGGATAGACATGCTGGCCATAGGCCAGGGCGGACAGAATGCAGATCTTGCGGCAGGCGTCGTGGCCGTCCACATCGGCGGTGGGGTCCTTCTCGGCGTAGCCGTTGTCCTGGGCCTCTTTCAGGGCCTGGTCGAAGGTGAGGCCGGCCTTGATCATGCGGGTGAGGATATAGTTGGTGGTGCCGTTGAGGATACCGGTGATCTGCTCCACCTCATTGGCGGCCAGACAGTTGATGAGGGGGTGCAGAATGGGGATTCCGCCGCCCACGCTGGCCTCAAAGAGATAGCTGACCCCGTTCGCCTTGGCCAGCTGCAGCAGCTCATAGCCGTGGGTGGCCACCAGCTCCTTGTTGGAGGAGACCACGCTCTTGCCCGCCTTCAGGGCGCGGGTGGTGAACTCCAGGGCCACCTTGGCCCCGCCGATGGTCTCCACTACCACCTCCACCTCGGGGTCGTTCTCAATGATGGAGAAGTCTTTTACGAAGCAGTCCTTAAAGGGGCTGTCGGGAAAATCACGCACGTCCAGGATGTATTTGACCTGGATCTCGCCGCCAGCACGCCGGGCAATGCCCTGGCTGTTCTTGCTGAGTACCTCGGCCACACCGGAACCCACCGTTCCAAAGCCTAAAATCGCTACCTTTGTCATTCCAACTCACCTCATAAAACACAAATCATTTCTGTCAGCCAGCCAAAACTTCACACCGGATGACTCCGGTGCTGTCCGCGGCGGCCTGGAGCATCTCCTCCAGGGTCAGATGCATCTGGGAGGTCTCCGCGGTGATGGTCACCACCGCGCAGCCGTTGACGGGGATATTCTGATTGATGGTCAGAATATTGATCCCCGTGCCGGCCAGCACATTGAGCAGGCCGGATAATACTCCGGGTTCATCCCGAAGCAGGGTCTGGAAGGTGACGATCCTTCCGTGGAGCATATCCTGGAAGGGCCGCACCGCGTCCTTGTATTTATAAAACGCACTGCGGCTGATGCCCACTGCGTGAGCCGCACCGTTTACGGTGGTCTCCTCCCCGGTCTCCAGCAGGCGCTTGGCCTGGGCCACCTTGCGGAAAATCTCCGGCATGGAAGATGCCTGAACAATAAAATAGCCCTCGGATTGGTTCACCTTCTGTTCCTCCGTCCTGTTGTCCGCGTGTCATGGTCATTTGTTTTCGCGTTGTGGTCTATTTTAGCACACCAAAGTCCCGGATGCAATGGGCAGGAGCGGGGCAGGACAGTCAATTTTTCTGTTTATACCGCCGGCAATATTCGTCATTTTTCACAATCAAGCCTTTCGTTTGAGAAAAAGGGGGCCGCCTGCGGCGGCCCCCTGGATGGACGGTTGCTCCCTGCTAGTTGGTTTGATTGGCTGTCTCCCCTGTCTCTCCTCCGGAGCCTCCCTGGGAACCACCATCCGGATTGGTTCCTTCTCCTCCCTGAGAGGGATTGTCCGGATCGGTGGGGTTATCGGGGTCGGTGGGATTGTCAGGGTTCTCCGGATCATCCGGATTGGTGGTCCCGCCCTCTTCCGGCGGCAGGGTAGCCTCACCGGTGTGAACGGTACAGGTTCCCACATTGGGCTGGGCGGAATAGAAGTACTGGCTGTCCTCCGCCCAGGCGCCGCCCACGCTCTCCCGGTCCAGGTTGAGGTAGGCATAGCTGCGGATACTCTCCTGGGGGCAGTAGGGACCGGCCAGATGGTACGCGCCGGTGGGCTGGCCATTCTCATCCAGCACCGGGGAATCTACGCACACCTGCACCAGGGAGTTGGAGCCGGGCTCCAGAGAGTGGCAGGTACAGCTATTGGAGGGCACATCCTCCGGCAGTAGATATCCGGTAGCCACCCGGCTGCTGTCCCGGGGATCATACTGGCAGGCGGTGGTAGCCAGTCCGCCGCAGTCCTTGCAGTAGGAGACGGCTACCAGACCGCTGGGCTTGTCGAAGCTCTTGTTCTCCAGGCCCTGGTGGATAGGGGCCATCACCTTTTTCCAAAGCTGGGCCGCCGGGTTGCCCGAGGCGGTGACCCGCTCGTTGTACTCGTAGCCCACCCACACCGCAGCGGTGTAGTAGGGGGTGTAGCCCACAAAGTAGCGGTCAAATTTGTTGGTGGTGGTACCGGTCTTGCCGGCCACCGTCATGCCGCTGATTCGGGCCTCGGTGCCGCCGCCGCTCTGCACCACATTCTGCAGCATGGTGTTCATATAATAGGCGGTAGAGGCCTTCACCGCGGTCTCATCCTCCCGAGTGTTGTCCAGGATCACGTTACCGGAGCTGTCCTCCACCTTGGTGTAGGTGCGGGCCTCCCGGTAGATGCCGTTCTCCGGGAAGACGGCAAAGGCATTGGCCATCTGCCGGGTGGTGACGCCGTCGGTCAAACCGCCCATGGCCAGGGGTGCGATGTCGATGTCGCTTTTCATCTCTCCGTTGATCATCCGGCCGCTCTCCAGTTCAAGATGGAAGCGCTGGGTGGCAAAGTCAAAGGACTTGGCCGGGGTCACCAGGGCCACAGCCCGCACCGCCACGGTGTTATAGGACCACTGGAGGGCCTCAGTCACCGTCACCTGGCCCCGGTAGCGGCCGTCCACGTTGACCGGCCAGGCCTTGCCGCCCATCACCTGATAGGGGTAGTCGGCCAGCACCGAGATGGGGGTAAGAAGTCCCATATCCATGGCCGGTCCATAAGCGGTGAGGGGCTTGATGGCCGAGCCAGGCTGCCGCAGGGCGTCGGTGGCCAGGTTGGTGCCCCGGTTGATGGTTTTCTCCCCGATCCGGCCCACCAGGCCGGCGATATCGCCGGTGCTGTTGTCGATAATAGTAATGGCCGACTGGAGCTGCTGGCCGGTCTTGGAGGAGGTGTAATTCAGGTTGGAGCGGTCATAGTAGATGGCCTCCGCTGCCGCCTGGACCTCCGGGTCCACACAGGTATAGATGCGCAGACCGCCGTTGGAGAGCATCTGGCTGACGTACTGGCTGGAGTAGCCATACTCCTCCTTCAGATCGTTCATCACATCGGTGATGACCTGCTCCTCATACCAGGAGTAAATATTGGAGGTATTCTGTCCCGCATCGGAATTGGTGCCCACAAAGACCAGCTCCTGGGCCACCGCCTCATCGTATTCCTCCTGGGAGATCTTTCCCTGTTCCAGCATCTGGCCCAGGATGACCTCCTGGCGGTACTTGTTCCACTGTACCGCGTCCCACATCTCCCCGTCGGCATTCTCCACCCGGGCTGTGGAATAGGGACCGTACTTGGAAGGGTTGTTGGTGATGCCGATGAGGCTGGCGCACTCGGCCAGGGTGAGGTCGGACACCGACTTGCCGAAGTACTTTTCGGCTGCCGCGCCTACGCCCTCGCAGCCGCTGCCCAGAGGGATGACATTGAGATAGAGCTCCAGAATCTCATCCTTTTCATAGTTTGCGTCCACATACAGGGCGCGGAAAATCTCCGTGACCTTCCGCTTGACGGTGGTCTCGTTGTAATCGGTGAGATTTTTGATGAGCTGCTGGGTGATGGTGGAGCCGCCCTGGATGTCGCCGCCGGTGAACATGCTGATCACGGCCTTGGCGGTACGGCCCCAGTCTACGCCGTTGTGGGTCCAGAACCGGCGGTCCTCAATGGCCACGGCGGCATCCTTCAGATACTGGGGCATGTCCTCGTAGTCCACCCACTGGGAGTTGGTGACGCTGAGCACCTGGCGCAGCTCCTTATACTCCCCGGTGTCCTTGTCCTGGTAGTACATCACGCTGTTCTCATCCACATTGAAGCTGGACAGATCCATGTTCGCCTGGGGGAGAATCACATTGACAATGTACACCGCGGCAAAGCAGGCCAAAAAGGCGCTGGTGGTCAGGAAGATCAGCAGCAGCGTACCCAGCACCCGCAGCACGCCGTTTTTCTTTTTTCTGCTTTTTCTGCGGCGGCGCTTGGGCGCCTCGTCGTTCTGGTTGGAACGGGAGCGCCGTCCGTCGCGGCTGGGATAATGAGAAGAATAATTTTGTTCAGACACAGCAAATTACCTCCGAACTGGCAGGCGCGCAGCGCGCTGTTTGGCCATTCTGGTCACGGGGGTACCGAAGGCGGCAGACGCGTTGGCGCGGGTTGTTTCGCATGTCCAGCGCCCTGCCGTTTCGGCTGGCGCCTTTCCGTCCTCACTCCCGTTGTCCCTGCCCCTTCTCATGGGGAAAGGCACGGCAAAAGGAGTCATGTCGGCAAAAAATCAGTATATATTATACCATATTCTCTCCGTTTGTCCATCCCGGGATTTCTTTTTGGCGGGGTACGGTAAAAATTTACCCGCCGCCCCACTTGCATTTTCCTCACATACGGGTTACAATATGGTCAGAACAGATGCAGGAGGTTGGCCCCCATGAGCGAAGAATTCGGCCCTGATTTCATCACCGTGACCGACGAGGACGGCAATGAATTTGAGCTGGAACTGGTGGATACGCTGGAGCATAACGGCGTTACCTACCACGCCATGTTCCCTGCCGTAGCGGAAGACGAGGAGACCGGGGAACCGGTGGACGTGGATGCCGACGATGAGGAATACGGTCTGGTCATTATGAAGGTCGTGGAGGAAAACGGCGAGGAGCTGCTCTCCACCCTGGACAACGACGAAGAGGTGGAGACCATCTACAACCTGTTTATGGAGCGCTTCTTCGAGGAAGAGGAAGACAACTAATCATCGACTCAAATGAACTTTCCTGCTCGGTGCGTGATGGGCTCTTTTAAACCCACATTTTTTAAACGGGACGCCCACCTCACGGCGTGGCTTGCAGGCCTCCCGGCCCCCATTGAGGTCGGCTGGAAGTTGGAAGCAGAAAAGCGTCGTGGAGGCGACCCACCTGCCATTTCGTGCAGGTTTTAAACGGGTTCACACGGCCAGAGCGGGGTATATAAAGCTCATTTGGAACTGGACCGCGGCGCAAGCCGCGGTCTTTTTTTCTGTTTTCTTTTGAAAAGCACGGCCGTTTTTCCATGAACATTCTGTAAAACCTCCCTTTCTTGTCTCATTTGCCCCTTGAATCCAATGGAAGTTTTTTATATAATAATGCGGAATCTTCTTCTGCCCGGCCCTGCCGGGCGACTATGAAAGAACGAGAGGACGGAATCAACTGTGAGTGCATCCAGAGAAAAGCAAAACCGCCAGGGTGCGACCTACGCCCAGCGGCGCAACAACAAAGCGGAAGAAAAAAGCAACCGCATGCACAAGGTCTACATCGTCGTGGGCGTGATCCTGGCCATCCTGGCCATTGCCCTGCTGGTGTGGGACAACGGCTTCTTCCAGAAGCGGACCACTGCGGTCACCATCGACGGGGAAAACTTTACCCCTGCCACCGTACAGTACTATTACCACAGCGCCATGCTTACTACCCAGCGTTATGCTCAGATGGGCGTGAATACCGGCTTTGACTCCACCAAGGACCCCAAGGACCAGATCCAGGACGAGAATACCGGCACCACCTGGTACGACTACTTCCTCAACCAGGCCATCGATCAGTTGACCCAGGTCACCATGGTGAACCATGCCGCCCAGAAGGAGGGTTACACCCTGCCGGCCGAGGGCCAGGCCTACGTGGAGAGCGCCATGAAATCCACGGAGCAGTCCGCCCGGGCCAACAACTACTCCAGCCTGGAGAGCTTCCTGCGCACCAACTACGGCGCCTATATGACCGAGAAGGTCTACAAGGACATCCTGACCGCCCAGACCACCGCCAATTACTATGCCCAGGATCATCAGAATAACCTGACCTACTCCGATGAGGAGCTGGAGACCTATTACCAGGAGAATAAGAACGCTCTGGACACCTTCAACTACTCGGTCTTCACCGTCCAGGCCTCCATTGAAACTACTAAGACCGACGAGGAAGGCAACAGTGTGGACCTGACCGACGAGGAGAAGCAGGCTGCCTTTGACACCGCCAAGGCTCAGGCTCAGGCTACCGCCCAGGAGATCCAGAACAAGCTGGCCGCCGGCAGCGACGCCGCTGATCTGTCTGAGGAATACTCCGAGCAGCTCTACTCCTCCTCCGTGCACCAGAGCCAGATGGGCTCCTCCTTCTCCAGTAGCAGCTACGCCGATTGGCTGTATGACGCCGCCCGCCAGGCTGGTGAGACCACCATCGTGGAAAACGACCAGAGCGACAGCTATGTCTACAACTACTATGTGGTGCAGATCGACAGCCGCACCCGGGACGAGGCCGCTACCGCCGACGTGCGCCACATCCTGATCTCCGCCGGCTCCAACCCCACCGATGAGCAGTTTGCCCAGGCGGAGGAGAAGGCCCAGAGCCTGCTGGACAGCTGGAAGTCCGGCAGCGCCGACGAGGAGTCCTTCGCCGTTCTGGCCGTGGAGAACACCGCGGACAGCGGCTCTCAGGAGAACGGCGGTCTGTACACCGGCGTGTCTCCCTACAGCGGCTTTATCGCGGACTTCACCAACTGGTGTCTGGACAGCAGCCGTCAGCCCGGTGATACCGGGCTGGTGAAGAACACCGGCAGCTCCACCCAGGGCTGGCACATCATGTACTTTGTGGGCTGGAACGATCCCGCCTGGAAAGTTACCGCCAAGAGCACCCTGGCCTCGGAGGCCACCCAGGAGTGGTACAGCGGCCTGTATGCCGATGTGGAAGCTGAGCGCGGCTCCGGTATCCAGTACGTGAAATAAGTTTTCTAACGCCCCCGAGCCCCCGGTTCGGGGGCGTTTTCCCGCCCGGATGCCGGGCACTGTGTTGTGTTGGTAAAAAATCTTGGGAGGCTTTCTATGACATCCACCCACTCTCTTTGGCAGTTCATCCGGCGGGAGCCGGTGCTGTCCATCGCCTTTGTCTGCGCGGTAATCTCCGCCTTCTTCGTGCCCCCCTCCTCCGCCTATCTGGACTACATCGACCTGCGGGTGCTGTGCCTGCTGTTCTGCCTGATGGCGGTGGTGGCCGGACTTCAGGAGTGCGGATTGTTTCTGGTCCTGGCCCAGCGGCTGCTGGCCGGAGAGCGGCCGGTGCGCCTCATCTCTCTGACCCTCATCCTGCTGCCCTTCTTCTGCTCCATGCTGGTGACCAACGACGTGTCCCTCATCACCTTCGTCCCCTTTGCCATTCTGGTGCTGGAGATGGTGGGCCGCCGGGACCTGCTGATCCCGGTAATCTCTCTTCAGACGGTGGCCGCCAACCTGGGCAGCATGGCCACTCCGGTGGGCAACCCCCAGAATCTATACCTCTACGCCCACTTCTCCCTGTCCATGGGGGACTTTCTTGCCCTGCTGCTCCCCCTCACCCTCATCAGCCTGGTGGGGCTGGCGGCAGCCGGACTGTACTTCGGCGGCAAGGGATGGATTTCCGTCTCCTTCCCGGAGCAGGTCCACCTCAGCAGCCCCAAGCATCTGGCCCTCTATCTGGTGCTGTTCGGCCTGTGTCTTTTGTCAGTGTGCCGGATTCTGTCCTACGGCATCCTCACCGTCCTTGTCATCGCCGCCCTGCTGCTGGCCCGGCCCCGGCTGCTGGGCCAGGTGGACTACATGCTGCTGCTCACCTTCGTGTGCTTCTTTGTGTTCAGCGGCAACCTGGGCCAGATGCCGGCGGTGCGCTCCGCTCTGAGCAGCCTGCTCTCCCACAGCCCTCTGCTGTGCTCTGCCGCCGCCAGCCAGGTCATCAGCAACGTCCCCGCCGCCGTGCTTCTCTCCGGCCTGACGGAGGACTGGAAGGGCCTGCTGGCCGGGGTGGACGTGGGCGGTCTGGGCACTCCGGTGGCCTCCCTGGCCAGTCTCATCTCCATGAAGTTCTACCTGCGCTCCCGCCAGGCGAAGCCCCTGCCCTACTTTCTGTGGTTCACCGTGGCCAATGTGGTGGGGCTGGTCATTCTGCTTCCGGCAGCCGCCCACCTGATCCGTTAAAAGGAGGCCCGCTATGATCCAATGGGACCCCAGAGCGCTGGAGGTGCTGGCCCGTCTGCGGGCAGCCGGCCATCAGGCCGTGCTGGTAGGGGGCTGTGTCCGGGACTTTCTGCGGGGAAAAGCGCCCCACGACTATGACGCGGCCACCTCTGCCCGGCCGGAGGAGATCCTGGCCGCCTGCGCTGCTCTCCCCTGCGTGCCCACCGGGCTGCGCCACGGCACGGTGACGGTGCTCTCTCAGGGGCTTGCGGTGGAGGTGACCGCCTTTCGTCGGGAGGGGACCTACTCCGACGGCCGCCACCCCGACCAGGTATCCTTCACAGACAGCCTGGAGGAGGATATGGCCCGGCGGGACTTTACCATTAACGCCATGGCCTGGGACGAGGGCGGGCTGGTGGACCGCTTCGGCGGCCGGGCGGACCTGGAGGCCGGCCTCATCCGCTGTGTGGGGGAGCCGGAGCGCCGCTTTCAGGAGGACGCTCTGCGTATCCTCCGGGGACTGCGGCTGGCCGCCCAGCTGGATTTTGCCATCCATCCGGACACCGCCCGGGCCATCCGAACCGAGACGCCCCGCCTCTCCCTGGTGGCCCGGGAGCGGATCGGCGGGGAGTTTCTCCGCCTGCTTTTAGGTCCCGGAGCCGGTCGTGTGCTGCTGGACTTTCCACAAACCGTGTGTGAAATTGTGCCCCAGCTGGCCCCCACAGTAGGATTTGACCAGAAAAATCCCCACCACGCCTGGGATGTATACACCCATCTGGTGAAAACGGTGGAAAAGGTCCCGCCGGAGCCCGCCCTGCGCCTGGCCGCCCTCCTCCACGACGTGGGCAAGCCCGCTGTTTTTTCCCTGGATGAGACGGACACCGGGCATTTCTACGGCCACGCGGAAGCGAGCGCCCGGCTGTGTGAGGACATCGCCCAAAGCCTGCGGCTGGACCGCGCCACCCGGGAACAGGTGGTCACCCTGGTGCAGCGCCACCATCTGCCTCTCCAGCCCACCCAGGCCTGTGTGGGCCGGTGGCTGCGGCGGCTGGGGCCGGAGTTCTTTTTCCAGCTCCTTACGCTGATGAAAGCCGACGGGGCCTCCTGTCTGCCCGGACAGAGCCCCCGGGAGGAGCTGGACCAGACGGCGGACCTGGCCCGCACACTCCTGGCCCAGGCCCCCTGCCTCACTCTGAAGGACCTGGCGGTGAATGGCCGGGACGCCTTGGCGGCGGGGCTGTCCGGACCGGCCATCGGCCGCGCCCTCAACCGCTTGCTGGACCAGGTGGCGGAGGGCACTCTACCCAATGAGCGGGAGGTATTACTCAAACACCTGACCGACTGAAAAACGCGGCGGCGTGACGAGTTTTTTCGTCACGCCGCCGCGTTTTCTGATGTCTTTATTCCTCCACCGGGCAGGTGAGCACCGCCGTCTGAGCAGGGGTGTCCGCGGTGAGCTCCAGGGTGTTGCCGGGATAGCGCACCACATCGTCGCACAGGGCCAGGTAGTCCTCCAGCGGACCGATCACGTCGTAGCCGAAGTTTTTCCCCCGGTAGTGCATGGGGACGGCCACCCGGGGCTTCAGCTGCTCCACCACTTTCCGGGCCTGCTTGGCGTCGATGGTAAAGTAGCCGCCCACCGGGAACAAAAGGGCGTCCAGACCAGACAGTTGCTCCACCTGCTCTGCCGTCAGCTCGCAGCCCAGGTCGCCCAGGTGGGCCACCCGCAGGCCTTCCGCGGTGAAGATGCGGATGGTATTGCGCCCCCGCAGGGCCCCCTTCTCCGGGTCGTGGTAGGTCTCGATTTCCTCCACCTGGACTGTGTGGCCCTTGCCGGAGAGGGTCACCAGCTCCGCGCCGGCGTGGTCGTCGTGCTGGTGGCTGCAGTAGACGCCGTCTGCCTCCAGCTTCAGGGCGGGCAGGCCGGGCACCGAGCCGGGCCGGTAGGGGTCCAGCACCAGGGTCCCTTGCTTGGTTTCCAGGGTAAAGCAGGAGTGTCCATTCCAAGTCAGCAGCATAAGATCATCCTTCCTTTTCTTTTTGTGAATATTATACCATAGCAGATCAAAAATTTGAACGCATATTTTTTTCTGGACGGCATTTGTCCGCTTTTCTCCCTTGCTTTTCTCCGTTTACTCTGCCCTTCCCGCCGCATTTTGCTGTTTACCATTCCCTTATTTTCCCCAAAGTTCGGCACAATGCCCGATTCTCCCCCGCTCAGCGCCCTATGAATTTCCCAATTTCACAAAACATTGGTGCTTCCCTGCCATTTCTCCCGGTTTTTTAATTTTTTTGTAATTTTTCGACCATTTTGTAGTTGAATTTCTCGGCCATTTGGAATACAATGATACCCGACACGCGAGGAGGGTTCGAATTGCTGAATATCGTCTTGGTTGAACCGGAAATTCCCCAAAACTGCGGCAATATCGCCCGTACCTGCGCCGCCACCCGCAGCCGCCTGCATCTCATTGAGCCTCTTGGGTTTGACATCAGCGAAAAGGCGGTGCGCCGGGCCGGGCTGGACTACTGGCCCATGGTGGATCTGCGTGTATACCACAATCTGGAGCACTTTTTTGCGGAGAACCCCGACCCCGACCTGTGGCTGGCCACCACCAAGGCTCCCCAGGACTACACCGGGGCCACCTTCCGCGACAACTGCTACCTGTTTTTCGGCAAGGAGACGGCGGGCCTGCCGGAGGACTTCCGCATGGCGCACTACGACCGCTGTATCCGCATTCCCATGCGGGCGGATGCCCGCAGCCTCAACCTGTCCAACTCGGTGGCCATCCTGGCCTACGAGGCCCTGCGCCAGCAGGGGTTCCCTCAGCTGTCCGGCGTAGGTGAAATGGCAGGGGGACGGGATGGTTCCCACCCGTCCGGGGCACGCTGAACCTTAGACGAGTCTCGCCGCGCCGGTCCCCCCGAGCCGCGGGTGATTTCGGAAATTTTTTCCCTGTTCCATTTACTTGTGAAGAGAGGAGCGTTTTTCCATGAACTACAACAAGAAAACTGTCAAGGACATCGACGTCGCCGGTAAGAAGGTGCTTCTGCGCTGCGACTTCAACGTGCCCATGGCCAAGGACGGCAGCGGCGTCATCACCGATGACAAGCGCATCCGTGCCGCTCTGCCCACCATCCAGTACCTGCTGGACCAGAACGCCGCTGTCATCGCCTGCTCCCACATGGGCAAGCCCAAGGGCGAGGTCGTCCCCTCCCTGAGCCTGAAGCCCGTGGCCAAGCGCCTGAGCGAGCTGCTGGGCAAGGAGGTCATCATGGCCGAGGACGTGGTGGGTCCCGACGCCCAGGCCAAGGCCGCCGCTCTGAAGCCCGGCCAGATCATGCTGCTGGAGAACACCCGCTTTGAGAAGGGCGAGACCAAGAACGATCCCGAGCTGGCCAAGGCCATGGCTTCCATGGCTGAGGTGTATGTGTCCGACGCCTTCGGCGCCGTGCACCGCGCCCACGCCTCCACCGCCGGCGTGGCCCAGTACCTGCCCGCCGTCAGCGGCTTCCTCATTCAGAAGGAGCTGGAGATCATCGGTGGCGCTCTGGCCAATCCCAAGCGTCCCCTGGTGGCCATTCTGGGCGGCAGCAAGGTCTCTTCCAAGATCGGCGTCATCAACAACCTGCTGGAGATCGCCGACACCATCATCATCGGCGGCGGCATGACCTACACCTTCCTGAAGGCCCAGGGCGGCTCTGTGGGCAAGTCCCTGCTGGAAGAGGACTGGCTGGACTACTGCAAGGACATGATGAAGAAGGCCCAGGAGAAGGGCGTGAAGTTCCTGCTGCCTGAGGACACCATCTGCGCCAAGGAGTTCTCCGCCGACGCCGAGCCCATCCTGGTGGACAGCATGCACATCCCCGACGACTGCCTGGGCATGGACATCGGCCCCAAGGCCATTGCCGCCTACGCTGACGCGGTAAAGGACGCCGGCACCATCATCTGGAACGGCCCCATGGGCGTGTTTGAGTTCCCCGCCTTTGCCAAGGGTACCCAGGCTGTGGCCGAGGCTCTGAGCAAGAGCAATGCCATCACCATCATCGGCGGCGGCGACAGCGCGGCTGCCGTGCAGCAGCTGGGCTATGCTGACAAGATGACCCACATCTCCACCGGCGGCGGCGCCTCCCTGGAGTTCATGGAGGGTAAGGAACTGCCCGGCGTGGCCTGCCTGCTGGACGCTTAAAATCAGCAAGCGCCGCCGCGCGAGCGTAAGCGAGCCGCGCCCATAGGCGCGTCCAAGCGTTTGCGAAGCAAACCTTGCCGCAGGGCGAATTCACTTCGCCCGAGGATATGAAATCAAAGGGGTCCCCGGTGGAGCGCAGCTCCACTGGGGGGCGCCTCTCTGGAGTTCATGGAGGGCAAGGAACTGCCCGGCGTGGCCTGCCTGTTGGATGCCTGATTTTCTTATTGATCTTGTTTGACTGTTCCGATCCCCTGTCCGTCCCGGTCTGTGTGGCCTGGGCGGCGGGCGGTTCGGTTTCATATCACCCCCGCGCACCCGTATCAAGGAAAGGAAGAAAAAGAACATGAATCGTCGTTACCGTAAGACTATCATCGCCGGCAACTGGAAGATGAACAACACCCTGTCCCAGACCAAGGCTTTCGCCGAGGAGCTCAAGCCCATCATGCCCCGGGGCAAGTGGTGCAACGTGGTGCTGTGCGTGCCCGCTGTCAACATCACCAACGCGGTCCGTCTGTTCAAGGACTGCCACATCGCCATCGGCGCTGAGACCTGCCACTATGAGGACCACGGCGCCTACACCGGCGAGATCACCGCGGAGATGATCAAGGAGGCCGGCGCCAAGTACGTCATCATCGGCCACTCCGAGCGCCGCCAGTACTATAACGAGACCGACTTCACCGTCAACAAGAAGGTCCACGCCGCCATCAACGCCGGCCTGTTCCCCATCATCTGCGTGGGCGAGAGCCTGGAGCAGCGTGAGCTGGGCGTGACCATGGAGCTGATCGCTTACCAGGTCAAGTGCGCTCTAGCCGGCGTGCCCGCCGACAAGATGCGTCACGTGGTCATCGCCTACGAGCCCCTGTGGGCCATCGGCACCGGCAAGACCGCCACTGCCGAGCAGGCCGGTGAGGTCTGCCAGGCCATCCGTGCCGTCATCCGCAAGCTGTACGGCGCTCACGTGGCTCGCTCCGTCACCATCCAGTACGGTGGTTCCATGAACGCCAAGAACGCCGCTGAGCTGCTGGCTCAGCCCGACGTGGACGGCGGCCTCATCGGCGGCGCCAGCCTGAAGCCCGCTGACTTCGTGCAGATCATCAACGCTGCCAATCAGGAGTAATTAAGTACTACGGCACGGAGCAGGCAGGATGCCTGTCATGCTGTCTGCTCCAACTTTGATCAGAATTGAGGAAACATTGTTCATGAAAACTCCTACCACTTTGATCATTATGGACGGCTTTGGCCTCACCGCCCCCGATGCGGGCAATGCGGTGGCCAACGCCTCCAAGCCCAACCTGGACCACATTTTCCGGGACTGCCCCGGCTGCAAGCTGTCCGCTTCCGGCCTGGACGTAGGTCTGCCTGATGGCCAGATGGGCAACAGCGAGGTGGGCCACACCAATATGGGCGCTGGCCGGGTGGTCTTCCAGGACCTGCCCCGCATCACCCGGGATATTGAGACCGGGGACTTCTTCCAGAACAGCGCCTTCCTGGAGGCCATGGGCAACTGCCGGGAGTGGGGTTCTTCCCTGCACCTGATGGGCCTGCTGTCTGACGGCGGCGTCCACAGCCACATCACCCACCTGTTCGCTCTGCTGAAGATGGCCAAGGAGCAGGGCCTGAAGAAGGTCTATGTCCACTGCTTCCTGGACGGCCGTGACGTGCCCCCCTCCTCCGGTAAGGGCTACGTGGAGCAGCTCCAGGCCAAGATGCAGGAGCTGGGCTTGGGCCAGATCGCTACTGTCATGGGCCGCTACTACGCCATGGATCGGGACAAGCGCTGGGACCGCCTGCAGCGCGCCTATGACGCCATCGCCTGCGGCATCGGCCCTGTAGCCGAGGACGCCGCCCAGGCTGTCCAGGCCTCCTATGACGCCGGAGTCACCGACGAATTCATGGAGCCTGTGGTCTGCTGCCAGGACGCCAAGGTGAAGGACAACGACTCCATCATCTTCTTCAACTTCCGCCCCGACCGCGCCCGTGAGATCACCCGCTGCTTTGTAGACGAGGACTTCACCGACGTGGAGCGCAAGACCGGCTTCCTGTCCGTGGACTTTATCTGCACCACCGAGTACGACGCCACCATGCCCAACGTCACCGTGGCTTATCCCCGCCAGAAGCTGGAGAACATTTTCGGCGAGTATATCTCCAAGCAGGGCATGACCCAGCTGCGCATCGCCGAGACCGAGAAGTACGCCCATGTGACCTTCTTCTTCAACGGCGGCGTGGAGCAGGTCTTCCCCGGCGAGGACCGGGTGCTGATCCCCTCCCCCAAGGTGGCCACCTATGACCTGCAGCCTGAGATGTCGGCCTACGCCGTCACCGAGGAGGCCGTGCGCCGCATTGAGAGCGGCAACTACGACGTCATCATCCTCAACTTTGCCAACTGCGACATGGTGGGTCACACCGGTGTGTACGAGGCCGCTCTGAAGGCCGTGTCCACCGTGGACGAGTGCGTGGGCAAGGTGGTAGAGGCCACCTCCAAGATGGGTGGCGTGTCTCTCATCACTGCCGACCACGGCAATGCCGAGCACATGGTGGACGAGAACGGTCAGCCCTTCACCGCCCACACCACCAATCTGGTCCCCTTCTATATCGTGGGCGCCAGCGTGAAGCTGCGTGACGGCCGTCTGGCCGACATCGCTCCCACCATGCTGGACCTCATGGGCCTGGAAAAGCCCAAGGAGATGGATGGGGAAACCCTGATTATCAACTAAGCATTGTCACGCTACGCTTTGGGCCCATGGCCGGGTCGCTTTCACTGCGCCTCGGGCAAAAACCAGTCCCGCACAGCGGGCCTTGGGTTTTCACCCTCGCTGCGCTCCAAGCTCCCCTATGGGCCTAAGCTCCGCGCTTCGTTACCCCTAAGCGGGGACACGCCCCGCGTTTTAATAATCCATTTTCCCCCTTGGCGGACAAGCTCCGCCTCATTTTGGAAAGGAGATTGATTCCCATGAAGCAGATGATCGAGATCGTTGACGTCCTGGGCCGTGAGATCCTGGACAGCCGCGGCAACCCCACCGTTGAGGTCGAGGTGTACCTGGAGGACGGCACCATGGGCCGTGCCGCCGTTCCCTCCGGCGCTTCCACCGGCATCTATGAGGCCTGCGAGCTGCGTGACGGCGACAAGAGCCGCTACCAGGGCAAGGGCGTGGAGAACGCCGTGAAGAACGTGAACACCGAGATCGCTGAGTGCCTGATCGGTATGAACGTGCTGGACCAGGTGGCCATCGACAAGGCCATGATCGAGCTGGACGGCACCCCCAACAAGAGCCGTCTGGGCGCCAACGCCATTCTGGGCGCTTCCCTGGCCTGCGCCAAGGCTGCTGCCGAGTCCCTGGGCGTGGCTCTGTACAACTATATCGGCGGCGCCAACGCCAAGCAGCTGCCCGTGCCCATGATGAACATCCTCAACGGCGGCGCTCACGCCACCAACAACGTGGAGATCCAGGAGTTCATGATCATGCCCGTGGGCGCCTGCTGCTTCCGCGAGGCCCTGCGCATGTGCGCCGAGGTGTTCCACCAGCTGAAGAAGACCCTGAAGGAGAACGGCACTCCCGCCGCCGGCGTGGGCGACGAGGGCGGCTACGCCCCCAACCTGAAGAAGGATGAGGACGCCCTGAAGGTCATCGTGAAGGCCATCGAGGAGGCCGGCTACAAGCCCGGCGAGGACTTCAAGATCGCCATCGACGCCGCCTCCTCCGAGTGGTGGGACGAGGAGCAGAAGCTCTATATCCAGCCCAAGTCCGGCAAGAAGCTGACCCAGCAGCAGCTGGTGAACATGTGGAAGAAGTTCGCCGACAACTACCCCATCATCTCCCTGGAGGACGGCATGGCCGAGACCGACTGGGAGGGCTGGGCCATGCTCACCAAGGCCATCGGCGACCGGGTGCAGCTGGTGGGCGACGACCTGTTCGTCACCAACACCGAGCGGCTCAAGACCGGCATTGAGAAGAAGGTGGCCAACGCCATCCTCATCAAGGTCAACCAGATCGGCACCCTGACCGAGACCCTGGACGCCATCCAGATGGCCAACCGCGCCGGCTACACCGCCATCGTGTCTCACCGCTCCGGCGAGACCGAGGACGCCACCATTGCCGATATCGCTGTGGCTCTGAACGCTGGCCAGATCAAGACCGGCGCTCCCAGCCGTACCGACCGTGTGGCCAAGTACAACCAGCTGCTCCGCATCGAGGAGGA
>CALWYB010000008.1 GCA_944385665.1 uncultured Oscillospiraceae bacterium
TACATCAGCGAGAAGGTGATGTCCCGATGGTTGAACTGCCGGAAGTAGGGGTCCAGCTTGATGTAGTGGCAGATGTCATTCATCCAGCCCATGTTCCACTTGAAGTTGAAGCCCAGGCCGCCCTCGTCCACCGGATAGGTCACCTTGGGCCAGGCAGTGGACTCCTCGGCGATCATCAGCACGTCGGGATGGACGGAGAAGATGGCGGTGTTCAGCTTCTGGAAGAACTCGATGGCCTCCAGATTCTCCTTGCCGCCGTGGATGTTGGGCATCCAGGCCCCGTCCTGCCGGCCGTAGTCCAGATAGAGCATGGAGGACACGGCGTCTACCCGCAGGCCGTCGGCGTGGTACTCCTCCAGCCAGAACATGGCGTTGGAGAACAGGAAGGAGCGCACCTCGTTGCGGCCCAGGTCAAAGACCTGGGTGCCCCAGTCGGGGTGCTCCCCCTTGCGGGGGTCGGCGTACTCATAGGTGGGGCCGCCGTCAAAGTGATAAAGGCCGAAGGCATCCCGGGGGAAGTGGGCGGGAACCCAGTCCAGGATGACGCCGATGCCGGCCTGATGGAGCTGGTCGATGAGGTACTTGAAATCGTCGGGGGTGCCGAAGCGGCTGGTGGCGGCAAAGTAGCCGGTGACCTGATAACCCCAGGAGGCGTCCAGGGGGTGCTCCATCACAGGGAGCAGCTCCACATGGGTGTAGCCCATCTCCTTGACGTAGGGGACCAGATACTGGGCCGTATCCCGGTAGGAGAGGAACTCTCCCTCTCCGGTGCGCCGCCAGGAGCCCAGGTGGCACTCATAAATATTCATGGGACGGCGATAAGGGGCGTTCTTGGACCGGTAATCCAGCCAGCCCTGATCGCCCCAGGGATACTCCTCCAGATCATAGATCTTGGAGGCGTTGCCCGGACGGGTTTCGGCGTGGAAGGCATAGGGGTCGGCCTTGGCCACCACCTTGCCGTCGGCGCCGTGCACCGCGTACTTATATGTATCAAAACGCTTTAAGCCGGGGACAAACCCCTCCCAGATTCCGCCTTCCAGTTTTTCCAGCGGAGTGGCGTCCTCGTCCCATCCGTTGAAATCACCAAAGACGCATACCTGCTTGGCATTCGGCGCCCAGACACGGAAGACATATCCGTCCTGTCCGTCCTTTTGCCCCGGGTGGGAGCCGAAGCATCTCCACGCGTGGCAGCTGCGGCCTTCCGAGAAGGCCTCCAGCTCCAAAAACAGGTCATAATCTGATAGTTTTGTATCATATTTGACCATTGTAATCACCTCAATCTCGTCTTTTTCGCGTTTTTCCCAACGAAAACGACAACCTCTCTAAATCGGAACCCCCGATATTTATATAAATTATACAACACTCCCTGTACACCGTCAAGTCAAAAGGGTGTTAATTGGGATTTTGTTCCCCTCCCCATTTTTCTGGGGCGAAAGGCATAAAAAACCCTTCGCCCCAGTAGTATTTTTCTCTCATCCAGCCATAAGGAGGCCTTCCAGCATCCGCTGGAGAATGCCCGGCATCGTCAGCCGCTGCACCCCTTCGCTGGAAATGATGGGCACGGTGTCCCGGGTCTCTCCATTGACCAAAATTTCCAGTTCACCCACCTTTTGTCCCGCTTCCACCGGGGCCTCCAAGTCCTGGGCCAGGGTCAGCTGCGTGGTGACACTCCCCTCTTCCCCCTTGCGCACCAGCACCCGGCACTCCCGCTCCAGCTGGGGCTGGATCTGCCCCACCGTGCCCAGCAGCACCGGGATGGGCGCCAGGGGACTTTCCGGATAGACCTGCATAAGTGTATACGCTCCAAAGCCGTAGTCCAGCATGGCCTTGGCATCCTCAAAGCGGTCGGCCGCCGTGGGGGCGGCCATCACCACGGCGATGAGCTCCATGCCGTCCCGCTCCGCCGTGGCCGACATGCAGTAGAGGGCGGAGTCAGTGGAGCCCGTCTTCAGGCCGGTGGTGCCCTCATAGAACCGCACCAGGCGGTTGGTGTTGGTCAGGCCAAAGGCTCCCTCCCGGATGGAGTCCATCCAGATGGTGGTGTACTCCCGGATGCCGGGGTGGTGGAGGATCAACTCCCGGGACATGAGAGCGATATCGTAGGCGGTGGTCATATGGCCGGCGGCAGGCAGGCCGGTGCAGTTGACAAAGTTGGTGTCCTCCATGCCCAGCTCCTGGGCCCGCTGGTTCATCTGCTGGACAAAGGCGCTCTCGCTGCCCGCCAGATACTCCGCCATGGCCACGGTGGCGTCATTGCCCGAGACTACGGTGATGCATTTGAGCAGCTCCCCCACCGTCATCTGCTCCCCCTCTTTCAGGTACACCTGGGAGCCTCCCATCCCGGCGGCCCGGGCGGAGACGGTGACCACGTCCTCCCGGCTGATGCGGCCACTGTCCAGGGCCTCCATAATGAGCAGCAGGGTCATCACCTTGGTGACGCTTGCCGGCTCCATCTGCCGCTTGGCCTCTTTCTCATACAGGATCGTCCCGGTCTCCTTCTCCATCAGCACCGCCGACGGCGCGCTCAGTTCCAGCGGAGAGGGAGCGGCGGCCTCCTGGGCCGACGCCGTACCGGTGAGCAGCAGCACTGCCAGCACCAGGGAACCGATTCGTTTCATATCGCTGTGCCTCCCTATCGGTATTTCAAGTGGTATGCGATGACAGGATGTGACAGCAAAGAGGCTTCTATACCGAAACGCCAGGCGGTAAATTTTTCACTTGGCTTCCTACCGTGGTCAAAAGCATACAACTTTTGGCCCATTCCCGCCTGGGGTAGAGGAGGGATGTGGTGAAACGAAACAAAAAACCGCTGGATCGGGAGCAGCTGCTGGAACAGATGCGGACTCTGGCCTGTGCCAAGGTGAACGACGCGGTGAAGCTGGCCTACCTGCCTGAGGAGGAACGGGATGCCATCGGCAAGCTGGATCTGTCCGCTCTGACCGAATTCCGGCGCAGCGGAGCCGGGACGGTGGAGCTGAAATTCGCCGACCGGATGAAGGCTCTGGAGCGGCTGCTGGAGCTGAGCGGCCCCAGCGGCGAGGAGCAGCTGGACGCTCTCTTCCGGCGCATGGAGGATGAGGAGGAATGAAGCCCCTAATCTTCTCCAAAAAACAGCGGCGGGTGCTCACCTGGTGGCGGCCCGGCTCTCCCTTCCAAAACTACCAGGCCATCCTCTGCGACGGGGCGGTGCGCAGCGGCAAGACCCTTTGCACCGGCCTGTCCTTCTTCTGCTGGGCCATGAGCTGCTTTCAGGGAAAAACCTTCGCCCTGTGCGGCAAGTCCATCCCCTCGGTGCGGCGCAACCTCCTCAGCGAGCTGCTGCCCATTCTGAGACAGCTGGGCTTCTCCTGCCGGGAACGGAGCTCCCTGCATCAGCTCACCGTCACCATGGGCCGCCGCAGCAACACCTTCTACCTCTTCGGCGGTCTGGATGAGCGCTCCGCCGCCCTGGTCCAGGGCATCACCCTGGCGGGGGCTCTGCTGGACGAGGTGGCTCTGATGCCCCGCTCCTTTGTGGAGCAGGTGTGCGCCCGGTGCTCGGTGGAGGGGAGCAAGCTGTGGTTCTCCTGCAACCCGGAGAGCCCCGCCCACTGGTTTTACCAGGAGTGGATTCAAAAAGCAGAGGAAAAGAAGGCGCTACGCCTGTCCTTTGCCATGACGGACAACCCCAGCCTCTCCCCCGCTATGCTGGAGCGCTACCGGACTATGTTCCAGGGGGCCTTCTACCGCCGGTTTGTGCTGGGGGAGTGGGTAAACGCAGAGGGCCTGGTGTACGACTTCTTCTCTCAGAATCTGGTGCGGGAGCCGCCCCTGGATGTGCCCGGCCCCTTCTACGTCTCTTGTGACTACGGGACGGTGAACCCCACCTCTATGGGCCTTTGGGGACGCAAGGACGGGATCTGGTACCGGCTGGAGGAGTACTACTACAGCTCCCGCCAGGCCAGAAGGCAGAAAACCGACCAGGAGTACGCCGACGACCTGGAGGCTCTGGTAAAGGGCCGCCCCCTGGGGGCGGTGGTGGTGGACCCCTCCGCCGCCAGCTTTATGGAGGTGCTGCGGCGGCGGGGGCTTCCGGTGCGGAAAGCTCACAACGATGTGCTCTCCGGCATTCGGCTCACCGCCCGGCTGCTGAAAGAGGGAAAGCTGGTCATCTGCTCCCCCTGCCGGGACACCATCCGGGAGTTTGGCCTGTACCGCTGGGACACCAGCGGCAGCGGCGGCGACCGGGTGGTAAAAGAACATGACCATGCCATGGACGACATCCGATATTTTGCCGCTACCATTGCCGCCGGAAATTCCGGCGGTTTTTTCGCAGGAAGTGTGGAGCGGACCGGATTTTGACCTACTCCAGTTTATGGGACAGGTTCCTGCAATACAACCGGGAATGGTATGAAAAGGAGGAAGATATTTGAAATGGTTTGAGAAAAAGAAACCAGTCGCAAAGCCCCCTCAGGTCCAGCTGCGGGACTGGGAGCACCACCCCTTCGGGGTGCTGGACCAGTATGTGCCCCTGCGCAATGGAGAGATCACCCTGTACCGCTCCATCCGGGAGGCGGTACCCATTCTGGACGCGGCCATCTGGAAGCTGGTGCGGCTGTGCGGCGGAGTGCTGATTCGCTGCGCCGACACCCGGGCTCAGCAGGGCCTGAACCGCTTCCTGGACACGGTCAATACCGGCCGGGGACAGCAGGGCATCCAGTCCTTTCTGGACCAGTACCTGGACTGCATGATCACCTGCGGCCAGGGAGTGGGCGAGATCGTGCTGGACCCCCAGGGCAAGTCCATTGCCGCCATTTTGTGTGCCGATCCCGCCCTGGTGGAGATCCGGGAGGGGGACTCTCCCTTGGACTTTCGCCTGTGCGTACGGGAAGACGGAGGAGAGCCCAAGGAGCTGCCCTGGCAGCAGCTGCTGCTCTTCACCCCCTTCCAGCCCGAGGCGGAGCACCCCTACGGGGTTTCCATGCTGCGCTCCATGCCTTTTCTCACCGGAGTGCTGCTGAAAATTTACCAGGCCCTGGGCCAGAACTGGGAGCGGGTGGGCAACCTGCGCTTTGCCGTGGTGTGCAAGCCCGACGAGAACAGCCCCCTCTCCGCTCAGGAACGAGGGGAGCAGGTGGCCAGCCAGTGGTCCCAGGCCATGCAGTCCTCCCGCCAGGGGGCGGTGCGGGACTTTGTGGCGGTGGGAGATGTGGACATCAAGGTCATCGGCGCGGACAACCAGATTTTGGACAGCGAGGTGCCGGTGCGGCAGATCCTGGAGCAGCTGGTGGCCAAGACCGGCATCCCCCCCTTCCTGCTGGGCCTGTCCTGGTCGTCCACCGAGCGCATGAGCGCCCAGCAGGCCGACCTGATGACCAGCGAGATCACCGCCATCCGCCGCAGCCTGGAGCCTATCCTCCGGCGGATCTGCCGGCTGTGGCTGCGCCTGGGGGGCTTTGACGATCAGGTGACCATCGACTGGGAGGACATCAACCTCCAGGACATTGTGGAAGAGGCCCGGGCTCAGCTGCTCCACGCTCAGGCCAACGAAATTGGGAGGGAAGCGAGTTGAACATTACCAAAACCGCCCTGGCCTTGCAGCAGGCCGAGGGGGTGAGCCAGGAGGAGCTGGAGCTCATCAACACCTGGAGCAAAAAGCCCCTCGCCGCCCAGGAGGTGTACGTCTTCTCGGTGCGGCTGTGCGACAACGAGGTGGACCGGGACCATGAGCGGTTCCCTGCCGAAACCCTGGAGGCTCTGGCTCCCCTGTTTCTGGGCAAGAGCGGCATTTTTGACCACAACTGGTCGGCCCGCAGCCAGGCCGCCCGGATCTTCTCCGTCCAGGTGATTCAGGAACCGGAGCGGGTCACCCAGGCAGGCGACCTCTACTGCTGGCTGAAGGCCCGGGCTTACATGGTGCGCACCGACGACAACCGGGGGCTCATCGCCGAGATCGACGGCGGCATCAAGAAGGAAGTGAGCGTGGGCTGCGCCGTAAAGCGCCGGGTGTGCTCCATCTGCGGCGAGGAGGCCGGAGCAGGCTGCGGCCACCAGCCCGGGCAGATTTACGACGGGAAGCTGTGCTACCTCAGCCTGGAGGAACCGGTGGACGCCTATGAATTTTCCTTTGTGGCCGTCCCCGCCCAGCCCCAGGCCGGTGTGGTGAAGGCCATGGGCGTGAAGCACTACGAGGCCCTCAAGGAGCTGCTGGCCGACTACCCCCGCTTTGCCGGGGAGGTGGAGGCTCTGAAAGCCCAGGCAGAGCTGGGAGCGCGAGCTCTCAAAGAGCTGCGGGAGGATGTGGTGCGGCTGGCCGCCCTGGCCGACCCCCAGGCGGACATGAAGGTCCTGCAAAATATGGCCCGACACCTGGAGGAGCCGGAACTGCGGCAGCTCCAGCGGCTCTACGGCCAGAAGGCGGCCAAGAACTATCCCTTGCAGCTGCCCTATGCCCAAAAGCCCCAGTCCCTGTCCCAGGAGGACGGGGCCTTTCTGATTTGACCCAGATACTTCATTACGTTAAGGAGGAACAAGCATGAATCAGGTTTCGTTTGAAGAGATCGGCGCGGTAACCGCCACCTTTCTGGCCCAGGAGGACGTGGTCCCCGGCCAGGTGGTGAAGATCACCGCCAACGGCCAGGTGGGCGCGTGCGGCGCCGACGAGGCCTTCTGCGGTCTGGCTCTGTCCAGCCGCAAGGGCTTTGCCGGAGTGCAGGTAAAGGGCTTTATGACCCTGCCCATCTCCGGCTCGGTAAGCCTGGGCCAGGTGGTCCTGGCTGCTGACGGCACCGGCAAGGTAAAAACCGCCTCTTCCACCGGTGTGACCGCCCTGGTGGTCTCGGTGGATGAGGCCGCCCACACCGCCGTGGTGTGCCTGTAATTTGTGAAAGGAGCGTGGGAAACTATGGCCAATCGTTATGACACTCTGAAGCTGGAAAAGGGTATGTATCAGGAGGCGGGCAGCACCTTTACCCAGGTGCTGGAGCGCCTGGACCCCTCCGAGCAGTACAAGGGCACCAGCCTGGAGGGACTGGACGCCTATCAGCGCCAGCTCAAGCGCTTTGACATCAAGGTGAAGGGCGCGGGCTGCGACGCGGTGGAGAAGTTCTTCCGCACCTCCGACGCCGCCGTCCTTTTCCCCGAGTACATCGCCCGGTCCGTGCGTCAGGGCATGGATGAGAGCAACCTTATCCCCTCTATTACCGCCGCTACCACCAACTTTGACGGCATGGACTACCGCTCCATCGCCTCCCAGGCAGGCGGCGAGGAGAAGGAGCTGCGGGCGGTAGACGAGGGCGCTGCCATCCCCAGCACCACCATCAAGGTGCAGGCCAACCTCATTAAGCTGCACAAGCGGGGCCGCATGCTGGTGGCCTCCTACGAGTCGGTGCGCTACCGCAAGCTGGATCTGTTCTCCGTCACCCTGCGGCAGATCGGCGCCCACATCGCTCAGATGCTGCTCTCTGACGGCGTGGATGTGCTGATGAACGGCGACGGCAACGACAACGCCGCCGATGTGTTCACCACCGCCGCCTCCGACACCCTGACCTACGACGATCTGGTGGACTTCTGGGCCAAGTTTGAGCCCTACGAGATGAACACCCTGCTGGTGAGCCCTGACGTGATGGTGAAGCTGCTGAAGCTCCCTGAGTTCCAGAATCCCCTCACCGGCCTCAACTTCCAGGGCACCGGCAAGCTGTCCACCCCCCTTGGCGCCAACCTGCTGCGCACCAGCGTGCTGCCTGAGAAGACGGCAGTGGGTCTGGACAAGCGCTACGCCCTGGAGCTCATTCAGGGCAGCGACGTGATGGTGGAGTATGACAAGCTCATTGACCGCCAGCTGGAGCGTGCGGCCATCACCACCATCAGCGGCTTTGCGAAGATCTTCCAGGAGGCCTCCCACGTACTGAAGGTGCAGGAATGACCGAGCAGATCATCGCCTTAGCCCTGGCTATGGGCGCCCCTGAGAGCCAGCGGGAGGTATTGGAGCCCCTGTGTGCCGCGGCATCTGAGGCGCTGACCGCTCAGCTGCGCCCCGGGGTCACCCCCCAGGACTGCGCCGACGCCTTTGCGGTGTGCGCGGCCTGGATGGCTCTGGACGGTCTGTCCGCTGTGGGAGGCGGCGGGGAGGTGACCTCCTTCACCGCCGGAGACGTGTCCATCCAGACGGGCGGCAGCGGGGACACCGGCGGGCTGACCGCCCAGATCCAGCGGCTGATGGCCCCCTACCTGCGGGACGGCGGCTTTTATTTTCAGGGGGTGACGGGATGATGGATGGAGCCTGGGCCGCCCTGCTGGCCAAGTACGGCCAGCGGGTGGTCCTCCACCAGGGGGACAGCACGGTGGACGCCCGGGCCTTCCTCCAGCCTATCCGGGAGAAGGGGCAGGCCCAGCGCCTGCCCTCTCCCCTGGGCTGGCAGCGGGAGGACCGTTTTTTATACCTGGGCGACCCCAACTGTCCCCTGTCCGCCCACGGCGACTGGGTGGAGTTTGAGGGGACAGGCTATGCCGTCATCTCCGCCCACCCGGTGTACGTGGGCGCCAGCGTGTCCCACATCTGGGCCGTGCTGCGGCCCAGAGATGCGCGAGAGGAGGCGGGAACATGAGTACGCCCATGGAACAGGCGGTGGAGGTGCTGTGCCAGTACCTTCAGGAGCAGGGGCTGCCCGCCCGCACCGCCTGGCCTGCGGAGAGCCGATTGGAAGTGGATACCCCGGTGATTGCGGTATCCCTGCGGGGCTGTGAGAGCGCTCCGGCGGGCTTTTCCGGCTACCTGGGGGAGCGGCTCAACCAGGACACCCAGATGTGGGAGGAGCGGTACGGCAAGACGGTCACCCTGACCTTCGGGCTGGACCTGTACGCCGCCCCCGGCACCGACCCCAGCGAGCTGGAGCAGGTGTGGGCCGCCCTGGCTCAGGCCTGTCTGCCCCCCGGCCCCAAAGGGCTGACGGTAGGTGCCTTCTCCTGCGGTGAGACCGACTATGACCGGCAGGCCAGGCTGCTCAAGCGCCCGGCCCAGCTGGTATGCACCGCCCTGCTGGTGTCCGGCAGCACCCAGGAGCAGGGCGAATTTCTGGACTTTGAAATCAGAGGGGAGAGAACCTTATGAATTTGACCACCCACGAGCGCCCCGGCGTCTACTCCTCCTACGACGCCTCCACCCTGGTGCGGGGCAGCGGAGGACACAAGACGGTAGGCCTGGCAGCCATCAACACGGTGGCTGCCGCCGGGGCGCCCATCACCGTGACCAGCTACGAGGCGGCGGTGGCCGCCTTCGGCAGCCAGGAGGGCGCCCAGGACATGGCGGAGCTTATCCGAATTGCTCTGCTCAACGGCGCCTCGGCCGTAGTGGCTGTCCCCGTGGCAGACGCAGAGGGCTATGAGGCGGCCTTTGACACCTTGGGCCACATGGAAAACATCAGCGTGATGCTGTGTGACAGCGCGGATCTCACAGTGCAGCAGGCCCTGCGGGAGAGTGTGCTGGCCGCCAGCGCCGCCCGCCGGGAGCGCATTGCCGTGGTAGGCGCAGCCGCCGGGGAGGAGGTCATCGCCCTGGTAGAGCGGGCCAAAGAGCTCAACTGCGAGCGGATGGTACTGGTGGCCCCCGGCTCGGTGGACGGGGAGGACACCGCCCAGGACGGACTGAGCACCGCGGCCGCGGTGGCAGGCGCCATCGCCGCCCAGTCCGATCCCGCCGTCCCTCTGGGGGGCGCGGAGCTGCTGGGCCTGAAGGGATTGAGCGCCCAGTACAGCGACAACGACATCGATCTGCTGGTGCGGGGCGGGGTCATTCCTCTGGAGAGCATCAGCGGTCAGATCAGCGTGGTGCGGGGCGTCACCACCCGCACGTCCAGCGGCGAGGTGGAGGACATCACCTGGCGGGAGCTGTCCACCATCCTCATCGTGGATGACGTGATCCCCACCCTGCGCAGCAGCCTGCGCAGCAAGTTCCGCCGGGCCAAGAACACCGCCCAGAGCCGGGGCGCCATCCGCACCCAGGTGGTGCTGGAGCTGGAAAACAAGAAGAGCCGGGAGATCATCACCGACTACGACCAGGTGACTGTCTCCGCCCACCCCGACGACCCCACCGTGTGCGTGGTGGAGTTCACCTTTACCGTCACCCACGGCCTCAACCAGATCTGGCTGACCGCCCACATCGTGATTTAAGGAGGGATCAGTTTGAGTATTGCAGGATTTCCCACCAGCAGTGACATCTACCTGGAGGTAGAGGGCACCCGGGTGGCGGTGGTACAGAGCTACTCCGCCCGCTCCGACAAAACCAGCCGGGCGGTGGAAGCCTTCGGAGAGGAGGAGCCCGTGGCCACCATCCCCGGCCAGACCAGCCATGTGCTGGAGCTCAGCCGCCTCTACGCCACCGCCGAGGCGGTGCAGGACGGCATCGACTTTTATAACCTGTCCGACTTCTCCCTGGTCATCTGCAAGCCGGACCGGAAGATCGTCTACTCCGGCTGCCAGTGGGCCTCCATCCAGGAGAGCGGCACTCTGGGCAACATGGTGCTGGAGAAGGTGACCCTTGTGGCCTCCAAGCGGCTGGAAATGGAGGCATAAGATGAGTCCTTCCATATTAGCCGGCCGGGACCGGATGGAGCTGGACAACGGTATGGTGCTGCGGCTGCTGTCCGCCCTGGAGGTGCTCCAGGCCCGGCGGGAGGCCGACGAACTGTGCCGGGAGGAGTGGGAGCGGGCCGTATGTGCCAACGCCTGTCTGCTGGCCCGGGCTCTGGAGACCCAGGAGGGGGAACCCGTCTTTTCCAGCGGCCAGGCGGTGCTCTCCGGGCTGCGGGTGGAGGAGATCTCGGCCCTGGCCCGGACCTGGAGCCAGTTTAACCGGGAGGAAAATCCGTCTCTGACCCTGAGTCAGGAGCAGGCCGACCAGGTAAAAAAAAAGTAGCCGCCGACGGGACGGACCGGCTGCGCTGGAAGGTGCTGCGGGCCTTTGGAGCTCTGCCCACTGAGGCGCGGGCCCGGAACATGCGGGACCGGGACTACCTGTGGTGTCTGACCCACATGGTGCTGGACCGGGAGGAGGAGCTGGAGCGTCTGTGCCCCAGCTGCCGCACTCAGGTCCAGCAGGGCCTGTGTCCCGGCTGCGGCCGGCCCATACAGTCTTTGGAGGGCGGGGTAAACCCGAACTTTGACCCCGCCCGCTTTGCCGCGTTGAAAGAGGGGGATATGACTTGACAAACCAACTGGACTCCCTTTTGGAGGCCATAGAGGATGCGCTGGAGGACGGGGAGGTACAGCTGTGGCAGCCCGATCTCACCGACGTGGTACTGCCGGGAAGGCAGGATTCCCAGGGGGATTCCCCTTCTGAGGACAGCAATCCCCAGCACTTCCGGGACGAGCCCGGCGCTCTGCCCGGCTTTTCCCACCTGGATGGACAGTCTCTGCCCCGGTTTCAGCGGGCAGCAGACCAGGAGATGCAGGGGCAGCAGCCAAGCGGCAGCGACGGGCAAACCTCTTCCCAGGCGGTGATCGCCCGCTCCGCCTCCCCCGCCCTGCTGGAGCAGCTCAACGCGCTGGAGGATACCTGGGCGGGCGTGGAGGCGCTGGGCCGCACCCAGGCCGGTGGCAGCAGCCTGTCCCCCCGCTCCGGGGCAGAACAGGCCGGCGGCGGGGTCCGGTATGACCCCGCCGCTCAGAGAGACTTTCCCCTGGCTGCCGCCGCGGCGGCGGCCCAACAGGAGGAGGATGCCCGGGCCGTGGACCGGGCCTTTCAGCGGGACAGCCGCCGATACGACCGGGGCTTTTCCCTGTACTGAGGAAGGAGGGATGGGGCGTTGCTTTTGACCCCCATGCGCTACAAGGAGTACATCTGGCCCCACAACCCCAGGGTGTACTCCATTGACTATGAACGGATCATGGCGGTAAACAAGGTGCCCTTTGGCCTGTACTATTTGCAGGATCTGGGACGGACCCGGCGGGTAATGAAGGGGGAAGGCGAGTTCATCGGCCAGGACGCCTACGCCCAGTTTGGCCAGCTGGCCAATGTGTTCTACTCCGGCGGACCCGGCCAGCTTATCCACCCCCTGTGGCAGGCCGCCAACGCCTACTTTGTCTCCCTGCGGCTGGAACAGGAGCCCATGCGCAACTATGTACGCTACTCCTTTGAGTTCTGGGAGGAGGCCAACTATTACAGCGGCCAGGTGCGCACCTGGTCCGCACAGGGCACACAGGGCTCCGGCGGCACCACCGCCGCTCAGACCGCCCAGGCCGTCCCGGTGTATTACCAGGTGGTGAAGGGGGACTCCCTGTGGTCCATCGCCATGCGCTACGGCATGGCACTGAGCGATCTCATTGCGCTCAATCCCCAGATCAAAAACCCCAATCTCATTCACATCGGAGATGAGGTGAGGGTGTCGTGACCGGATATGTGACTTCCGCCCAGGGGGAGACCACCATTCTGCCCGCTCCCCTGTCCTGGACGTTTCAATATACCTCCGGGGTGCCCTGCGACAGCTTTCAGATCCGCTGTCTCTGGGAGGGGACCAACACGGCAGACCCCCGGCAGTGGTGTACCTTTCAGGCCCTGGAGGAGGATCAGGTGGTCTTTACCGGGGTGGTGGACGAGTGTGAGACCGCCCTCACCCCCCAGGGGGCCTGGATTGACGTGTCCGGCCGGGGGATGGCGGCCCGGCTGCTGGATAATGAGGCACTGGGCCAGGACTATCAGGTGGCAACCCTGGACGACATCCTCCGGGACCACGTGAGTCCCTATGAGATCACAGTGGCCCGCCGGGCCGACATGGCCCCGGTGGAGCAATTTTCCGTGGCGGTGGGCAGCAGCGAGTGGTCGGTACTGTACGACTTTGTCCGCTACTACCACAGCATCTCCCCCCGCTTTGACCAGACGGGCCGGCTGGTGCTCACCCCCTGGGAGGACAGCACCAAGCTGCTGCTGGACGACGCCACCCCGGTCACCAGGCTGGTGCGCCGGGACAAGCGCTACGGGGTCCTGTCCCAGGTGGTGGTACGGGACCGGTACCAGCAGCTGACCCAGGTGGTGGACAACACAGATTTTCAGGCCATGGGGGGCATGCGCCGGCAGGTGCTCACCATGCCGGGCAGAAGTCAGTACCAGGCCATGCGCTACTCAGGCCAGTTTCAGCTGGACCAGTCCGCCGCTGAACAGCTGGTGCTGGAGGTGACCATCCCGGTCCTCTTTTATGGAAAGCCCGGGGACTTGGTACAGCTGCAGCGCTCCGACTGGGGGCGGGATGGGCTCTATCGGGTCAATCAGGCCCAGGTGGGGGTGGACGAGAGCGGAGGCTGGACCCGGCTGGAGCTCACACCCCCCGAAGTTTTGGTGTGAGGTGAAGGAATATGTGGACATCCAATCGAAAACAGGACGGCCGCAGCCAGGAGGCCCCCGGCGACGTGGGAGTGGTCACCCTGGGCGGCGACCCCGCGGGGGTCTATCTCAGCGGGGAGCGGCGCTGGGTGGCGGTCTACGCCCCCGGCGGCTATCAGTGGTGCCCCGCCGTGGGAGAAAACGTACTGGTACTCAAGGCGGGGGACCATCAGGAGTCCCCCTGTCTGGTGGGCGTGCGCCAGTCGGAACAGCAGCTGGACCCGGGCGCGGTGCGTATGAGCGGCGGCCAGGGGCAGATCGATCTGTGTGAGGACGGCATCCGTCTCACCGGCCAGGTCTGGATCGGCAATCAGACGCTGGAGGAGTATGTGGCCGCCATCGCCCGGGAGGTCACTCTGGCCATTTTGGCGGGAGGCTGACGGTATGGAACGAAAACTCAGCGCGGGAGACTATCTCCCCGGCGCCCGGGGGGATGTACAATCCCTGGGCGGAGCCCAGGCCCTGCTGCAGCGGGTGCTGTTTCGCCTCACCGCACGGCGGGGCCAGTTTCCCTTCCTGCCCGAGATGGGCAGCCGCCTCTACCAGCTGTGCCGGGACGGAAAGCCATCGGCCCGGGCTGCCCTAGCCCGGCAGTATGCCGTCCAGGCTCTGGCAGACGAGAAGGACCTGATCGTGACCGATGTACAGTGGTCGGACCTGGGGGAAAACCGGGGCCATTTGCAGGTGTTTTTGGAGTGGCAGGGGGAGCCGTTGTCCCTGTCCATGGACATTACCGGATAAGGAGGGATACCTATCAAAACCATCGACGAAATTTTTGGGGAGATGCTCTCCTGTCTGGAGGAGCAGACCGGGCTGGAGCCCGAGCCCGGGTGCGACCTGTCGGTGCGGATGTACGCCGTGGCCGCCCAGGTGTATGCCCTGTACATCCAGGCCCAGTGGGTCACCCGCCAGGCCTTTCCCCAGACGGCGGAGAGCGACTACCTGGATCTCCACGGCCAGCTGCGGGGCCTGACCCGCAAGCAGGCCACCCAGGCCCTGGGCTCCATCCGATTTACCGTTCAGAGCTCTGACACGCCCCGCACCATCCCCCAGGGCACCGTGTGTCTGACGGCGGATCTGGTGCGCTTTGAGACCACAGAGGATGGGATCATCGCCCCCGGGAAGACGGAGGTGGACGTCCCCGCCCAGGCCCTGCTGCCCGGCGCGGCGGGCAATGTGTCCGCCGGAGCCATCACCGCCATGGCGGTGGCCCCGGTGGGGGTGTACGACTGCATCAACCCCCTGCCCTTTACCGGAGGCAGCGACGCGGAAAGTGATGAGGCCTTCCGCACCCGAATTCTGGACACCTACCAGCGCCTGCCCAATGGAGCCAACATCGCCTTCTACGAGCAGGGTGCGCTGTCCTTTGACCAGGTGGCGGCGGTGTCCGTCCTGCCCCGCAGCCGAGGCATCGGGACCGTGGATGTTGTGGTGGCCACCCTCAGCGGACAGCCCGATGAGGAGCTGCTGGGACAGCTGCAGGAGTACTTCCAGTCCCGGCGGGAGATCGCCGTGGATGTGAAGGTTCTGGCCCCCGAGGCCCTCACCGTCAATGTCTCTATCCAGGTGAAGGCCAAGGAGGGAGCTGACCAAGAGGCGGTAGAGCAAGCTGTGGAGGAGGAGGTACGCCGGTGGTTCTCTGGAGAACGGCTGGGCCGCAATGTGCTGCTGGCCCAGCTTGGCAGCGTGATTTACAGCTGTGAGAACGTGGAAAACTACGCCATTCTCTCCCCTGCCGCCGACCAGGCGGTGGAGCTGGATCAGCTGCCCACCCTGGGCACTCTGACGGTGGAGGCGATGGTATGAGCTACGCCCAGTATCTCCGCCAACTGCTGCGCCCCCTGGGCGTCTACGATGTAGAGGGCCGCTATCTGGGCGGCGAGCTGGAGGCCGAGGGCCGGGCTCTGGACGGGGTAGAAAGCGTTCTGGACGAGCTGCAGCGGGAGGCCAACCTGGCCACCGCCCAGGACTGGGGGCTGGAGCGCATCGCCGGTCTCATGCGCCGCCGTCCCCCCGCCGCCACTCCACAGGCCATGCGGGAGGCTCTGGCCGCCCTGCTGCGCATCAGCGGAGACAGTTTTACTCTGGAGGCCATCAACGACACCATTGCCGGCTGCGGAGTGATTGCCCGGGTGGATGAGACCGACGAGCCGGGCACCGTGGAGGTCTGGTTTCCTGAAATTCCAGGCATCCCACCCGCCTTTGAGGAGATCGACAAAATCATCTCCGACATCATTCCCGCCCACCTGCTCATCCGCTACCGCTTCTGGTTTATCACCTGGGAGCAGCTGGAGCAGCGGCTGCCCACTTGGCAGGACATTGAAGAGAAGCATCTCACCTGGGAACAGCTGCAATCTTATGTGGAACCGGGAACGCAGACATAAGCGCCGAAGGCCAAAAAAACAGGCTTCACTCTCATGGAGTGAAGCCTGTTTTTTTGCCTTGCGTTATCCCGCTATCATGTAGAAAGAATAATTCGATGTGCCTCCATATCCGCTGTCAGTATCCCACCGGGCTGTAACCTCATAGATGTATCCGCCCGATTTCAGCTGCACTGTATTCCCGTTCCAGGCAACGTCCTCCCCATCCACAGAGGGATCGGACCAGTGGGCATCACTCCAGCACCGAACGCTTAAGATCTCATCCGGTTCTTCTGCAAATTTCAACGTGGCAGTTGCCTGTGTCGTCTCCAAAGGCGGGGACAACAAGTCTTTGCAATCCAGCGGGTGCGGGCTGTCGGACGCTGTACCGCTAACGGTTCCGTCCGGACTTTTCTGCTGCCAGGTGTATGTGCCCACCAAGGCGACCGCTGTCATTTCATCACTGACCACGGTGAGCACCGGTGGTTCCTCTAAAACCACCACCTTGTCCTCTTCGTTCAGCAATTCGTTGGCAAATTGGTTGAGTGCCTCACAGGGTGCATCCTCTGTCCGATATCCCACTCCGTCAATCACGATAAACGGATTATAGGCCATAATCTTTGTCTGCGTGCCGTCAGCCATGTTCAGTTGAAAGGTGACCGCCTGTCCCCCGTACTCCGTATAGGAATTGTCCTTCTCGTAGAGGATCACATCATTCAAGAGGTCAACCAGTCTGCTGATATCTTTAATTTCCAAGGTCTCTCCCGGAGGCTGCAAAAACACGGTGGCGGATGATACCTCAGCAGCGGTCAAATCCTGAAGTGGTTTTGTTTTTGTGTTCGAGCATCCAATCAGTCCCAAGGCACTTGCCATAAGAAAGATCCACACGGTCAGCTTCTTCATAAAATCCCTCCTACCCCTCCTATGTTGATGTTCCTTCTACCTTTACAGACGCAAAATATCCGCAATCGTTCCGAATTTATCTCTTTATTTTAAATTCGCAGAAATCAGTTCCACGTATGTTTCTTTGTATCAGAACCTCTTGTCTTTGCTTTACGCACCCCGTCGGTTGTGTTAAAATGGGGGTCTGAACTTACTTGGAGAAGGGAGGCGCATACCTTGGAGATCACTCTGGACACCCCGCTCACCGACTTTCCCGGTGTAGGACCTGCTCGGGCAGCCAAGCTGGAAAAGCTGGGGCTTACCCGGGCACGGGATCTGATGGGCTACTTTCCCCGGGACTACGAGGACCGGCGAAAGATCTGGTCCATCCGCTCCGCTCCCTTGGGCGTCAAGGTGTGCGTCCAGGCCATGGCCGCCGAGCACCCCCGGCTCAGCCGCATCCGCAAGGGGATGGAGCTGGTGAAGGTGAAGGCGGTGGACCACGCCGGCGCCCTGCACATCACCTTCTTCAACCAGTCCTATGTGGAGCGGGCCATCAAGGCCGGAGAGGAGTACGTCTTCTGGGGCGTGGTAGAGGAACAGGGCAGCCGCCGCACCATGGTCAACCCCATCTTTGAGCGGGTGGGCCGTCAGGCGGTCACCGGCTGCATTCTCCCCATCTACCCCCTAACGGCGGGCATCTCCAACCACCTGCTCTGCTCTCTCACCCGCCCGGCGGTGGAGGCCTGCGCCGCCCGGATGCCCGAGTCCCTGCCCCGGTCGGTGCGTCTGGAACACGAATTGGCCCAGACCGAGTTTGCCTTCCGCAACATCCACTTTCCGGACTCCCCCGAGAGTCTGGACCTGGCCCGGCGGCGGCTCACCTTTGAGGAGCTCTTCTACCTGTCCGCCGGTCTGGACATGCTCAAGCACCGCCGTGGGAATTCGGCAGGCCAGGTGGTGCCCTCCCGGCCTCTGGAGGAATTTCTCTCTCTGCTCCCCTTCGCCCCCACCCAGGCTCAGCGCCGGGTGATGGAGGAGGTGGCCGCCGACCTCAGCTCCGGCCGCTCCATGAACCGGCTGGTCCAGGGGGACGTGGGTTCGGGCAAAACAGTAGTCGCGGCCTGGGGGGCCTATCTGGCCGCCAAGGCGGGGATGCAGACCGCCCTTATGGCTCCTACTGAGGTGCTGGCCCAGCAGCACCAGCGCTCCCTCTCCGCCCTGCTGGAACCGGCGGGGGTACGGGTGGGACTGCTCACCGGCTCTTTGACTCCTTCCCAGAAGAAGAAGACGCGGGAAGCCATCGCCCGGGGAGAGATTGACCTGGTGGTAGGCACTCACGCCCTCATCTCCCAGAGTGTGGAGTTTGCCAACCTGGGGCTGATGGTGGCTGACGAACAGCACCGCTTCGGCGTGGCCCAGCGCTCCGCTCTGGCCGCCAAGGGCCAGACTCCCCACGTGCTTGTCATGTCCGCCACCCCCATTCCCCGCACCCTGGCCCTTATCATCTACGGGGATTTGGACGTGTCCGTCATCGACCAGCTGCCCCCCGGCCGCACCCCGGTGGAGACCTACGTGGTCCACGAGGACAAGCGGCAGCGGATGTACAACTTTGTCCGCAAGCTGGTGGGGGAAGGGCGGCAGGCCTACATCATCTGCCCCGCCGTGGAGGACCGCACCGCTGAGGACAGCCCCGACGGGGAGCCGGTCCCCTTCGCCGACCTGAAGGCGGTGAAGAGCTACGCTCAGCACCTCCAGGATGAGGTGTTCCCCGACCTGCGTCTGGCTCTGCTCCACGGCAAGATGCGCCCCAGGGAGAAGGACGCCGTCATGGCCGCCTTTGCCGCCGGGGACATCGACGTGCTGGTGTCCACCACGGTGGTGGAGGTGGGCGTGGACGTGCCCAACGCCGCCCTCATCATCGTGGAGAACGCGGAGCGCTTCGGCCTCAGCCAACTCCACCAGCTCCGGGGCCGGGTGGGCCGGGGCAAGCACCAGTCCTACTGCGTGCTCATCACCAACTCCCACGCCCAGGAGGCCATGACCCGGCTGAAAACTCTGGCCTCCACCACCGACGGCTTCAAGATTTCCGAGGAGGACCTGAAGCTGCGGGGCCCCGGCGACTTTTTCGGCAGCCGCCAGCACGGCCTGCCCCAGCTGGCTTTGGCGGATCTCAGCGGAGATATGCGCCTCTTACAGCAGGCCCAGCAGTCTGCCCGGCAGCTGCTCCAGAACGATCCCACCCTCTCCCAGCCGGAAAACCGGCCGGTTTTGGACCGGGTACGGCAGATGTTTGCCGACACCCCGGATATTTTCAATTAACTTAGGAGGAACCCCAATATGACCCGTATGGAAGAAGTCAAGTACCTGCGCACCGAGCCCGCCGGCCGCCACTATAACTGCGCCCAGTCCCTGCTCATCCCCTTTGCCGACCAGGTGGGCCTGGACAAGGAGCAGGCCGATAAACTGGGCAGCTTCTTTGGCTCCGGCATGCTCCATGGCTCCGCCTGCGGTGCGCTGAGCAGCACGCTGATGATCCTGGGTCTGGCCGGATACGACAGCAAGCAGGCCCGCCAGATCATCCAGGACTTCCGCCAGCGCCACCAGGCCACCGACTGCACCACCCTGCTCACCCTGGCCAAGGAGCAGGGCGTGCCCCGCAAGGCCCACTGCGACGGCCTGGTTCTGGAGATGGCCCAGCTGCTGGAGGAGCTGTTTGCCGCCCAGGGCGAGTAACCCCCGGAAAACGCCAAAACGGGAAGCCCCGCCGGGCTTCCCGTTTTGACTGTTTTGTGAGAAGGAAGGAATGGAAAATCGAGCTGCAAAGGTTTTTCCAAGAATCGGGTAAGAGCGGTAACCAAATTCTTGTTAAATTTTTAACCTTTTGCTGTCACACACTTTACCACCTTTCCTATGAAAATACTATCCCCAATTTCATTATAAAGAATATTGCTGATCGCTTATACTTCTCGTTTCCTTGCGCAGCAAGGGAAAATAAGCTATAATCAAGAAATCCATTTTCCAAGGAGGTTTCCCATGCAGGCGTTGGAACAGCTGCCCATCCCCCTGCTCCTGTGGTACCGGGAGCACGCCCGTGTCCTGCCCTGGCGGCAGGACCCCACCCCCTATCGGGTCTGGGTGTCGGAAATCATGCTTCAGCAGACCCGGGTGGCGGCGGTGTTGGACTACTACCGCCGCTTTTTGCAGGCGGCCCCTACCGTCCAGGATCTGGCCGCTCTGCCCGAGGACGCCCTGATGAAGCTGTGGCAGGGGCTGGGCTATTACAGCCGGGCCCGCAATCTTCAAAAGGCTGCCCGGCAGATCGTGGACGACTGGGGCGGGGTATTCCCAAATACTTATGATGGCATCCGCTCTCTGGCCGGGGTGGGGGACTACACCGCCGGAGCCATCGCCTCCATCGCCTTCGGCATTCCGGTGCCTGCCGTGGATGGAAATGTGCTGCGGGTGGTGACCCGGCTCACCGCCGACCCCTCGGACATTCTGGCCGCCGCCACGAAAAAGCGCATCACCGCCGCCCTCCAGCAGGTTATCCCCACCGCCCAGCCCGGCCAGTTCAACCAGGCCATGATGGAGCTGGGGGCCATCGTCTGCCTGCCCAACGGGGCGCCCCTGTGTGAGAAGTGCCCCGCCGCCGCCTTCTGTCAGGCCTTCCAGCAGGGCCGCACCGGGGAGTTTCCGGTGAAAGCGCCGAAAAAGCCCCGGCGCATCGAGAAGCGGCGGGTGTATCTGATCTTCTCTGCGCAGGGCGTGGCTCTCCGCCGCCGTCCGGAGCGCGGTCTATTGGCCGGGCTGTGGGAGTATCCCAACGAGCTGGAGGGAGAGGATGCCATCCCGGCACAGTTGGGTCTCTCTCCGGAGGATTTCAGGAAAGCGACCACCGGCAAGCACATCTTTTCACACATCGAGTGGCACATGACCGCCTACATCGCCCAGGTAGAGCCGGAAGTTCTGCCGGAGGGCTGGGTGTGGGCCGACCGGGGTGCGCTGGAGCGGGACTACGCCGTCCCCAACGCCTTCTCCGCCTTTTCTGATGCGGTGGCCCAGAAGCTGGGCTATTTTTAAGGGAGGGATTTCATGATCTGCAATCTCTGTCCCCGCCAATGCGGCGCCCTGCGCACGGCGGAGCGGGGGGACGGCCTGTGCCGGATGCCGGAGGTGCCTCTGGTGGCCCGGGCCGCCCTTCACATGTGGGAGGAGCCTCCCATCTCCGGCACCAACGGGTCCGGCACCATTTTCTTTTCCGGCTGCCCGCTGGGCTGTGTGTTCTGCCAGAACCAGAAGATCAGCCACGAAAACTTCGGCAAGGCCCTCACCTTAGAGCAACTGGAGCAGGTGTGTGAAAACCTCATCGCCCAGGGAGCCCACAACCTGAACTTTGTCACCCCCACCCACTACGCCCATGTGCTCCACGCGCTTCTCACCCGGTACCGGCCTTCCGTTCCGGTGGTATGGAACACCGGCGGGTATGAACGGCTGGAGACGTTGCACAGTTTGGACGGACTTGTGGATATTTACCTCCCGGATCTGAAATATTTGGACCGGGAAGCCGCCGGACGCTACTCCGCCGCGCCGGATTATCCACAATACGCGGTGCAGGCCATTGAGGAGATGGTGCGTCAGGTGGGACCCTGCCAGTTTGATGAGCACGGGCTCATGAAGAAAGGGGTCATCATCCGCCACCTGATCCTGCCCGGACAGGTGGACGGAGCCAAGGCGGTGATGGACTGGGTGGCAGACACCTTTCCCAAGGGGACGGTGCTCTTTTCTCTCATGAGTCAGTACACCCCCTGGGGCGACCTTTCCGCAGTACCGGAGATCGACCGCCGCCTGCGCCGGGGGGAGATGCGCGCCGCCATCCAGTACATGCAGAACCTGGGGCTGGACGGCTTCTGCCAGGAGCGCACCAGCGCCAAGGAGGAGTACACCCCACCCTTTGACCTCACCGGCCTACTTTTTTCGTGAAAAAAGTAGGCAAAAAAGCTTTGTGCGAAACTGCGTTTCGCCTCGGCTGTAATACGCCAAAAATCCCGTGGATTCCAGGAATCCACGGGATTTTTTCTGCCGTTTTCGTTTTAACCAGCCAGTACGAACATATTCTTCGTGCTTACAAAGTTGGAGATGCTGTACAGCACCACCACCTGGTCGATCTGGTTTTCCTCCACATAGGCCTTCACGCTGTTCAGGTTCATGCGGGGGTCGAACAGGTGGATCTCGGAAAAGTTCTGGGTCAGGAAGGGGGCCAGAGAGTCGGTGTAGGAGTCCCGGATCACCAGCACCTTGGGGGCGTCGGTGTGCTGGGTCTGGATGACACACAGGGGCTGGTTGCCGCCCAGGAAGGAGGAGTACTTGTCCTTCTTACTAAGGTAGCTGTCCACGTACAGGGACCCTTCGGTGGGGGTACTGTCAAAGTAGGAGGTCACCTGCACCCCATCCCCGGAGATATACCGGTCGATGTGGTCGGGGGCCACCCAGCGCACCCCGGAGGTGGAGAAGATGGTGCCGTAGAAGGAGTCGGACACCGTCACCTTGGCGCTCTCATCCAGGGGGAGGGCCTCCATGCCCATGGCCTCCATCAGAGCGGTGTAGCCGTAGTAGGCCCCCAGGCTGGTCCAGTGGTGGTCGGTGCGGTAGTAGATCTCCTCATCCTTATGAGACTCCAGGGCGGAGTACAGGTCAATGGTGTAGGTCTGCACCGTGTCATACAGCGTGTCGATGATGGCCTTCTCGTCGGCGGTAGGGGCGCCCTTGGGCAGGCGGTCCGACCAGATCTCCGAGGAGGAGGGGATGATGCCAAAGTAGACGGGCACGTCCACGTTGTCCACCAGGGCGTTCACATAGCCCGCGTACTCCTGGAGCACGTCGGGGTCAGGCTCGTCCAGGCGGTTGAGCAGGGTGTCCTCCTTGCCGAAGTAGACCCCGTTGTTCTCCTGCTTGCCGCTCAGCCGCTCGCTCCAGGCCTTTAGAGCCACCCAGAAGTCCCGGCCGATGATGTGGTCGTTGACGTAGTCCTCTGCGTCCTCCATAAACTTGCCGTTTTCCAGATTCTCCACGCTCAGCTTGGGGGGCTTGGCCAGGTAGCGGTTTTCCAATTCCGAAAACTCCTTGTCAGGCAGCAGGAAGCTGCCCACCAGAATGCCGCCGATAAACAGAGAAAACAGAACGGTCAAAAAGATACTATATTTTTTATTCATGGCGGATCTCCTTTAGAAGCGGAAATACAGGAAGGGATTGTAGGTGCCGTCCACCAGATAGGCGGTGCAAACCACCAGCCCCGCCAGTACCAGCACGGTGCACACCGCCTGGGCCGCCCCGGGCTTGAGCTTGTGGTAGAGCTTGGCGCCCAGGGGGGTGGAAGCCACAGCCGCTACCACCAGGATGGGCAGATAGCTGGCGGCGTAGTAGCCCAGCTTGGCGTCCACCAGGGGCACGCCGCCCAGGCCGAACATCACCTTCAGATAGGAGCCCAGCTGGGAGAAGTCCTCAATGGCGAAGATGGCCCAGCTCACCACCACGAAGAACAGGGTGTAGAGGTGGCCCACCACGGCGGGGGCCTTGTTCAGCACCTTGAGCAAGAAGAACTTCTCCAGCATCAGCAGCACAAAGAAGTAAAGGCCCCAGATGAGATAGTTCCAGCTGGCTCCGTGCCAGATGCCGGTGGCCGCCCACACCACCAGCAGGTTGAACATCCACCGGGGTTTGGAGCAGCGGTTGCCCCCCAGAGGGATATACAGGTACTCCTTGAACCAGGTGGACAGGGAGATGTGCCAGCGCCGCCAGAACTCGGTGATGCTTTTGGAGATATAGGGGTAGTTGAAGTTGGGCAGAAACTCAAAGCCCAGCATCCGGCCAAGGCCGATGGCCATGTCGGAGTAGCCGGAGAAGTCGAAGTAGATCTGGAAGGTGAAGGCGATCACGCCCAGCCAGGAACCCAGCACGGTGAGCTCTCCGGCGGCCATGGCCTTGTAGGCCTCCCACAGCATGCCCACGTTGTTGGCGATCAGCACCTTTTTGCCCATGCCCACCATGAAGATCTGCACGCCGGAGGCGAACTTCTCGGTGGAGGTGGTGCGCTCGTCGATCTGGTCGCCCAGATCCTTATACTTGATGATAGGCCCGGCGATGAGCTGGGGGAACAGGGTGACGAAGGTGCCGAAGTTGATGATATTGCGCTGAGCACGGGTGTCGCCCCGGTACACGTCGATGGTGTAGCTCATGGTCTGGAAGGTGTAGAAGGAGATGCCGATGGGCAGGTGGATGCCCAGCACCGGCATGAAGTGCAGGCCCATAGCCTGGAGGGAGCCGGCCAGAAAGTCCCAGTACTTGAAGAACACCAGCAGGGCCAGGTTGAAGATCACCGACGAGGCCACCGCCATCCGGGCACCTTTGTCATTACCCTTCTTCTTGCACCGCTCCACCAGCATGCCGTGGGTGAAGTCGATGGCGGTGGACAGGAACATGATGACCACATAGACCCGCTCGCCCCAGTAGTAGAAGAACAGGGACGAGAGGAGCAGCACCACGTTGCGCCCCTTCCGGGGCACCAGGTAGTAGACCAGCAGGGTCAGCGCCAGAAAGTAAAACAGAAAAATTGGGGTAGAAAAAACCATAGGTTATCCTCCTAGGTAAAAACAAGACAGAATGAGAGGCGGATGGCACAGGCCGTCCGCCCCATCATATCACATTCCCCATGGGGGAATCAATCAAAACAGCGCATGAAAATTCGTCCCAATCAGGGCGCAATTTTGACCGGTACTCAGCCCGCCTGGATGGCGCCGGCGATGGCGGAGTAGATGGCGTCCTGGCCCTCGTTCATCACCAGCAGCACGGTGCCGTTGGACAGCACCCCCACCTTGGCGGCGTCGGCCACCACCTTCTGGTCGGGCAGATAGAACTCAAACTCGGACTGCTTCTGGGCGATGTAGTTCTGGAGGGCCTGGAGCACCGCGCTCTGCTTGCCCTCGGCGGGCATGACGGCCACGATGGCGTAGGCCTTGGTGTTCATCATGGAGGCGCTGACGGCAAAGGCGGACATGTCGCTGCTGTTCAGGCCCAGGGACTGGAGGATCATGCTGTCCATGCTGGTCTCCGCCTTGGTGAACACGGGGTTATAGCCCACCATCTCGCCGCCGTGGGCGTTGATGGCGCTGGAGTAAATGGAGGCCCAGTTCTTCTGGACAGGCTGCTCAGGCTGAGAGGGCTGGCTGGGCTGGGAGGGCTTCTGGGCCGTGCTGCCGCCGGTGGTAGTAGAGCCTCCGGTGGAGGGCTTGCTCTCCTCCCACTTACAGGTGACCACGCAGGTGGCCTTCTGGTCGCCGGCGGTGACGGTGATCTTGGCGGTGCCGGGCTTCACGGCTACCACCTTGCCGTTGCCGTCCACGGTGGCCACGGCGGTATTGCCGGACTTGAAGGTCACCTTGGTGCCGGAGGGCACGCCGTCGGCCTTCAGGGTGGCGCTGGCGCCGGCGGAGGTGAGGGTCAGGCTGGTGTGGCTCAGAGTCAGCTTGGCCTGCTGGTTCTCCTCCTGAGAGGCGTCGGGGGCGCTGGCGCTGGTGCTGGCAGAGCCGGACAGGGAGCCGGAGGTGCTCATGCTGGAGCCGGAGGAGACAGACTGGCTGCTCTGGCTGGAAGAGGAGGCGCCGGAGGAGCTCTGGTCGTTGTTCTGGGAGCCGCAGCCGGCCAGCAGAGAGACGGACAGGGCGGCGGCGAGAAGCAGGGCGTAAGAGCGGTGTTTCATAGTCGGGTAACTCCTTTTTTCTGGGCGGAAGATTCCGCGGTATTTTCGGTTTTCAGAGGGTTGGACGGTGTTGGAGAAAAAAGGTTCCCGATTTTCAAAAAAATTTTTTTGCTTCCCTTGACATCCAGGCTGCCGTGGAGTATCTTATCCATATAATATATGAACAGTTATTCATACGATAATATAAGGAGGGATATTGCATGGAGCAGGAACGGGACCAGGACCTGTGCTGCGCCGTGACCCAGGTCCACCCCGACGCGGTGGAGCGGGTGCGGGGACTGCTGCCCCGGGATGAGACCCTGTACGATCTGGCGGAGCTCTTTAAGATCTTCGGAGACAGCACCCGGGTGAAGATCCTCTACGCCCTGCTGGAGTCGGAGCTGTGCGTGTGCGACATCGCCAAGCTTATGGATGTGAGCCAGTCCGCCGTCTCCCACCAGCTGCGGGTGCTGAAGGCCAGCAAGCTGGTAAAATTCCGCAGGGAGGGCAAGACCATCTTCTACTCCCTGGCGGACGACCACGTAGTCAGCATTTTAAGTCAAGGTATGGAACACATTGAGGAGGAGTAAGCCATGAAAAAGACCTTTCGTATGATGGACCTGGACTGCGCCAACTGCGCGGCCAAAATGGAGCGGGCGATTCAGAACATTGACGGCGTCACCAGCGCCACCGTCAGCTTCATGACCCAGAAGCTCACCCTGGAGGCGGACGACGCCCGCTTTGACCAGATCGTCAAAGAGGCGGTAAAGGCCTGCAAGAAGGTGGAGCCCGACTGCGAGATCGTAGTCAAGTAAGAGGTAAGAACGAAAAGGAGGCGGCTGGTCATGACCAAAAAGCAGAAAAAGACCCTCCGGCGCATTCTGGGCAGCGTGGTGCTGTTTGCCGTGGTATGGGCGGTGACCGCGCTGGCTTCTCTGCCCCCCTGGGGAGAGTTTCTCCTCTATCTGCTGCCCTACGCCCTCATCGGCTGGGACATCCTGTGGAAGGCGGTCCGGAACATTTTAAACGGCCAGGTGTTTGATGAGAACTTCCTCATGGCGCTGGCCACGGTGGGCGCCTTTGGCTGCGGGGAGTACCGGGAGGGCGTGGCTGTCATGCTCTTCTACCAGGTGGGCGAGCTGTTCCAGAGCGTAGCCGTCAGCCGCAGCCGGGCCTCCATCGCCCAGCTCATGGACATCCGCCCCGACAGCGCCAATGTGGAGCGGGATGGCCAGGTGGTCACGGTGGACCCGGAGGAGGTAACGGTGGACGAGATCATCGTCATCCGGGCCGGAGAGCGGGTGCCCCTGGACGGCACGGTGGTGGAGGGGGCCTCCTCCCTGGACACCGCCGCCCTCACCGGCGAGTCCATGCCCCGGGACGTAGCGGCGGGGGACGAGGTGGTCAGCGGCTGCGTCAATCTCAGCGGTCTGCTGCGGGTAAAGGTGAGCCGTCCCTTCGGCGAGTCCACCGTGGCCAAAATTCTGGACCTGGTGGAGAACTCCGCCGCCAAGAAGGCCAAGGCAGAGCACTTCATCACCAAATTTGCCCGGTACTACACCCCCACTGTGGTGCTGTGCGCCGTGGCTCTTGCCGTGCTGCCTCCCCTGCTTGGGCTGGGCGCCTGGCGCACCTGGGTGCTGCGGGCGCTGAACTTCCTGGTGGTGTCCTGCCCCTGCGCTCTGGTCATCTCCATCCCCCTGAGCTTCTTCGGCGGCATCGGCGGAGCCTCCCGCCAGGGTATCCTGGTGAAGGGCGGCAACTATCTGGAGGCTCTGGCCAAGGCGGGCACGGTGGTCTTTGACAAGACGGGCACCCTGACCCAGGGCCGCTTTGCCGTCACGGAGGTTTCCCCTGTGGGGATGGACAGGGAGGAGCTGCTGGAACTGGCCGCCCAGGCCGAGCAGTTCTCCAACCACCCCATCGCCCGCTCCATCCTCACCGCCTGGGGTGGTATCCCCAACCGGGACCGGGTGGCCCAGGTGGAGGAGCTGGCAGGCCGTGGTCTGCGGGTCCAGGTGGACGGCCGCATGGTGCTGGCGGGCAATGAGCGGCTACTGACCGAGAACGGCATGGTTCTTCCGGAGCAGCCGGAGGCCCCCGGCACGGTGATCCACCTGGCGGTGGAGGGCCGGTACGCCGGGCGGCTGGTCATCTCCGACCAGCTGAAGCCTGGAGCCCGAGAGGCCATCCAGGCTCTGAAAGCAGCCGGCGTGGGCCGCACGGTCATGCTCACCGGCGACAGCGAAGCCGCCGGACAGGCCGCAGCCCGGGAGCTGGGCCTGGATCAGGTGTATGCCCAGCTGCTCCCCGGGGACAAGGTGGACCGGGTGGAAGCCCTGCTGGCAGAGAAAACCCCGGGTCACACTCTGGTCTATGTGGGCGACGGCATCAACGACGCGCCGGTGCTGTCCCGGGCGGACGTGGGGGTGGCCATGGGAGCCATGGGCTCCGACGCCGCCATCGAGGCCGCCGACGTGGTGCTCATGGACGATGACCTGCGGAAGCTGTCCCGGGCCGTGGCCATTGCCCGAAAGACCATGACCATCGTGAAGGAAAACACCGTCTTTGCCATCGGGGTGAAGCTGGCGGTGCTTGCCCTGTCCGCTGCGGGACTGGTGGGCCTGTGGTGGGCGGTATTTGCCGACGTAGGCGTGTCGGTGATCGCCATTCTCAATTCCAGCCGGATGCTGAAGGCACACTAAGTACACAAAAGCCCGTTGGCTGCCAAACGGCAGCCAACGGGCTTTTTCATAGTCTCTCCTGCTCCAGAAGCCCCTTCATGTCCGGCGGCACCGGGGCGGTAAAGGTCATCTCCTGCCCGGTGATGGGGTGGCGGAAGGTGAGGCGATGGGAGTGGAGGGCGGGCCGGGGGATGCGGTCCGGCTCCTCCTTCCCGTAGAGGAAGTCCCCCACCAGGGGGTGGCCCAGGTGGGCCATATGCACCCGGATCTGGTGGGTGCGGCCGGTTTCCAGTACCAGCCGTACCAGGGCGCAGGTCTTCCCCGCCTTCACCACTTCATAGTGGGTGCGGGCAGGCTTGCCGTCGGGGCGGACCATCTGCTCCACCAGGGAGCCGGGTTTTGGTCCCAGAGGGGCGTCCACCGTCCCCACCGGCGGCTCCGGCATTCCCTCACACACCGCCAGATACTCCCGGCGGAAGGCGTCGGTATGGAGCTGATTTTTCAGTACCTCCTGGGCGTGGGGGTGGCGGGCCACCACCAGCAGGCCGGAGGTCCCCCGGTCCAGGCGGTGGACAGGGTGAAAGTCCCCCTCTGTTCTCTCCTGATCGTAATAAGAGAGCAGATAATTCCCAATCGTATCGGAATAGTGCCCCGGGCCGGGGTGGACTGGCACCCCGGGGGCTTTATTCAGCACCACTACGTCCCCGTCCTCATAGACGATGTCCAAAGGACCGGGGGCGGGCAGAATGCCGCTGCGCCGCTCCGGGTCGGACAGGCGCACGGAGAGCACCTGTCCCTCCTGGGGACAAAAGCGGGTGTTCACCCGCACCCCGTCCACTAAAATGCCGTCCTCTAACCATTTGATCCGCCGCACCACCGTCCCGGACAGGCCCAGGTGACGTTTCAGCAGGGTATCCACCTTGATCCCCGCCAGCGCGCCGGTGATGGGCAGCTCCAATCTTCGCCCACTCATAGCTTCCGGGACAGGCCCAACCGCCCCCCCAGGAACAGCAGCACATACGCTGCCATGGAGCACAGCAGCACGGTCACCAGCCGCCGGTCCACCGCCACCAGCACAAAGGCGGCCAGTGCCTGGAGAAAGAACACCCCCACCCCCGCCAGCTGGGCGGCCTGGGCCACAATGCGCTGGCTGCGCTCGTCGGTCTCCTGAATGCGGGCCTTGCGCCACTTCTCCGGGTGGCGGAGCATCCACTCGTTGCGCATCAGCAGACCCAGACCGGCCCCGGTGATGCCGCAGGCGCCCCCCAGGTAGAACCCCTGGGCGTGGTCGCTGAGACCGCTGCCGGGCACCAGCCACAGGTAACACCCCAGGCCCACCAGCCCAATGGCCAGGATGGCCAGAAAGGCCCAGCGGCGCTGGCGCAGATTTTTCCCATAGTCCCCGGCATGGTTTGTCATCATCTTCAGGATCATGTCCCTCTCCCCCTCACATCCGTTTGGCCCAGCGGCCCATATTCACCATCAGGAACACACAGTGCAGCACCAGGAGCACCGACACCAGGGCGGTGGGAAATCCGCTGCCCAGAAATAGGGTCACAAAAAAGGCTGCCCATAGCAGATACAGGGTCCAGTACCAGCTGGAGTAGGCCGCCTTCTCCCGGATGGCCACGTTGCGCTCATCCTTTTCGCCCCGCTCTGCCTCCCGGCGCTCATCCTCCGACAGCTTCCGCCAGGCTGCATCCATAAAAATTCCCGTGGCTCCCAGGCCCATCAGAACCCCGGCCACGCCAAACAGCGCCCCGCTCAGCTCCTTGGGAATGCTCTCGTCCAGCAGGAATGCTGCGGCAAGCAGGACCGCGCCGCATACGATGCCCAAAACGGGCAGAACTTGCTTCAAACGCTCTTTCATGCCTCTTCCTCCTCAAACAGGAATACTTCTTCAATGGTCATCCCAAAATAGTTGGCGATCTTATGGGCCAGCAGCAGGGAGGCGTTGTAGCGCCCGTTCTCCAGGGAGATGATGGTCTGCCGGGTCACGTCCACGGCGTCGGCCAGCTCCGCCTGGGAAATGCGCCGCTCCTTGCGCAGCTGGGCAATGCGGTTGGTCACAGGTCCGCCTCCTTTCTATGTAAAGCTCGCTTTACATCCATAGTATAGCTTACTTTACTTTCTATGTCAAGCTCCCTTTACATTTTTTTGTGCTCTCGGCGGATTTCCCCAATTTCCTGCCGGAAAAAACAGGATTCTCTCTCTTTTCCCTCCCTTGCACTCCCAAAGACTGTGGTATATAATGCGTGGGAGCAAACCCCGGTTTGTTCCAAACAATATTTTCAATGATTTCATGAGGTGTGTATCCATGGCGGACAAGCTGGGCATTTATATCCACATTCCCTTCTGCCGCAGTAAGTGCGACTACTGCGACTTCTACTCCCTGGCCGGTCGGGAGGACCGGATGGACTCCTATCAAAAGGCCCTGCTTGCTCACATCAAGGAGACCGCGCCCCTGGCCCACGACATTCCGGTGGACTCCATCTACATCGGCGGCGGCACCCCCAGCTACTACGGGGCCAAACGGCTCAAGGAGCTGCTGGGCGCGGTGCACAAGCTCTATAAGGTGGAGAAGGACGCCGAGGTCACCGTGGAGTGCAACCCCGACAGTGTGGACCCCAAGTCCCTGAAAATCCTCCGCAAGGCGGGGGTCAACCGCCTGTCCCTGGGCATGCAGTCGGCCAACGCCTGTGAGCTGGAGCGCATCCACCGCATCCACACTCCCCAGCAGGTGGACGAGGCGGCCACCGCCGCCCGGAAGGCGGGCTTCACCAACCTGTCTCTGGACCTCATTTACGGTCTGCCCGGCCAGACCATGGACAGCTGGAAGGCCACCGTGGAGCACGCCCTGTCCCTCATCCCTCAGCATCTGTCCTGCTACGGGCTGAAGGTGGAGGCGGGCACCCCTCTGGCCGCCCGGGTGGCGGAGGGTGAGGTCCTCCCCGACGACGACCAGCAGGCCGACCTGTACCTGTGGACGGTGGGACGGCTGGAGCGGGCCGGCTACCCCCAGTATGAGATCTCCAACTTCGCCAAGCCCGGCTTCGCCTCCCGGCACAATCTGCGCTACTGGCTCACCCGGCCCTACATCGGCTTTGGTCCCGGCGCCCACTCCGACTTCGGCGGGCGGCGCTACTCCTTCGTGCGGGATCTGGACGCCTACATCCAAGGGGTACTTCAGGGGGGCGACATCATCGACGAGTCAGAGATCATTCCCAAGCGGGAGCGGTGCGGCGAGTACCTGATGCTGCGCCTGCGCACCGTGCGGGGCATTGCGGAGCAGGAGTACCGCAGCACCTATTTTATGGACTTCGCCCCACTCCAGGCCCGGCTGGAAGAATTCCGGGCTCAGGGCTGGGCGGAGGAGACCGACGGGCGCTGGCATTTCACCCCGAAAGGCTTCCTGGTATCCAACCAGCTCATCGGTGATCTGCTGGAGCGGCAGGAGCAGGCGCACTGGGAAGATCTGGTTTCCAGATCCCGCCCTGATCATCTCGACCAAGGCCATCCCTGATTTTTCGACGCTTCTTACTTTTTGCACAATTTTGTCCCTGTCATGTAAAATTCATTGCCTTTTGGATATACTGATGATATAATATATGCGTTTTAAAGCGCCTCCCTGTGAGAGCCGCTGTTTTCTAACGCTTTTGCGACTACTTATGGCGTACTGTGCGCCGTATGTTCATATAAACCCCATGTTTTATTTGCTTCGAGAGGGTGCAGACAAATTTGAATAAGTATCAGATTCAGGGCGGTAAGCCCCTTTACGGAACCATCACCATCAGCGGCGCCAAAAACGCCGCTGTCGCTATCATCCCCGCTGCCCTGCTGGTGGACGGGGTATGCCGAATCGAGAACATTCCCCAGATCAGCGACGTCACGTTGATCCTCCAGATCCTCCAGGAACTGGGCGCCGACGTGCGCACCGTCAACCGCACCACCGTGGACATTGACTGCTCTCATATCCGCAACCGGCAGGTCCCCTATGAGCTGGCCCGGAAGATCCGCGCCAGCTACTACCTGGTGGGCGCCCTGCTGGGCCGCTTCGGCTGGGCCGAGGTGCCCCTGCCCGGCGGCTGCGACCTGGGCGGACGGCCCATCGACCAGCACATCAAGGGCTTTGTGGCCATGGGCGCCTCCGTGGACGTGCGCAACGGCCTGATCTGTGCCAAAGTCCCCGGCGGACGGCTGTCCGGCGGGCAGATCTATCTGGACATGGTGTCCGTGGGCGCCACCATGAACATCATGCTGGCCGGCGTGCTGGCCGACGGCATGACCATCATTGAAAACGCCGCCAAGGAGCCCCACATTGTGGACCTGGCCAACTTCCTCAACTCCATGGGCGCCAACATCATGGGCGCCGGCACCGACGTCATCAAGATCCGGGGCGTCAAGCGCCTGAAGGGCGGCACCTATTCCATCATTCCCGATCAGATTGAGGCGGGAACCTACATGGCCGCCGTGGCCGCTGCCGGCGGCGACGTGCTTATTCAGAACGTCATTCCCAAGCATCTGGACTGCATCACCGCCAAGCTGGTGGAGATGGGGGTGGATGTGGAGGAGCTGGACGATGCGGTGCGGGTGCGCCGCTTCGGCCCCATCAGCCGCACCAACGTCAAGACCATGCCTTACCCCGGCTTCCCCACGGACATGCAGCCTCAGATCGCTGCGGTGCTCTGTCTTGCCACCGGCACCAGCGTGCTCACCGAGGGGGTCTGGGACAGCCGCTACCGCTATGTGGACGAGTTCCGCCGCATGGGCGCCCACATCCAGGTGGACGGCAAGGTGGCCGTCATTGAAGGGGTGCCCAAGCTCACCGGCGCGCCGGTGAATGCCTGCGACCTGCGGGCGGGCGCCGCCATGGTCATCGCCGGTCTGGCCGCTCAGGGCGTCACCGAGGTGGGCGACATCCACCACATCGAGCGGGGCTACGAGGACCTGGTGGGCAAGCTGTCCGGCGTAGGCGCCGACATCAAGATGATCACCGTCCCCGACGAGGACGCCAAGGCCCAGGTGGGCTAAACCGAACCATCCAAAAGCGGGAGCGCGGGTTTGGGGTACTTGTTCCCCTTCCGCCTCCCCTTTTTGCTGTCTATACCCGGAAAGGAGCCCCTACATTGCTCACCTTTGTCACCCTGGCCAGCGGGTCCAGCGGCAACGCCGCCCTGGTCTCCTGCGGCCAAACTCATATTCTGCTGGATGCGGGCATCTCCGCCCGGCGCATCACCACCGCCCTGCGGGGCCTGGGGGTGGACCCCCACCAGCTGTCCGGAGTGCTCATCACCCACGAGCACAGCGACCACATCTCCGGCCTTGCCACCCTCACCAAGCAGCTGAGCCTTCCGGTGTATGCCACCGCTCCCACCCTGGACGCCCTGGCGGTGAAGGTCCCGGCCATTGCCCACCACCGGCTGGGCCGCTTTTTCGCGCCGGGGGAGTCCTTTCCCCTGGGGGAGCTGTGGGTGGAGCCCTTCGCCACCTCCCACGACGCGGTGTGCAGCGTGGGCTACGCCATTACCGGCGGGGACAGCCGAATGGTACTGTGCACCGACCTGGGCTACATATCTCCCGAAGTGGAGAGGGCGGTGGCCGGCTGCGACCTGCTGGTGTGCGAGGCCAACCACGATGAGGAGTGGGTCCGCACCGGTCCCTACCCCTACTACCTCAAGCAGCGGGTGCTGGGCCGCCGGGGCCATCTGTCCAACGAGGCCGGGGCTCAGCTGGCTCTGCTGGCTGCACAGAACGGCGCCCGCACCATCCTCCTGGCCCATCTGTCCGCGGAGAACAACACCCCCGCCCACGCCCTGGAGGTAGTGGGCCGCACCCTGCGCCAGGCGGGCTTTGAGGATACGGTGACCCTGGAGGCCGCCCCCCGGAAGGAGCCGGGCCGGGTATATCATCTGTCCCGTGAAGGAATTCGACAGGAGGCCGCCGTATGCTGAGCGTCCATCTCATCTGCGTGGGAAAATTGAAGGAGAAGTTTTATCTGGAGGCCTGCAAGGAGTACGAGAAGCGGCTGGGGGGCTACTGCAAGCTCACTCTCACCGAGCTGCCCGAGGAGAAGCTGCCCCCAAACCCCACCCAGGGCCAGATCGACCAGGCTCTCTCCAAGGAGGCCGACGCCATCCGGGCAAAACTCCCCCCCAGCGCCAGTCTGGTGGCCCTTTGCGTGGAGGGGAAACTGCGCTCCAGCGAGGAGCTGGCCAAGCTCATTGGGGACTGGCAGCAGTCCTCAGCCAAGCATCTGGTCTTTCTCATCGGCGGCTCCTACGGCCTGCACCCCTCCATCAAGCAGCAGGCTTGGCTCAAGCTCTCCATGTCCCCCATGACCTTCCCCCACCACCTGGCACGGGTGATGCTTCTGGAGCAGGTCTACCGGGCCTTTAAGATCAATGAGGGCTCCAGCTACCATAAGTAAACTTCCATCTTTTTCCGTAAATTTGACGAAACTCCGCTGGAAATTTGCGCCTATGTGTGGTACACTTACCACAACAGCCAATCCCAGCGGAGTTTTCATATTTAATAGGAGGTTATGTACCTATGTCTTATCAGGAGAATTATGAGAAATGGCTCAACAGCCCCGCTCTGTCCGCCGAAGAGAAGGCGGAGCTGGAGGCGATCAAGGGGGATGAGAAGGAGATCGAGTCCCGCTTTTTTGACCAGCTGTCCTTCGGTACCGCCGGTCTCCGGGGCACCATGGGCGTGGGTCTGTACCGCATGAATGTGCACGTCATCCGCCACGCCACCCAGGCCTTTGCCCAGGTCATCCTGGCGGAGGGCCCCGAGGCGGTGCAGCGGGGCGTAGCCGTGTGCTTTGACTGCCGCAACAACTCCGATACCTTTGCCCGGGAGGCCGCCTGCGTCATGGCGGGCAACGGCATTCCCGTGCGCCTCTTCGAGTCTCTGCGCCCCACCCCTGAGCTGAGCTTTGCCGTCCGGGAGTACCACTGCATTGCCGGCATCAACGTCACCGCCAGCCACAACCCCAAGGAGTACAACGGCTACAAGGTGTACTGGGAGGACGGCGCCCAGCTGCCCCCCAAGCACGCCGACGAGGTGGCCAAGAAGATGAAGGAGCTGGACGTATTTGACTGCGTCAAGACCATGGACTATGACCAGGCCGTCGCCCAGGGCAAGATCACCATTATGGGCCAGGAGACCGACGAGAAGTTCCTGGCCAACGTGATGGAGCAGGTCAACGACAAGGCCGTGGTGGAGAAGATGGCCGACACCTTCAAGATGGTGTACACCCCCTTCCACGGCACCGGCTACAAGCTCATCCCCGAGGCTCTCAAGCGTCTGGGCCTCAAGCACGTCATCTGCGTGCCCGAGCAGATGGTCATTGACGGCAACTTCCCCACCGTGGTCTCCCCCAACCCCGAGAACCCCGAGGGCTTCTATCTGGCGGTGGATCTGGCCAAGAAGGAGGGCGCCGACTTCATCCTGGGCTCCGACCCCGACGCGGACCGCGTGGGTATCATGGTCAACACCGGCAACGGAGAGTTCAAGGTCATCTCCGGCAACCAGACCGGCGTGCTGCTGCTGGACTACCTCATCGGGGCCAAGCGCCGCACCGGCAAGATGCCCGAGAAGCCCGTGGCGCTGAAGACCATCGTCACCACCGAGATGGCCCGCAAGGTGGCCGAGGTCAACGGCCTGCAGTGCTACGACACCTTTACCGGCTTTAAGTTCCTGGCCCAGAAGAAGGACCAGCTGGAGGAGAGCGGCGAGGGCAAGGTCATCTTCTCCTACGAGGAGAGCTACGGCTACATGCTGGGCGACTACGTCCGGGACAAGGACGCCGTCTCCGCCAGCGTGGAGCTCTCCGAGATGGCCGCCTGGTACGCCAGCCAGGGTATGACCCTGTACGACGCCCTCCAGGCCCTGTTCGAGAAGTACGGTTACTACGGCGAGAAGACCATGAACCTGGTCATGCCCGGCCTGGACGGTCTGAAGAAGATGGCCGACCTGATGGCGGGCCTGCGGGAGAAGCCTCCGGTGGAGATCGCCGGTGTGGCCGTCAAGGAGCAGAAGGACTACCAGGACGGCAGCGTGGTCAACGTGGCCGACGGCTGCAAGAGCACCATGGAGCTCTCCGGCTCCAACGTGCTGCGCTACGAGATGGCCGACGGCACCAGCCTGATCGTCCGCCCCTCCGGCACCGAGCCCAAGGTCAAGGTCTATATCCTGGCCAACGGCGGCAGCAAGGCCGAATGCGACGAGAAGGTGGCCAAGTACGCCGCCTGGGCGGAGTCTCTGAAAGGCTAACCTACTTTTTTCGAGAAAAAAGTAGGCAAAAAAGCTTCCTGCAAAGCTCCGCTTTGCTTCTGCGCCCGTTCTGAAACAACATACGAGGGAGTGACCCATCCGGTCGCTCCCTCGTTTTTTGTTGATTGATGTTTGTCAGCCGTCCATCTGCCCAGCTGCCCTGGTTATGCCGGGGCAGGCGGTGTGATTTCAGCGCGGCATCTTCCAAGTTTCCGTCCAGGCAGGCCCCAGTGGGCCTGGGCAAGAAGGGAAAACCGCTCAGATTTTGCCCGCCGGAAAGTCACTGACAAACTACCAGGCAGGCATCCCTCGTAAACGGGGCTTGGGGGTAAGCCGCCTATGAGCGCTGCCGCAGGCCAGGTGCTCATCGAAGGCATCCCCCGGCGATTCTTTGGTGACTTTCTGATCGCTCAGAAAGTCACACCCCGTCTCTTAAAAAACTTATTTCCCCAAATAATCCAATGCAAACTGCACCAGCACCGGGGCGGCGTACTTCAGGGCCGAATCGGGGAAGATGTTCTCCGCCACGTGGATTCCCAGTCCGCTGTTGGGACAGGCGGGATCGTGGGTGCCCACCGAGAACTGGACGCCCCGGCCATTGCACGCCTCCATCCACACCGAGAAGTCGTCCGAGCCCATGGAGGGTTCCGGCAGCCAGTAGAGGTGCTCCTTGCCCAGGCTCTCCTCCACCGCCCGGGCCACTCCGTCGGCGATCTCCGGGTCGCTGATGATGGAGGGAATGCCCACATCCCGCTTCACTTCGCCCTGGGCGCCCAGGGAGGAACAGCAGTCCTGGGTGATCCGCCGGATCTGCTCCAGCATCTTCTGCCGCTGCTGAGGTTCAAAGGCCCGCATGGAGCCCCGCATGGTCACCTGGTCGGGGATGATGTTGGGGGCTGTACCTCCCTGGATCTCTCCCACCGTCAGTACGGCCGGATAGAGGGGGCAGTTAAAGCGGCTGACCACCGTCTGGAGCTGGGTAATGAGGTAGGCACTCACTACCACCGGGTCCACACACCGATACGGATAGGCCCCGTGGCCTCCCTGGCCGGTGATAGTCCAGGTGAAGATATCAAAGCTGGCATTGCTGGGGCCCCGGCGCACACCGATCTTGCCCAGCTCCAGCAGAGGGGCGCAGTGGAAACCCACCACCGCCTGAGGCTGGCAGTTTTGCAAAGCGCCCGCCTCCAGCATCTTATAGGCCCCGCTGCCCACCTCCTCGGCGCACTGGAAGATGAGCTTTACGCTGCCGTGGAGCTTGTCCCGCTGCCCCAGCAGGGACCGGGCGGCATACAGCAGGGCGGTGGTGTGGATATCGTGGCCGCAGGCGTGACTCACTCCTGCCTGCCGGGAGGCAAATTCCAGGCCGGTGTTCTCCTGGATGGGCAGAGCGTCTATATCCTCCCGCAGCACCAGCATGGGGCCGGGGTGGGCTCCCTCGATGACCGCTGACACGCCGGTCTCCAAGCCGGGCAGCTCTTCTACCCGGATGCCCCAGTCGGTCAGGGTCTCTTTTAAAAAACGGGTGGTCTCCCGCTCCTCATAGGGCAATTCCGGACTGCCATGGAGCCGGTGGCGCGTCTCCACCTGCTCCTCATACCAGCCGTCCAGCTGCTCCTTCCAGTGTTCCATGTCCTTCATCCTTTCCCAAACAAGTCTCATCCCATCATGGCCCATCCCGCCGGTTCTGTCAACCCTAAAGAAAACGGCCCGGCGGAGAAGAAGCTCTTCTCCGTCGGACCAGGATGCGGTTGGGATCAATACTTGAAATAGTAGCGCTCCGCCCGGGGCAGGTTCATGTCCTTGAGAGTCAGCGCCCGGGTGTAGGGGTTCACCAGCTCATTGACCAGCTTTACGGTGGAATCCTGGTTGAGCTCCATACACCAGGCGGAGGCCCGGTAGTAGGCGTCGCCCCGGCCCTCCAGGGTGGCGGAGCTGACGGCGTTCTTGGTGTCCAGCTTGACGCCCTGGGTGGCAAAGTAGATCATGTCCTTCATGCCCATGTCGGTTTTCACGTAGGTGTTGAAGATGTTCAGGAAGGACTGCACCTTGGTGATGCTGTTCCAGGAGATCACCTTGTTGGCTAGCCCGGTGAGCACCTGCTGTTGTAATTTGGTGCGGTCCAGGTCGCTGTAATTGGCGTTGACGCTGGACTTGTTGTCGTGGCGGTAGCGCACCGCCTCCATGGCTGCCTGGCCGTCCAGGTGCTGAGGGCCTTTCTTGAAGTGGATGTGCAGGTTCTGGTAGGGGTCGTCGTAGTTCATGTCCACCGGGATGTCCACGTCCACGCCCCCCAGCTCGTCCACCAGCGCCACAAAGCCCTGGAGGTTGATGTGGAAGTAGTAGTCGATGGGCACGCCCAGGGTCTTGGTGATCTCCTCCGCCAGCAGCTCGGGTCCGCCGTGGCCCAGGGCGGCGTTGATCTTGCCGTTGCGGCTCCAGTCCCGGTCCACCATGGTATCCCGGGGCACGGACAGCACGCCCACCTTCTGGTTTTTGGTGTCGTAGCTGGCCACGATGATGGTGTCGGCGTTGCCGCCGCCCTTATCGCTGCCCAGCAGCAGGAAGTTGTAGACCCCTTCCTTCCGCTTGAGAGCGGAGGCCGCGATCTCGGGAGCCGTCCCCTCGTCCTGGGCCTGCTCCGCTTTGTCTGTCTGCTGGGTTTTCCCGGTCACCGGGGCGGTGGCCTGCGTTTTTGCTTCCTTCACCGGCGGAGGCGTGATGAAAAAGGTTCCGGCGGCGTAGGCGCCTACCACCAGGACCGCCAGTACGGCCACAAAGGTGTAGAGGGCCCAAATGGCACCGCGGCGGCGGCGCTTATAAGGTTTGACCGGCTGCTGCCGGCGGCCGCCGGAGGATGGCCGGCGGTTAGGTGTCTGAATCTGAGCCAGGGGGGCTCCCTCCAATCTTGTTTAAGATGTGCCCCAGTATATCGGATTCCCCATCCTTCGACAAGGCTTCTAAAGGTTGTTTTATAATTTTTTAAGAAAGTGTGCAGACAGTGCTTCTCCCCTTCCAGTTCCTTACGGTTTCTTCAGAAAGGCCCCTTAAAAATCCAGGAAAACCGGCCCCGCGGCAAATGCCGCAGGGCCGGTTTGATCTTCCTTATTTAGTCAATGACGACGCCGTTCCAGAAGTACTCCGGCTCCGGCAGGTCCAGGTCGTCCGCCGTCAGAGCCCGGGTGTAGGGATTGATGAGGGAGTTGATGGTGGGCAGGATGTCCTCCGCCTCATAGACGAAGCAGTATTTATAGCCGTTGACCACGCCCTCGCCCCGGCCCTCCAGGTTGCCCTGCTCAATGGCGGTGGACACGTCCAACTCCATGGCCTTGGTGGCAAAGTAGAGCATGTCCTGCATGCTCAGATCGGTGTCGATGTAGGTGTTGAACAGCTCCAGGAAGGAGGTCACCTTGGGGATGGAGTTCCAGGAGATCACCTTCTTGGCCAGCTCCACCAGCAGCTGGCGCTGGAACTGGCCCCGCTGCACGTCGCTGTACCACTGGTTGGCCTCATAATTGGGGCTGTCGCTGTTGTCATGGCGGTACCGTACCGCCCCCATGGCCTCCTGGCCGTCCAGATGCTGCATGCCCGCGCTCAGATGGATGTGCAGGTTCTGATAGGGGTCGTCGTAGTTCATGTCCAGAGGGACCTCAATGTCCACCCCGTCCAGTTCGTCCACCAGGGCGATAAAACCCTGCAGGTCCACATGGATATAGTAGTCGATGGGGATGCCGAAGGTGTTTTTGATCTCCTGCTTGAGCACCTCCGGGCCGGCCTTGCTGTTGTGGAAGGCGGCGTTGATCTTGGGCATCTTGCTCCAGTCCCGCTTCACCGCCGTATCCCGGGGGATGGACACCATACCGATCTTCTGGTTCACCGTGTCGTAGCTGACTACGATCAGCGTATCCGTGTTGCTGCTGTCCACGTCCTTGCCCAGCAGAAGGAAGTTATAGACGCCGTCCTTCCGGATCAGGGCGTTGGGGTCCTGCGGATCCTGGGAGCCGTCCTCCACCACCGGCGTGGCGTCCAGATCGGACTGGGTCCCGGGAATATCCGGCGCTTGAATGAAAAAGTGCCCTGCGGCGTACACACCCACAATGAGGGCGGACAGCACCACCAGGATACCGTATAAGGTCCAGCCGATGCCCCGGCGGCGGCGTTTTTTCGGTGCCGGGGCGACCCGGCGTCCTGCCTGCCGGCGGCCGGCGGTGGAATTGGAACGGGGGCGGGGGGTTGGTGTTTGCTCCATGGCGGCTCTCTCCCATTCTTATGTCATTCTTATGTAAATCTTTTTTTAGTATACTCACTTTTTCCACATTCGGCAAGCCCTGGGCGGCAGGATTTTCTTTCCTGCCGCCCTCTTACCGTCCGCCCCGGGTCTCGGTCCAGTAGGCCGCCATGCTCTGTCCCGGCTGGCCGGTCACTTCGTGGCTGAGATACTCCCCCAGCCCTCCGTCGGGCTGCCAGGCCAGGGCGGCCTGCTTGGTGGGAAACTCCACCTCGGCGTAGAAAAATTCTCCCGGCTGCCCCCGGTCCACCTGGTTCACCTCCAGGGTCAGGCCGTCGGGCAGGGCGTACCGCCGCTGCTCCTTTTCGATGAGAGGCCGGCCGATGAAGGCCTCCAGCTTGGCGAAAAATTCCGGGTCCGTGCGGGTCTCCAGCTCCTCCCGGGCCAGGCCGTCCGGTCCCGCCGCCCCCTTGAAGCACAGCACATACTCGGTCACCCCTTCGCTCTCCTCGCTGCGGATGCGCACGGTGGGCCGGGTGGTGATATACCCCTGGCGCATGAGGATGCGCTTGGTCTCCTCCAGGCCCTCCGGCCATCCGTCGGCGAGCCACTTGCGTTCGATTTCCATGAAAACCGCCCCTTTCTGTTTCCTTCATTCTAGCACAGGGAGCCGATCCATGCTATAATGAAATAAAATCCGCTAATTTGTACAGAGAGGAACCTGTTTTATGAAACAAAGCCGCCCCTATCCCGTCTACACCGTCACCCCCAAGGGGGAGCGGGCCATTCTGGCCGGCCACCCCTGGGTGTACGCGGAAGAGCTCACCGACCAGCCCGACCCCGCCCCCGCCAACGGCGCTCTGGTGGACGTGGTCAGCAGCAAGGACCGCTACCTGGGCACCGGGCTTCTCAGCCAGCACAGCAAGATCCGGGTGCGGCTTTTAAGCCGCAACGCCAACGACCGGTTTGACGAGTCCTTCTGGCGCCGCCGGGTGGAATATGCCTGGGCCTACCGCAAGACGGTGATGGGGCCGGAGGATCTGTCCTGCTGCCGGGTGATCTTCGGGGAAGCCGACCAGTTCCCCGGCCTGACGGTGGACCGCTTCGGCCCGGTGCTGGTGACCCAGACCCTGTCCTACGGCATGGAGCAATTAAAGCCCGTGCTCTTCCCCATTCTGGCAGACGTGCTGCGTCAGGACGGCCAGGATATCCAGGGCATCTTTGAGCGCAACGACGTGGCCCTCCGTGCCCGGGAGGGGCTGGAGGAGAACAAGGGCTGGTTCCCTCTGGAGGGGCTCCGGCACCCGGAGGCGACCTGGACGGAGATCGTGGAAAACGGGGTGCGCTACCGGGTGGACTTTGAAAACGGCCAGAAGACCGGCTTCTTCCTGGACCAGAAGTACAACCGCCGGGAGGTGGCCAAGCTGGCCCGGGGCAAACGGGTGCTGGACTGCTTCACCCACACCGGGAGCTTTGCCCTCAACGCCGCGCTTGGCGGCGCGGAGCACGTCACCGCCGTGGATGTGAGCCAGGCGGCGGTGGATCTGGCCCGGGACAACGCGGTGCTCAACGGTCTGGAGGGGCGCATGGATTTTCTCTGCGCCGACGTCTTTGACCTGCTGCCCACCCTGGAGCACCACAGCGACTATGACTTCATCATCCTGGACCCTCCCGCCTTCACCAAGTCCCGAAAGACCGCCCGCAACGCCATGCGGGGCTACAAGGAGATCAACTACCGGGCCATGAAGCTGCTGCCCCGGGGCGGCTACCTGGCCACCGCCAGTTGCAGCCACTTTGCCACCGAGGAGATGTTTGTCAAAATGCTCCGCTCCGCCGCCGCCGATGCCGGGCGGCAGCTGCGGCAGATCGAGGTGCGCCAGCAGGCCCCCGACCACCCCATCCTCTGGAATGTGGAGGAGACCAACTACCTGAAGTTCTTCCTCTTCCAGGTCATCTAAGCGCAAAAACAGCCCGTTCCCGGGAACCTGGGAACGGGCTGTTGGTCTATTAAGCTTTGTTCTGGGCCTCCACCAGGCGCACGCCGCAGTACTTCTCCCGCAGCTTGGGCTTTTCGATCTTGCCGGTGGGGTTGCGGGGCACGTCGGCAAAGATGATCTTCCGGGGCCGCTTGTACCGGGGCAGATCGGTGCAGTACTGGTTGATCTCGCTCTCGGTGCAGGTCATGCCCTCCTTCACCTGGATGATGGCCGCAGCGATCTCGCCCAGACGCTTGTCGGGCAGGCCGATGACGGCCACATCGTGGACCTTGGGGTAGGCGGACAGGAAGTCCTCGATCTGCACGGGGTAGAGGTTCTCGCCGCCGGAGATGATGACGTCCTTCTTCCGGTCCACCAGGAAGTAGAAGCCGTCCTCGTCCTGCTTGGCCATATCGCCGGTGTGGAGCCACTCCCCGTCCAGCACGGCGGCGGTGGCCTCCGGGTCGTGGTAGTAGCACTTCATCACGCCGGGGCCGTTGACGCACAGCTCGCCCACCTCGCCCTGGGGCACGGTCTGACCCTGCTCGTCCACGATCTTCACCTTCCAGCCGTAGCCGGGTACGCCGATGGCGCCCACCTTGTCGATGTGGTCCAGACCCAGGTGAACACAGCCCGGGCCGGTGGACTCGGACAGGCCGTAGTTGGTATCGTATTTGTGATGGGGGAAATACTGCAACCAGTGGCGGATGAGGGAGGGGGGCACCGGCTGGGCACCGATGTGCATGAGCCGCCACTGATCCAGGTGGTAGTCCTCCAGCTTCAGGTCGCCCCGGTCCAGAGCGGCCAGAATGTCCTGGCACCAGGGTACCAGCAGCCACACGATGGTACACCGCTCCTGGGAGACGGCGTTGAAGATGGCCTGGGGGGTGTTGCCCTTGAGAAGGACCCCCCGGCTGCCGGTAAACAGGGAGCCGAACCAGTGCATCTTGGCGCCGGTGTGGTACAGAGGCGGGATGCACAGAAAGACGTCGTCGTGGGTGGTCTCGTGGTGGATAGCCTCCATCCGGGCCGCCTGGAGGAGACACCGGTGGGTGAGCAGGATGGCCTTGGGGAAGCCGGTGGTGCCGGAGGAGTAGTAGATGGCCCCGTCGTCCTCGTCGTCCACCAGCACCTTGGGGGCGGCGGAGGAGCAGTTGGCGGTGGCACGGTGGTAGTCCTCAGCAAAGGAGGGGCAGGTCTCGCCCACAAAGAAGAGCAGGCGCTCCTTGCCGATGGAGGGCACGATGTCCTCCACCCGGCCGATAAACTCCGGGCCGAAGAACAGCACGTCCGCGTCGGCCAGCTTCACACAGTACTCGATCTCCTGGGCGGTGTAGCGGAAGTTCAGGGGCACCGCCACGGCCCCCGCCTTGAGGATGCCGAAATAGATGGGCAGCCACTCCAGGCAGTTCATCAGCAAAATGGCCACCTTCTGGCCCTTTTTCAGCCCCCGGCCCAGCAGCAGGTTGGCCACCCGGTTGGCCTTCTCGTCAAAGACGGACCAGGTGATCTCCCGGCGGTAGGGCGCGGTGGAGGTGGGCTGGATCAGCTCGTACTCCTTCCAGGTCACCCGCTGGGTCTCCTGGACCTCCGGGTTAATCTCCACCAGGGCGATCTCGTCGCCATAGAGCTTGCTGTTGCGCTCCAGCAGATCGGTGATAGGCATGGCGCTCGTTCCTTTCCAAACCGGACCGGAGTCCGGATACTTTCGTGGTTTCAATCTTTAAACCGTTAAAGTATCATACTCCAGAACGAACCAAAAGTCAAGCCCTCTTTCCGGTTTATCCCAGGGAGATGCCCATGCGCCGGGCCACCTCCAGCATGCCGTGGCCGTCCGGGACCAGGCGGCTCTTGCCGGCGATGTCGGAGAGCTTGTTCTCCCCCACGTGGTTGTTCTTCATGGCCACGGTGATGCCGAAGTTCTCGTCGGCCACCATCTTGGCGGCGTAGGAGCCGAACTGGGTGGCCAGCACCCGGTCGTAGGGGGAGGGGCTGCCGCCCCGCTGCATATGGCCGGGGACGCAGGTGCGGGTCTCAAAGCCGGTCATCTCCTCGATCTGGCGGGCGATGCGGTTGGTGGCGGTGGTGATGCCCTCCTCCTTGCGCTTGGCCATGCGCTCCTTCTTCTTCATGCGGGACTCCTTGATGTCGTAGACTCCCTCGGCCACCGCCAGGATGGAGAAGTGCTTGCCCTGCTTGGCCCGGTTCTCGATGGCGGCGCACACCTTCTCAATGGTATAGGGCCGCTCGGGGATGAGGATGATGTCGGCGCCGCCGGCGATGCCCGCGTACAGGGTGAGCCAGCCCGCCTTGTTGCCCATCAGCTCCACCAGCATGCAGCGGCTGTGGCTGCCGGCGGTGGTGTGGACCCGGTCGATGGCCTCGGTGGCAATGTCTACCGCGGAGTGAAAGCCGAAGGTCACGTCGGTGCCGTAGATGTCGTTGTCGATGGTCTTGGGCAGGCCGATGATGTTGAGGCCCTCCTCGGAGAGCAGGTTGGCGGTCTTGTGGGTGCCGTTGCCGCCCAGGCAGAGAAGGCAGTCCAGCTTCATCTCCTGGTAGTTCTTCTTCATAGCGGCCACCTTGTCCACGTCGTCCTCGCCTACCACCCGCATGAGCTTGAAGGGCGTGCGCTTGGTGCCCAGGATGGTGCCGCCCACGGTGAGGATGCCGGAAAACTCCCGGGGCTTCATCTCCCGCCACTCGCCGTTGATGAGGCCGGAGTAGCCGTTGGAGATGCCGATGATCACCACGTCGTCGCCGAAGCGCTGGTAGAGCGCCTTGGCCACGCCCCGGATGGTGGCGTTGAGGCCCGGGCAGTCGCCGCCGGAGGTCAGAATTCCCACTCGCTTTTTCATCAAAGGTTCCCCCTTTATTTCAATCTGGTACAAGAGTACTTTCTCCCGGTTGGATTGTCAATATCCACCTGGACCGCCCGCCGGAGCAGGGGATCATTTTCGTCATTTCTCTTTACCCGAACTAGTTTCTTTGGTATAGTAAATATGAAAAAAGGACAGTGTATTTCTCCGGGAGATTTTTCGGAAGGGAGGTGCCCGGATGATCCGAATCGCCGTGGCCGAGGACGATCTGTCCTGGGCCAAGCAGCTGCAAACCTATGTGGACCAATACGCCCGGGAGTCGGGCAAGCGCTTTGAGGTATCCCTGTTTGCCGACGGAGAGGATCTGATGGAACAGTATCATGGTCAGTTCGACCTGATCTTTCTGGATGTGCAGATGCGCTTTCTGGACGGCATGGCCACCGCCCAGCTCATCCGCCGCACCGACCCGGAGGTCATCCTCATCTTCATCACCAACATGGCCCAATATGCCATCCGGGGCTACGAGGTGGACGCCCTGGACTACATGCTCAAGCCAGTGAGCTACGCCACCTTTGTCCAGCGGCTGAGCCGCGCCCTGAGCCGGATGCGCCGCCGGGAGCACACCTATATCACCGTACCCATCAAAGGGGGCGCCATGAAGCTGGCGGTGGAGGACATCACCTTTGTGGAGAGCCAGGGCCACCGGCTCATCTACCACACCGCCTCGGACGAGTACACCAGCGCGGGCACCATCAAGGACGCGGAGGAAAAGCTGGAGGGCCACAACTTCTTCCGCAGCAACAAGGGCTACCTGGTCAACCTGGCCCACGTCAACGGCATTCAGGATAACTGCGCCCTGGTGGGAGAGCACAAGCTGCTCATCAGCCGCTCCCGGAAGGCCCCCTTCCTGGAGGCCCTTACCGCCTACCTGGGAGGTGGCGCCCGGTGAGTGAGACTATGCCCCGCCTGTTTACCGCTCTGGCCGAGTGGGGCGCCTGTATGATCTTCCTGCTCCAATATCCCCGGAAAATCGACGGCCCCAGGTTCTGGTTCACGGCGGGCGCCGCCCTGCTCATCCAGGGGCTGTGGCTGGAGGGGACCGCCTCTCTCCACGTGGCCTTCTGGATGCCCGCCATGGCCGCGGCGGTGGGGCTCATGTTTTTGTTTCTGGCCTTCTGCGGCCAGGGTGACCTGCTGGGGGCGGGCTTCTGCACCGTGCGGGCCTTTCTTCTGGCCGAATTTACCGCCTCCCTGGAGTGGCAGCTGTACGCCTTTTTTGTCTGGGAGACCCACATCCAGGGCATTTTCCCGGCGGCGCTGTTTCTTGTTGTGGTGTATGGATGCGTCTTTTTCCTGGCCTACCGGCTGGAGCAGAAGGTGTCCTACGGGGTGGACCTGCCCCAACTGACCCGGCGGGAGCTGCTGTCCGCTGCCGCCATGGGTCTGGCCGCCTTTCTGGCCAGCAACCTGAGCTTCGTCACCGCCAACACTCCCTTCACCAGCTCCATGACCCAGGAGATTGCCAACATCCGCACCCTGGTGGATCTGGCCGGGGTGGTGATCCTCTACGCCTACCACATCCAGCTCTTTGAGCTGCACACACGCCGGGAGCTGGACGCCATCAAAAACATCCTGCAAAATCAGTACGTCCAGTACCGCCAGTCCCGGGAGTCCATCGACGTCATCAACCGCAAGTACCACGATCTCAAGCACCAGATCGCCGTCCTCCGGGCGGAAGAGGACCCCGCCCGCCGCGCCGCCTTTCTGGACCAGATGGAGGCGGAGATCCAGCACTACGAGGCCCAGAACAAAACGGGCAACTCGGTGCTGGACACGGTGCTTACCGGCAAGAGCCTCTACTGCGCCAAGCACCAGATCAAGCTCACCTGTGTGGCCGACGGGGCCAAGCTGGCCTTCATGGACGTCATGGACCTCTGTACCCTCTTCGGCAACGCCCTGGACAACGCCATCGAGTGCGAGCTGTCCATTCCCGACAAGGAACAGCGGCTCATCCATCTGGAGGTATACGCCAAAAAAGACTTTCTGGTCATCCGGTGCGAAAACTATTGCCCTGTCCCTCCCTCCTTCGAGCACGGCCTGCCCGTGACCACCAAGCCGGACCGGGAGTACCACGGCTACGGGCTCAAGAGCATGCGCTACACCGCCCAAAAATACGGCGGTACCATGACCGTCCAGGCCACGGACGGCTGGTTCCAGCTCACCCTGCTTTTTCCACTCTCCCGCCCTTCGTGAATGTGGAAAAACTTCCCCCTTGCGGCCCGCCCCGCTTGTTGAACCTGCCAAACAAGCGGGGTTTTATTTTGTTTAATTTCACAATATCTTTTGCAGTTTACGTTAAAAAGTCAGCAGTTTGTGTCCTTCATGAACATGGGGGCAAAACTTGTGTTAAACTCCTTTCCAGATCTGAGGAGGAGCCTTTTGCCCAGGCTCTCCCAAAATAATCAAGGAGGAAGAAGAGAAATGCTTGCCATCAACATTGAAGACGTTATCTCCGTGTTGAACACCTGCAAACCGTACCTGATCGGCCTTGCCGTGGTGCTGCTCCTGGCCATCGTGGCCATGATCGCCTGCCGCAAAATGGCCCGGTCCAAAAAGTTCCTGATCCGGGGCGAGGCCGCCCTGGCCATGGTGCTGGCCATCGCCGTCACCGTGAACCTGATCTGCTTTGGCCCCATGAGCAGCATCATCTCCCTGGCCATGGGCGACGGCTCCGTCTCCGACGAGACTGCCGCCTCCGCCAATGAGCTGTGCACCGACATCGCCGAGGAGGGCATCGTTCTGGTGAAGAACGAGGGGGCGCTCCCCCTGGCCAACACCAAAGTCAACGTGTTCGGCTGGTCCTCCACCAACCCCGTCTACGGTGGCACCGGCTCCGGCGGCCTGTCCGAGTCCTACCCCACCGTCTCCCTGCTGGAGGGACTGAGCAACGCGGGCATCGAATACAACACTACCCTCTCCGACTTCTACACCCAGTTCCGGGACGCCCGTCCCACCGTGGGCATGTGGGGCCAGGACTGGACCATCCCGGAACCCACCATGGAGGAGTATGACGCCGCCGGCATCTTTGAGAATGCCAAGGAGTTCTCCGACACCGCCCTGATCGTCATCTCCCGCTCCGGCGGCGAGGGCGCCGACCTGCCCACCAGCTACGACGGCGAGGATACCTTCCAGGAGGGCGGCACCTTCGGCGCCTCCGGCGTGCGCATCAGCTCTCAGACCGACGACCTGGACGCCAGCAAGCACTACCTGGAGCTGAGCAACCGGGAGATCGCCATGGTGGAGCGGGTCACCAGCGAGTTTAATAACGTCATCGTGGTCATCAACGCCGCCAACCCCATGGAGCTGGGCTGGCTGGACCAGTACGACTCTATTCAGGGCGCCCTGGTCATGGCCGGCCCCGGCCAGACCGGCTTCAACGCCCTGGGCGAGATCCTCTCCGGTGAGGTGAACCCCTCCGGCAAGATGGTGGACACCTATGTCTACGACCTGACCCAGACTCCCACCTGGAACAACTTCGGCGGCTTCACCTATGACAACATGGACGAGTTTGCCGTGGACGGCGCTTCCCCCAACTTTGTCAACTACGTGGAGGGCATCTACGTAGGCTACAAGTTCTATGAGACCGCCGCCGTGGAAGGCCTCATTGACTACGACGCCACCGTCCAGTACCCCTTCGGCTACGGCCTGAGCTACACCACCTTCACCCAGGAGATGGGCGCCCTCTCGGAGAGCAACGGTACCATCACCTTTGACGTGACCGTCACCAACACCGGCTCGGTGGCCGGCAAGGACGTGGTCCAGGTCTACTACAATCCCCCTTACACCAACGGCGGCATTGAGAAGGCCAGCGCCAACCTCATCGCCTTCGACAAGACCGACATGCTGGAGCCCGGCGCTTCCCAGACCCTGACCATCTCCTTTAAGGCCGAGGATATGGCCTCCTACGACACCTACGGTGCCGGCGCCTACGTGCTGGAGGCCGGTGACTACGCCATCTCCATTAACTCCGACGCCCACACCGTCATCGCTTCCCAGACCTACAACGTCCCCACCACCATCACCTACGGCGACACCAGCCCCCGCTCCACCGACGCGGTGGCCGCCTCCAACCAGTTTGCCTTCGCCGAGGGCGACGTGACCTACCTGAGCCGTGCCAACGGCTTTGCCAACTATGACGCCGCCACCGCCGCTCCCACCAACTACTCCATGAGCGACGAGGCCAAGGCCACCTTCTACAACAACAGCAACTACGACCCCACCCAGTTCAACAATGCCGACGACGTCATGCCCACCACCGGCGCCAAGAACGGTCTAAAGCTGGAGGATCTGCGGGGCGTGGACTACGACGACCCCCAGTGGGATGAGCTGCTGGACCAGCTCACCGTCTCCGACATGGACACCCTGATCGCCCTGGGCGGCTACCAGACCTCCGCCGTCAGCAGCATCGGCAAGGTACAGACCATCGACTGCGACGGCCCCGCCTCCATCAACAACAACTTTACCGGCAAGGGCTCCATCGGCTTCCCCGCCGCCGTCATGATCGCCGCCACCTGGAACGTGGATCTGGCCAACGCCTTCGGCGAGCGCATCGGCAAGATGGCCGATGAGATGGGCGTGTCCGGCTGGTATGCCCCCGCCATGAACACCCACCGCTCCGCCTTCGCCGGCCGGAACTTTGAGTACTACTCTGAGGACGGCGTCCTGGGCGGCAGCATGGCCGCCAGCGCCATTCTGGGCGCCCAGGAGCACGGCGTGTACGCCTACATGAAGCACTTTGCCCTCAACGACCAGGAGACCAACCGCACCGTGATGCTGTGCACCTGGGCCAACGAGCAGTCCATCCGGGAGATTTACCTCAAGCCCTTTGAGATTGCGGTGAAGGAAGGCGGCTGCCAGGCGGCCATGTCCTCCTTCAACTACATCGGCACCACCTGGGCCGGCGCCTGCGGCGCCCTGCTCCAGAACGTCCTGCGGGATGAGTGGGGCTTTGAGGGCTTCGTCCTCACCGACTACTTCGGCGTGTACGGCTACATGGACTCCGACCAGGGCATCCGGGGCGGCACCGACTGTATGCTGGTGGCCTATGACACCGAGACCAACCACGTCACCGACACCACCAGCGCCACCTCCGTGCTGGCCATGCGTCAGGCCGCCAAGAACATCCTGTACACCACCGTGAACTCCCGTGCCTACGACCCGGCCAATCTGACCGGCGGTGGGCTCCAGGGCTGGCAGATCGCCGCCATCGCCATCGATGTGGTGATCGTGGTGATCCTGGCCGCCGGCGCGGTGATGATCGTGAAAAAGTCCAAGAAGATCGAGGACGCATCCACCCAGGCGTAACCTGCACGGGCACCCATCCCCCCGAGCTCCGGGGGGATGGTCCCATATTTCCACACCGCTGAACCGAAAAGGAGATAGACTGTGAAACACCAAGATATTCTGGATAAGCTGACCCTGGAACAAAAAATTGCCCTGCTCTCCGGCCGGGACGTGTGGAGCACCTACCCCTTTCCCAAGGCGGGTGTACCCAGCATGTTCCTGTCCGACGGCCCCCACGGGGTGCGCAAGCAGCTGGGAGAGGGCGACCACTTAGGCATCAACGCCAGTCAGCCCGCCACCTGCTTCCCCACCGCCGCCGGCATCGCCAACAGCTGGGACCAGGAGCTGGCCACTCTGTGCGGCCGCACCATCGGCCAGGAGGCCGCCTGCCAGCAGGTGAACGTGCTGCTGGGTCCCGGTCTGAACACCAAGCGCAGCCCTCTGGGCGGCCGGGACTTTGAGTATTACTCCGAGGACCCCTATCTGGGAGGCAAGATGGCCGCCGCCTTTATCCGGGGCGTGCAGGAAAACGGCATCTCCGCCTGCCCCAAGCACTTTGCCGCCAACTCCCAGGAGCTGCTGCGCATGACCAGCGACAGCGTGGTGGACGAGCGCACCCTGCGGGAGCTCTACCTCACCAACTTTGAGATCGCCGTCAAGGAGGGCCACCCCAAGTCCATCATGTCCTCCTACAACAAGGTGAACGGCACCTACGCCAACGAAAACGCCCATCTGCTCACCGAGATCCTCCGGGACGAGTGGGGCTTTGACGGCTTTGTGGTCACCGACTGGGGCGGCTGCAACAGCCAGACCGCCGGTATCCAGGCGGGCAGCAACCTGGAGATGCCCGGCACCATCGGTGACAGCGACCGGGAGCTGATGGCCTCCCTGAAGGCGGGCAGAATCAGCCAGGAGACCATTGACCTGCGGGTGGACCAGCTGCTGGATGTGATTCTGGCCACCCATGAGGCCACCGCCGGCGGCAAGCGGGACTTTGACCAGCAGGCCCACCACGCGGTGGCCCGGCAGGCCGCCGCCCAGACCGCGGTCCTGCTGAAAAACAAGGGGGACCTGCTCCCCCTGGCCCCCAACACCCGGGTGGCCGTCATCGGCGACATGGCCCTGGAGCCCCGCTACCAGGGGGCCGGTTCCTCCCTGGTGAACCCCACCCGGCTGGATAAGCCCCTGGACTGCCTGAAGGAGAGCGGCCTGGACGTGGTGGGCCACGCCCAGGGCTACCGGCGCAACGGGGAGGCGGACGCGGGTCTCCAGCAGGCCGCGGTGCAGCTGGCCGGTCAGGCCAACGTGGTGCTGCTCTATCTGGGCCTGCCCGAGGTCTTTGAGAGCGAGGGCATGGACCGCACCCACATGCGCCTGCCCGCCAACCAGAACCAGCTGATGGAGGCGGTGTGCGCCGCCAACCCCAAGGTGGTGGTGGTCCTCTCCGGCGGCTCTCCCGTGGAGCTGCCCTGGTATGACCAGGCCGCCGCCATTGTCCACGGCTACCTGGGCGGCCAGGCCGGCGCCGGCGCCATGGCCGACATCCTCACCGGCAAAGTGAACCCCTCCGGCAAGCTGGCCGAGACCTACCCCCTGGTGTACGACGACACCCCCAACCGGGACTTCTTCCCCGGCCGGGAGCGCACCGCCCAGTACCGGGAGTCCATCTTTGTGGGCTACCGCTACTACCTCACCGCCCAGAAGCCGGTGCGCTTCCCCTTCGGCTTTGGTCTCAGCTACACCACCTTCGCCTATTCGGACCTGAAGGCCGACCGGGAGAAGGTCACCTTCACCCTCACCAATACCGGCAAGCGGGCCGGGGCGGAGATTGCCCAGCTCTATGTCTCCCATCCCGGCAGCCAGCTCTTTGTCCCCCTGCGGGAGCTCAAGGGCTTTGCCAAGGTGTCCCTGGAGCCGGGGGAGAGCCGTGAGGTCACCATCCCCCTGGATGACAAGGCCTTCCGCTACTTCAACGTGCAGACCAACCACTGGGAGATTGAGGGCGGAGAGTACCGCCTGGAGGTGGGCGCCAGCTCCGCCGACATCCGCCTTGCCGCCTCGGTGGAGGTGGAGGGCACCGGCGCTCCCGTCCCCTACGACCGGGAGAAGCTGTCCTGCTACTACTCCGCCCAGGTCCAGGCCGTCCCCGACGACCAGTTTGCAACCCTGCTGGGCCGCCCCATCCCCCAGGACAAGTGGGACCGCTCCCAGCCCCTGGGCTACAACGACAGCCTGTCCCAGATGATCTACGCCAAGGGCTTTGTGGCCCGCTTCGCCGCCGGCCGTCTGGCCTCCATCCAGCGCAAGAGCGAGGAGAAGGACCAGCCCAACCTGAACATACTCTTTATCCACAGCATGCCCTTCCGGGGTCTGGCCAAGATGAGCAACGGACTGGTAACCACTGAGATGACCGCCTCCATTCTGGAGGCCTGCAACGGCCACTTCTTCCGCGGCATGGGCAAGACCATCGCCGGCTTCTTTGCCAACCGGAAGGTCAAGAAGGAGAGGAGCAAAACACTGTGAATGTTTGGAATCGTTTTGCAGCCAACCACCCCGGCGCCGCCAAATGGATTCGGGAGGGCGGTCTGTTCGTCATCGTCAGCAACCTGATTACCGTCTTTAAATATATCCTGCTCACCTTCCTGCCCGCCGCCTTTTCCGGTCTGCCCCTGGTGGACTTCGGCTGGCCCGGCATCCCGGTCACGTTGTTCGGAGAGACCTTCCAGTGGAACATCCTGGGCTATGACGTGAACCACGGCGGCCTGCCCTACTTCTGCGCCTACATGGTGGCCATGGTCATCGGCGAGTGCATCAACTTCCCCCTCCAGCGCAACCTGGTCTTCCGCAGCAAGGGCAACGTGCTCTACCAGATCTTCTGGTACCTCATCGCCTTCTGCGTCATCACCTGCATCGTCAACTCCATCAACTGCATCTGGATGGCGGTGGCCGGGCTGTTTGTGCCCGCCTTCATCTACAACATCGGCACCGTGGTGCTCAACGGCGGCATCTCCATGGTGATCTTCTTCTTTGTCAACAAGATCATCTTCCCCGAGGGAGAGGCCAAGAAGCAATAACTTCATCCTGCAAACATTGGGCAACGGCGCCCCTGGAGAACCAGGGGCGCCGTTTCTGTTGTGAAAGTCCCGGTTTTTCCAGGTGAAATACTTTGTCTTTCGGGGAAATACACTAAAAATGAAACTGCTCCCGAATGCCCTTGCAATTTCAGGCACACTTTGCTATAATAAACCACAAGTTCACATGGACACTTGTCTCTTGTGTGTGGACACACGGGCTCTGCCCGGATCAAGATTGGAGGAAAGCAATATGAAACGATTTCTGGCTTTGGCTACGTCCTGCGCCCTGATGGTCGCTGCGCTGGCCGGCTGCGGCAGCGGCGGCACCGGTTCCGGTTCTGGTTCCGGCTCCGGCTCCGGCGGCGACTCCGGCGATAAGGTTGTGAAAATCGGCGTCTTTGAGCCCGCCTCCGGCGACTCCGCCTCCGGCGGCAAGAAGGAGATGCTGGGCATGCAGTATGCCAACTCCGAGACCCCCACCGTCACTGTGGGCGGCGAAGAGTACCAGGTGGAATTGGTCCCTGCGGACAACGGCTCCTCCACCGACAAGGCCCCCACCGCCGCCAACCAGCTGGTCAGTGAGGGCGTGGCCCTGGTGCTGGGCTCCTACGGCTCCGGCGTGTCCATCGCCGCCGGCCCCATCTTCGGCAACGCGGGCATCCCCGCCATCGGCGTGACCTGCACCAACCCCAACGTCACCGCCGGCAACGACTACTACTTCCGCATCTGCTTCCTGGACCCCTTCCAGGGCACCGTGCTGGCCAACTTCGCCATGGATAAGTTCCAGGCCAAGACCGCTTACTGCCTGGGCGAGGCGGGCAACGAGTACGACCAGGGCCTGATCGCCTTCTTTGAGCAGGCCTTTACCGCCGCCGGCGGCAAGGTCATCAAGGACTCCTTCCCCACCAACAACTCCGACTTTAACTCCTACCTGAACAAGGCCAAGAGCGAGGGCGCCGACGTCATCTTCACCCCTGTGTCCATCGCCTATGCCACCCAGATCATCACCCAGGCCGCCTCTCTGGGTCTGGACATCCCCTTCGTGGGCTCCGACACCCTGGACGACAACATGGTCCTGGAGGCCGCCAAGGGCACTGACATCCAGCTGTATGTCTCCACCTTCTATCAGGAGGGCGGCAACCCCACCTTCGACGAGGGCGTCAAGAACTACATCAACACTGCCGACGGCGCTCTGGACGCCAACGGCGGCAATGACACGGTCGCCGCCGTCACCGCCATGGGCTACGACGCCTACTACGTGGCCCTGGAGGCCATCAAGAAGGCCGACAGCGTGGACCCCGCCGACATCAAGGCCGCCCTGTGGGATGTGACCTACGACGGTGTGTCCGGCCACATCGCCTTTGACGACACCAACGGCGACGCCGTGCGTGACACCGCTTACATCAAGCACTCCACCAACGATGGCGCCTGGGAGCTGGAGACCCAGCAGACGGTCAAACAGTAAGCGCTCCGCCCTCGTGTGATCTGATCTTTTTACGGTTTGGCGGGGGCCTTCGGGTCCCCGCCAATTCCACATCAACCTCCCGCTGGGCCGCCCCAAAAGGAGGCGGTCTCCCCCTCTTTTTGGGACTGTCCAGCAAAACTTTCACTGAGGAGGAAATTCTATGGAATTTTTCATCTCCACCCTGCTGTTCGGCATTTCGGTGGGCGGGCAATATGCCCTCATCGCCATCGGCTACACCATGGTCTACGGCATTTTGCGCCTGATCAACTTCGCCCACGGCGACGTATTTATGGTGGCCGGCCTCTTGGGGATCTACCTGAGTGCCTCCTTCCCCCTGTATGTGGCCATGCCCCTGGTGATCATCCTGACGGTGGCCCTAGGCTTCTGCATTGAGCGGGTGGCCTACAAACCCCTGCGCTCCGCCCCCCGGATGAGCGTGATGATCTCCGCCATCGGCGTGAGCTACCTGCTCCAGAACACCGCCACCTATGTCACCGGCGGTCAGCCCATGATCTATCCCACTCTTCCCTTCCTGTCCGACACCATCACCGTGGCCGGCACCTCCATCAAGTGGGTGGTGGTGCTCACCCCCATCCTGGTGGTGGTTCTGGTCATCCTGCTTACCCAGCTCATCAACCGCACCAAGGTGGGCATGGCCATGCGGGCGGTGGCCAAGGACTTCGAGACCAGTCAGCTCATGGGCATCAAGATTAACTCCGTCATCTCCACCACCTTCATCATCGGCTCGGCTCTGGCGGCGGTGGGCTCCATGCTCTACTTCACCAACTACTCCTCCGTGGTGCCCACCGTGGGCTCCATGCCCGGCCTGAAAGCCTTCGTGGCGGCGGTGTTCGGGGGCATCGGCTCCATCCCCGGGGCGGTGATCGGCGCCTTCCTCATCGGCATCTGCGAAAACTTCGTGAAAATCCTGCCCTTTGAGGGGGCCACCACCTTCGTGGACGCCTTTACCTTTGCCCTGCTCATCATCATCCTGGTCTTTAAGCCCACCGGCCTGTTCGGGGAAAAGGCCACCGACAAGGTGTAAGGAGGAAGCGCTATGATACAAGAGAAACGAAGCAAACGGGGCGCCCTGCTGGGGCTGGCCGCCTCGATTCTGGTGCTGGTTCTGGTAATCGTGCTGGAGAACACCCTCGCCCCCACCAGCCAGCTGTTTGTGGTACTGAAAAAGGGCGCGGTGTACTCCCTGGTGGCCGTGTCCATGAACCTGGTCAACGGCTTTACCGGCCTGTTCTCCCTGGGCCAGGCGGGCTTTATGCTGCTGGGCGCCTACACCTACGCCATCCTCACTGTCCCCGTCTCCGCCAAGGACACGGTGTACTACCTGTTCGGCGGCTCGGCGGTGAAGTTCTCCCTGCCTGACCTGTTCGGCGGGGTGGACACCCCCACCGGTCTCATTCTGGGTGTGCTGCTGGCCATCATCCTGGGAGGCTGCGTGGCCGCCTTCTTCGCCTGGCTCATCGGCCTGCCGGTGCTACGGCTCAAGAGCGACTATCTGGCCATCGCCACCCTGGGCTTTGCCGAGATCATCCGGGCCATCTTCCAGTGGCAGGCCCTGGGCCCCATCACCAACGGCGCCAACATGATCACCCAAATTCCCACCTTCAACAACTTCAACATCACCGACGAGAGCGGCAAGGTGGTGTTCCGCCTGTCCGCCTTCTTCCCCATGCTCATTATGATCATCTGTGTGGCCCTCATCGTCATGCTCATCAACTCCTCCTACGGCCGGGCCTTCAAGGCCATCCGGGAGGACGAGATTGCCGCCGAGGCCATGGGCATCAACCTGGCCAAGCACAAGATGCTCTCCTTTGTCATCAGCTCCTTCTTCTCTGGGGTGGGCGGCGCGCTGTTTGCCATGTTCGCCAACAACGCCCAGGCCAAAGTGTACACCTCCACCATGACCTATGAGATCCTGCTCATCGTGGTCATCGGCGGCATCGGCTCCATCTCCGGCTCGGTGCTGTCCACCTTCCTGTATGTGGCCTGCTCCGAGTGGTGGCTGCGGGGCCTGGACATGGGCTCCTTCCTTGGCATCAAGCTGGGCCTGTTCCGCAACGGCTTCCGCATGGTGGTCTTCTCCGTGGTCATCATGATTGTGGTGCTCTTCTTCCGTCAGGGCATCATGGGCAACAAGGAAATCACCGACCTGTTAAAGCCCCGTAAGAAAACCAAGGAGGTGGCGAAATGAGTCTGGAACATGTCCTCCAATTGGAACACATCACCATGCAGTTCGGCGGCGTGGTGGCCGTCAATGACCTGTCCCTGGAGGTAAACAAGGGGGAGATTGTGGCCCTCATCGGCCCCAACGGTGCCGGCAAGACCACCGCCTTCAACTGCATCACCGGGGTGTATGAGCCCACCAACGGCCGCATCTCTTTCTGCGGTGAGCCCATGGTGGAGAACTTCCCCAAGGGCAAGATGCAGAAGCTGTACGCCGGGGAGAACAAGGGCAAGTATACCCATACCTTGAACCCCACCCCGGACAAGATTACCCAGCTGGGCATTGCCCGTACCTTCCAGAATATCCGCCTGTTTTCCAAGCTGTCCGTGCTGGACAATGTGCTCATCGCCAAGCACATGCGGGCCAAGCAGAACGTGTTCTCCGCCACCTTCCGCCTCAATGCTTCCGAGGAGAAGCGGATGCGGGAGGAGTCCCTGGCCCTGCTGGAGGAGCAGAACCTGCTGCATCTGAAGGATGAAGTGGCCGGCTCCCTGCCCTACGGCTTACAGCGCCACCTGGAGATCGCCCGCGCCCTGGCCACCCAGCCCAAGCTGCTGCTGCTGGACGAGCCGGCCGCCGGCATGAACCCCCAGGAGACCCAGGAGCTGGCGGAGTTCATCCACCGCATCCGGGACGAGTATAACCTGACCATCCTCATCATTGAGCACCACATGGATCTGGTCATGCAGATCTCCGACCGCATCTACGTGCTGGACTTCGGCAAGCTGATTGCCCAGGGCACGCCGGCGGAGGTACAAAACAATCCTCGGGTCATCGAGGCATATTTGGGGGTGGCAGACGATGCTGAAGATTGATGAACTGAAAGTGAGCTACGGCGGCATCGAGGCCGTCAAGGGCATCTCCCTGGAGGTGCCGGAGCGGAAGATCGTCACCCTCATCGGGGCCAACGGCGCCGGAAAGTCCACCACCCTGCGCACCATCGCCGGGCTGGCGAAACCCGCCCACGGCCGCATCCACCTCCAGGGGGAGGACATCACCGGCCTCTCCCCTGACCGCATCGTCTCCAAGGGCATTACCCTGGTGCCGGAGGGCCGCCACGTGTTCCCCGACCTCACCGTGGTGGAAAACCTGAAAATCGGCGCTTATCTCCGCCGGGACAACATCAACGACGACCTCAACTGGGTCTATGAGCTCTTTCCCCGCCTGAAGGAGCGCTCCTGGCAGGCGGCGGGCACTCTGTCCGGCGGCGAGCAGCAGATGCTGGCCGTGGGCCGCGCCCTCATGTCCCGGCCCAAGATCATCATGATGGACGAGCCCTCCCTGGGCCTGGCCCCCATCGTGGTCAAGGGCATCTTTGACATCATCAAGGAGATCAATCACCAGGGCGTCACCGTGCTGCTCATCGAGCAGAACGCCAACATGGCCCTGCGCATCGCCGATGTGGCCTACGTGCTGGAGACGGGCAAGCTCACTCTGTCCGGCTCGGGACGGGAACTGCTCAACAACGAGCAGGTCAAGAAGGCCTACCTGGGCTGATATTCCAAGACAGCAAAACTGCCGCCTGCGGAACCTTCCGCAGGCGGCAGTTTTCATTATCCTCGGGTCAGTTTTGGTCCCGCCACCGGCACCCTGGACAGCAGCCAGACCGGGGGGATGCTCAGCAAAAACAGGATCAGCGCCCCCAGGGGCACATACACCACCTGAGGCAACCAACCAAGCCCCACCCCCAGGCGCTGAAAGACCAGCATCCAGATCGGGTGGAACAGGTACACCCCTACCGCGTACTCCCCCAGATGGAGGCCCCGATTCACCGGCAGCACATACCGCAGCAGCACGCATACCGCCGCGGCGGTACAGGCCACGCCGGGGGCGGTGTAGCCGTACCACAGGGCCCGGCTGCCTCCCACCAGGCGGTCCCCCCACAGGGTGAGGACCAGTCCCGCCACGCCCAGCACATAGAGGATCAGCTCCTCCAGGCGGCCGATGGTGTAGTGGCTGAAAAACCAACCGGCCAGGTAATAGCCCACCCAGCCCAGCACCAGATGGATATCCAGGCGGCCGGTGAGGGTCACCAGCACTTGGTTGGGGTGGAAGTTGGTCCAGATGGGCAGCACCCCGGCCAGCAGAACGGCCAGGGCCAGAATGTACATCGCCTCGCCCCGGCTGGCTCCGGCGGCAAAGCGGCCCAGCACCGGTCCCACCAGCCGCAGGCCCAGCAGAGGGAAGAGAATCCACAGGTGAGAGGCGCTCTCCCCCCACAGGGCGGCCGTCAGCGCCCCGCCCAGGCCGCTGAGGGACAGGGTACCGCCCCCCAGCAGATAGCCGGCCAGGGCGTACAGAACGCCCCAGAACACCAGCGCGCCCAGTCCCCACAGCACCGGCCTCCAGGTTCCCTTTCCGCCCTCCAGATCCTCCATGCCCCAGGCCATAAACAGAGCGGGCACCGACCAGCGGGTGACCCCCTCCCACAGGGAGAACATCCCCCAGGCTGGACTGCTCACCGCCAACCCCTGCTGGGCACTCTGGGAGAGCAGCAGCATAACGGCACAGAAGACAGCGGCTGTCCGGAAGGTCCCCGTCCAGCCGCTGTTTTTCTCCCCTGCCATTACCGGTTCTCCGGCACGATCTCGATCCAGTAGCCGTCGGGATCGGAGATGAAGTAGATCCCCATAGCCGGGTTTTCAAAGCAGATGCAGCCCATCTCCTGGTGCTTCTGGTGCAGCTGCTCGTACTCGTCGGTGTGGAAGGCCAGGTGGAACTCGCACTCCCCCAGATTATAGGGCTCGGTGCGGTCCCGCAGCCAGGTCAGCTCCAGCTGGAACTCCGTCATGCCGTCCCCCAGGTACACCAGGCGGAAGGAGCCGTCCTCGGCATCCCGCACCCGCACAGGCTCCAGGCCCAGGGCCTTCTTGTAAAAGTCCAGGCTCTTGTCCAGATCCAGAACGTTAAAATTAAAGTGGTTGAATTTGATCATCATGTTTCTCCTTATTCTTCGTCCAGCTTGAGTACAGCCATAAACGCCTCAGTGGGCATCTGCACAGTTCCCAAAGAACGCATTTTCTTTTTGCCTTCCTTCTGCTTCTCCAGCAGCTTCTTCTTTCGGGTAATGTCGCCGCCGTAGCACTTGGCCAGCACGTCCTTGCGCATGGCCTTGACGGTCTCCCGGGCGATGATCTTGCCGCC
>CALWYB010000009.1 GCA_944385665.1 uncultured Oscillospiraceae bacterium
GCGGCTTGATTTTGTGTTGCCTTTTTCGCTGCTCCCAAAACCTGAAATTTCTACTTGACTTTTGTTAGCAGGTCTTTTCTTTCAAGAAAAGGAGGGGCGGGAGGTGATGCGGACCACCATGGCGGTGCGGTCGTCGGTGGCCTGCTGGGGGCTGTTGGCGATGAGGTCCCGGGCCAGCTCCTTGGGGCTGTCGCCCTTAAATTGCAGGAACCGGTCCCGCAGCCACTGGTCATCCTGAGGACTGGCCACCCCGTCGCTGATCATCAGCACGCTGTCCCCGGGTGAAAGGTGAATGGGGGTGCGGTCGGGGACGGCGGCGCTGCCCTGCTCCAGCCCCGCTGGGAGGGAGGCGGCGGTGATGCGCCGCACCGCGTCCCCCTTCTTGACATAGGTAGGAGCGGCCCCCAGCTTGAAGATGACCCCATCCCCGGTGAACAGATCCAGCTGAAGCAGGTCCACCGTGGTAAATCCTCCCGTCTCCTCCCCACGGAGGGCCAGGGCGGAGTTGAGGGTGGTGAGGGCGTGCTCCGTGTCCACCCCTGCCTGCAAAAACTGCTCCAGCAGACGCAGGGCCAGGCTGCTCTCCCGGTTGGCTGCCAGACCGCTGCCCATGCCGTCGCAGAGCAGCACATAGAGTGTGCCGTCCTCCCGCTTGAAGTAGGTGCCGCCGTCGCCGCTGACCGTCTCCCCGTCCTTTTTTCGGGCGGCTACCCCGGCCACCGCCATGAGGGGCTCCTGCTGAATGAGGAGCAGCCGCTCGTCCTCCTGCTCCTCTATACGAAGCGGTACCCCCAGCAGCTGAATGAGGGAGCCCAGGTGCTGGGGCTGGGCCAGCAGAGGGGCGGCGGGGCCTGTCACCTCCAGGCGCAGAAGACCCCGCCCATCCCGGAAGGCGCTGCCCCGGCTCTGGTCATCCAGCAGGGCCAGGCGGCCCTGGAGCTTGCGCTGGGTCACCGGGTCGGCCATGAGCTCCTCTCCCAGCTGGGCGGCGGCCTGCTCCAGCACGTTGGAGAGCTGGGCGTACTGGCGGCACACCGCCCAGCGGCTCTCCTGAATACGGCTGTTGTACTGGCGGCGGTAGAGCAGGGCGGTGAGCTCCCGGTTCACCGCCGCCAAAAACTCGGGAAAGTGGATGCAGCGGCTGGCAAAGTGGTCGGGGAAGTCCCCCGGCTCCCCCTGACCCCGCTCCACCATGGCCGCCGTGGCGTCGTTGAGGGCGTTGAAGGTGGTCACGTAGCCCCGCTCCCAGCACTGGCTGCGCAGGGAGCAGGTGCGGCACACCTGACAGGCCGCCCGGTCAAAGACGGTGGCCACGTCGTTGTCGTTCCGGGGCGGACGAAAGGAGGAGCGCATGGTCTCGTAGAGGGTGCGGAAGGCGTGGGCGGTGTCCTCCAGGCGGCGACGGGTGCGCTGCTGGGCGGCCTGGTCGGGGTCGGCGGGTGCGGCAGGGGTGAGCCACCGCCCCAGCTTTTTTAGGGGGGCCTGGGGCAGCAGGAGAAAGACCACCGACCCCAGAAAGGCCTCATATAAAATGGAGATGGGCAGTCCCTTGTCCCAGGTCCACAAAACGGAGGCCCCATTGACCAGGACGTAGGCCAGGGCGGAGCGCAGTTTTCGCCCGCCGGAAAAGACTCCCGCTGCCAACCCCGCCAACCCCAGAGCCATGGCGTACATCGGGACTCCATTGGCGGCCAGGTCCAGGGCCAGGCCCGCTGAGATGCCCAGCACCGTCCCCGCGGCGCAGCCCCCCTGCCAGGCCACCGCCAGCACCGCCGTCACCGCCAGGCACCGGCCCAGGGAGATGTCCCGGTAGAGGTCCACGGGGGCCAGGGCCAGCAGAATGGTGCAGAAGAGCACCAGCAGGCTGGCGGTGCGGGTGGGGGTGGACAGGGTGTCGGTGCGCCCGGAGCGCATGGGGGCCAGCAGCTGCCGGTAGCACCAGCCTGCCGCGGCGCACAGGATGAGCTCGGTGGCAAAGTAGATGACGTCCACCGTGCGCCAGCCCTCCTGGGAGAGGTAGACAAACCCCGTACATCCGTTGAGCAGGGCGGCCAGCAGAGGCATGGCCCAGGGGCGGCGCAGGGCCTGTACATCATAAAAGGCGAAGCTCACCGCGAAGGTGAGGATGGCCGCCGAGGCATAGCGCAGCCCGTCGGCAAAGCCCATCTGAATAAGGTACCCCCCAAAGGCGCCCAGCAGGGCGGCTGCCCCGCAGGTGCCTGAGCCCGCCGCCCCCACCAGCGCCACCCCAAAGGGTGCGTACTTTTCAAACACCGCCGCTCCCGTCAGTACCGAGGCAAGCAGAAAGTGGATGCCCGCCTCGCTCCAGCGCAGCAGCGCCGAGGCGTTGACCGATACCGGCTCCCCCTGTTTGGAGTGCCAGCGCAGTCTGTTCAGTTTGGTTTTCACCGATTCCCTGGCCGCCATAGCCCTTCCTCCTTTGCAAAAAGCCCGGACGCCGGGCCGTGTGTGAGAGCCATTATATTCCATATACTGGAAAAATCACGTCGGAAGAGGGAGGGGCGCCCCGGCGGGGCCAGCCAGCAAATTCTACTTGTAATTCCAAGGAAAATAGACTACAATATAGACTATATCAGTATAAAATCCTATCCTCAGCGAAAGGAAGGTATCGGACCTATGAAACTGCAAAATGAGCTGGGCGAAATCCGCATCAGCAGCGAGGTGTTTACCGCCGTCACCGGCAGCGCTGCCACCAACTGCTACGGCGTCAAGGGTATGGCGGTACGCTCCAAGACCGACGGCCTGGTCCACCTGCTCAAGCGGGAGTCCATGGCCAAGGGCGTAAAAGTATATTATAATGAGGACGGCACCGTCTCCATCGAACTGCACATCATTGTGGAAAACGGAGTGAACCTGATGGCGGTGTGCCGCTCCATCATGAGCGAGGTGCGCTATGTGGTCAGCAAGACCACCGGCGTGGAAGTGAAATCGGTGGACGTCTGTGTGGACTCCATGCGCTTTTAAGGACAGTTTGTAGAAAGGAATTTTGCCGATATGACACAAACCATTGACGCGGCGGCCTTTCAGCAGATGGTCATCCATGCAGCCGCCTCCATCAACGCTGAAAAGCAGCAGATCAACGACCTGAACGTGTTCCCCGTGCCCGACGGCGACACCGGCACCAATATGAGCCTGACCATCGGTGCCGCGGCCACGGAACTGAAGAAGAACCAGTACCCCACCGTGGGCCTGGCGGCCAAGGCGGCCGCCTCCGCCCTGCTGCGGGGAGCCCGGGGCAACTCGGGCGTCATTTTGTCCCTGCTGTTCCGGGGTCTGGCCAAGGCCATCAAGGAGTGCGAGACCATCGACGGCCGGGATCTGGCCATCGCCCTGGACTTCGGCGTGGCCGCCGCCTACAAGGCGGTGATGAAGCCCGCCGAGGGCACCATCCTCACCGTGTCCCGTATGGCGGCCGCCCGTGCCGCCGGCGCCGCCCGGGAGGACAATTGTCTGGAGACCGTGCTGGAGGCCGCCATTGAGGAGGGCCAGACCGCATTGGACAACACCATCAACCAAAACCCGGTGCTGAAGAAGGCCGGGGTGGTAGACGCCGGAGGGAAGGGATTCCTGGTGATCCTGCAGGGAATGCTGGATGAGATCCGGGGCGTGCCCATGCCCCAGAGCGAGCAGGAGGAGAGCGCCCCCGCGGAGAAGGCTGACTTTGTGGCCATGGCCGCCGAGGACATCACCTTCGCCTTTGACACCGTGTTCATCGTGCGCAAGCACACCGAGAATGTGGATCTGGACCCCTTCCGCAAGTACCTCAACAGCATCGGCGACAGCCTGGTGATCGGCGAGGACGACGACGCCTTCAAGGTCCACGTCCACACCAACATCCCCGGCGCCGCCCTCACCGAGGCCCAGAAGTACGGCACCCTGGAGCTGGCCAAGATCGAGAACATGCGCACCCAGGCCGACGACCTGGCCGCGGGCAAGCATGTCCAGAGTACCGACGACCTGGAGGCCGTGGAGGCCGAGCTGGAGGCGGAGTGCGACAAGGAGCCGGTGAAGGCCGCGCCCGAGAAGAAGTACGGCTATGTGGCCGTGTGTGCCGGCGCCGGTCTGGAGTCCGTGTTCAAGGACCTGGGCGTGGATGGCGTCATCTCCGGCGGCCAGACCATGAACCCCTCCACCGAGGACATTCTCCGGGAGATCGACAAGACCCCCGCCGAGATCGTCTTTGTCCTGCCCAACAACAAGAACATTATCATGGCCGCCCAGCAGTGCCAGCGGCTGTGTGAGGACAAGAAGGTGGTGGTCCTGCCCACCAAGACGGTGCCCCAGGGTATCTCCGCCATGCTGGCGGTGGACCCGGACATGGATGAGGACGCCATGACGGCGGCCATGACCGAGGCTTTTGGGCGGGTACGTACCGCGGAGATCACCTACGCCGCCCGGGATTCCGACTTCGGCGGCTTTGCCATCCAGCAGGGGGACTACCTGGCTCTGCTGGAGCACCAGCTCTTCGGCACCGACCGGGACCTGGACGCCCTGCTGGGCAAGCTGGCCCAGTCGGAGGATCTGCAGAAGGCGGAGTTCATCTCCGTGTTCTATGGGGAGGACGTGAACGAGGAGCAGGCCCAGAAGACGGCCGACCTTATCACCGCCGCCTGTCCCAACGCCGAGGTGAGCCTGCTGCCCGGCGGACAGCCTGTCTACTACTATATGATTTCCGCCGAATAACACAAAATTGCATTTGTTTTCAGTGCCCCCGCCCAACCAGGACGGGGGCGCTGTTCTATCCGCCGGGAGAGGCGGAGAGGGAGAGAGGAGAAACTGCATGAGGAGAGGGATCGCAGGGGGACTGTCCGGGGTGATGCTGGCCGGGATGCTGACCGCAGGGGCGTGGGCCGCCCCAGCCGCAAAGCCCACCGTTTCGGAGCAGCCCACCCAGGCCATGTCGTCCATCCAGAACTTTTACGATGTGCCGGAGGACGCCTACTATGCTGCCGCGGCCTACTGGGCGGTGGGGAAGGGTATGGTCAGCGGCGCCGGGGAGCGGCTGTTTGAGCCGGACGCCCTGTGCACCAACGCCCAGGTGGTAACCATGCTGTGGCGGGGAATGGGGTCGCCGGAGCCGGTGGGGGCAAACCCCTTCTCCGACGTGCCTGCCGGTACTTACTATGAAAAGGCCGCCCTATGGGCCTACGAGGCGGGGCTGGTCTCGGGCACGGAGTTTTATGGGGAACAGCCGTGCAGCCGGGGAAGCATTGTCACCATGCTGTGGAAGCTGGCAGGCCAGCCGGCGGCCCAGGGCCAGGCCGGGGCAGACTGGAACCTGCTGCTGGTCAACGCCTGGAACGCCGTTCCCCAGAACTTCTCCGTTACACTGGCCCCCATCCAGGGGTGCCAGTACTCCATCGACGCGCGGTGTGCCGACGCCCTCAACCAGATGCTCACCGACTGCTGGGCGGCGGGATACTCCCCGCTGGTGTGCTCCGGCTACCGCACTCAGCAGACCCAGGAGTGGCTGTTTTCCCAGGCGGTGGACAAGTGGATGGCCCGGGGGCTGTCGCGGGCGGACGCGGAGCAGACAGCGGCCCGTTCCACCGCCGTTCCCGGCACCAGCGAGCACCAGATGGGGCTGGCGGCCGACATCATCGACATCCACTACCCGGAACTAAACGAGAAGCAGGCCACCCGGCCCACCCAGCAGTGGCTGATGGAGCACTGCTGGGAGTACGGCTTCATCCTGCGCTACCCGGAGGATAAGTCGGAGCTCACCGGCATCATCTATGAGCCCTGGCACTACCGGTACGTGGGGGTAGAGGCCGCCCAGGCCATCCGGGAACAGGGCTTGTGCCTGGAGGAGTACCTCCAGTGGCGGGCGCAGTACCAGAGCGCCGTGGCCTGGGCCTGGGAGAAGGGGGTCACCGCCAGCGCCACGGTGGAGGGGTTTGCCCCCCAGGCCACCTGCACCCGGGCTCAGCTGGTCACCTTTTTACATCACGCGCTGACCTGAGACCAGATTGGAACCATCCGGACTCCCCCGCTGCCGCCACAGCGGGGGAGTGGTGTTTACCGGAAGTTTTCCATCGTGAGACGCTGAAATGGGGAAAACTTTTTGCATTTTCCTCTTGACTGTATACCTGGTGGATACCTTATGCTCCAGACAGAAGGGAGGTGGCGGCATGACCATCAAGGAGCTGGAGACGCGCAGCGGGCTGCCCCGCACGGCCATCCGCTTTTATGAGCAGCAGGGGCTCATCGCCCCGGAGCGAAAGACCAACAACTACAGAGATTATTCGGAAGAGGACGCCCGGACTCTGGAGAAGGTGAAGCTGCTGCGGCAGCTGAGCTTGGACCTGGATACCATCCGGGCGCTGAAGGAGGGGAGCCTCTCTCTGGCCCAGGCCATGGAGCACCAGGCCTGTGTGCTGGAGGGGGACCAGAAGGATCTGGAGCGGTATGCCCAGGTGTGCCGGGAGCTGAGCGCGGCCCAGGCCGACTACGACTCTCTGGAGCCAGGTCCCTGGCTAGAGGAACTCTCCCAGACCCAGCTGCCCCCCACCCGGAAGGTGGACCCGGCCCAGGAGGACGGCCTGCGGGGTCCCCACCCCTGGCGGAGGTACTGGGCCCGGTGTCTGGACCTGCTGCTGATGAGCGTGGCGGCACAGATTCTGCAGTATCAGGTGCTGGGCTGGTATGTGCCGCCGGTGTGGCTGCGGGATGAGCTCCAGGACGCGGCCAACCTGGTGCTGGAGTTGCTGCTGCTGTTTGTGATGGAGCCGCTTCTGCTGTGTACCTGGGGATACACCCCGGGCAAGTGGCTGCTGGGGCTGCAGGTGCGCCGGCTGGACGGCCGGAAGCTGGCCTGGGACCAGGGGGTGGAGCGGCTGTTTTCAGTGCTGTGGTTTGGCAATGGGATGTGCATCCCCCTCTACCGGGAGTGGCGCAACTGGACGTGCTATGAGATTTGCACAGACGGGAGACCCCTGCCCTGGGAAAAGGAGAACCGCTGTATGGCGCTGCCCATCCGCCGCAGCCGCTGGGTGATCTGGGTGGTGTGCTGGGCCGCTGCGGTGGCCCTGGCGAATGGAAGTGACATATACAGCTATGTGCCCCCCTACCCCGACGCACCGCTGACCCCCGCCCAGGTGGTGGAGAATTACAATTTCTATGAACTGCGGTTTTCCGACGTGGACAACCACGCCAGCGTCCTGAACCCGGACGGCAGCTGGAAGACCCTGCCCGCCGTCTATCAGAACCAGGACTGGGCAGCGCTGAAGGACGAGAACTTTGGGGAGTGGTCCCCCGTCACCTTTGCCACCCATCCGGACGGGACGGTGTCCGCCATAGAGGTGGACTTCTCCCCCAAGGGAGATCCCTACGAGGACCAGATGAATGTGGGATGGGTGATGAATGAGGTCCTGTCCCCCTTGATTCTGGCGGCGGACTCCAGCGGAGAGGCCCGCAATCCGCTCCGGGTGAATGAGAGAAATCGTCAGGCCTATGGGATATGTGACCGCCTGCTGGATGTGCCGTTTCAGGGGGCGGGGGCGGAGAGCCAGGCGGAAGGCCCCGGGGGTATGATTATGACCCTGGAGGTGACAGCGTGCAGCGGCTATGAGCCGGAGCCGGATGTGGGAGATTATTCCGTCCTCATCCAGGAGGAGCCGGGAGCGGGGACCCTCTCCTTCCATATCACCCTGACCATGCCGCAGACATGAAAAAACCCGCCGTCCCATGGGACGGCGGGTTTTTGGCAGAAATCAGCGGTCGGCCACCGCTTTGCGCATCCACTTGCCGCTCTTGACCCGCAGCAGGGAGACGGTGGCGCCGATGGCCCAGCCGGCGGGGATGGACCACCAGATGGAGTTGGCTCCCAGGGGGGTGAGGTAGGCCAGCACGTAGGCGATGGCCACCCGGGAGAACAGGTTGGCCATGGAACTGAAGGTGAAGGCCCCCATGTCCCCCGCGCCCCGGAGCATGCCGTTGGGCACAAAGAGCAGGCCCATGAGGATGTAGAAGAGGGACACGGTGTGCATATAAGCCAGGCCGTAGCCCAGAGCGCCGGAGGTGTCCCCCGGGTCCAGGAACAGGGAGAGCAGCTGGCTGCCAAAGAGGAAGATGAGGATGGTGATGGCCAGGGAGAAGGTGACCACCATGAACAGGCTGGCCTTCAGACCCTCCTTCACCCGGTCGTACTTGCCCGCGCCGATGTTCTGGGCGGTGTAGCTGGACATGGCGTTGGAGAAGTTCATGTTGGGCAGCATGGCCAGGGTGTCGATTTTGGTGGCGGCGGTGTAGCCGGCCACCAGCACCTTGCCGTAGGAGTTGACCAGTCCCTGCATCATCATCATGGACAGGGAGACCAGAGACTGCTGGAGCATGGAGGGCAGGCCGATCTGGGCGATGCGCCGCACGGCGGTCATGTGAAACAGGGGGACTTTTTCGTTCTCTCGTCCCTCCTCGCAGGGCAGACGCTTCATCCGCCGGTACATGACGAGGAGGGAGGCCACCGCGCACAGGCCCTGGGCAATGAGAGTGGCCCAGGCCACGCCGGCCACCCCCATGTCAAACTGGATGACGAACAGCAGGTCCAGCACGATGTTGGTGAGGCTGGAGATCATCAGGAAGATGAGGGGGGTCTTACTGTCTCCCTGGGCGTTGTAGATGCCGTTTAACGTGTTGTAGAGGAACAGAAACACCGCACCGCCGAAGTAGATCTGCAAGTAGAGCTCCGAGTCGGCCATAATGTCCGGGTCGGTGCCCAGCAGCTGAAGCAGAGAGCCGGCAAACAGGGTGCCCAGAGCCATGATAATGAGTCCCAGAATGCCCAGGGAGATGATGGCGGTGGAGATGGTGGTCTTCATCTCATGGATGCGGCGGGCGCCAAACAGCTGGGAGACCACCACGTTACAGCCCATGGACAATCCCGAGGCCACTGCCACCGACAAAAATACGATGGGGAAGGAGGAGCCCACGGCCGCCACCGCGTCCTCGCCCACAAATTTTCCTACTACCGCGGTGTCTACCATGTTATAAAGCTGCTGAAACAGGTTGCCCGCCACCATGGGCAGGGCAAAGAAGAACAGCAGAGGCAGCGGTTTTCCTTCCGTCAGATTTTTAACCATGCTCCTTCTCTCCTTGCTTGTAGTTCATAATATTTTCGGTCATCCGGGCAAACAGGCCGGTGAACTGGGCCCGCTCCTCGGGAGAAAACCCCTGGAAGCACACCTCGTCCCACTCCTCCACCGCCTGTTGAATGGTACCGGCCAGAGCCTGACCCTCCTTGGTGGCGGAGACCAGCTTTTCCCGGCGGCAGCGGTCGCTCACGGTCCGCTCCACCAGGCCCAGCTCCTCCAGCCGGCCCAGTGCCCGGGCTACCGCTCCCTTGTCCAGCACCAGCTGCACCACCAAGTCCTCCTGGCGGGTTTGGCCCTGACGGCCCAGCGCCCGCAGAAGCATTCCCTCCACGGTGGACAGGCCCAGCGCCCCCATCCGGTCCCGGTAATACTGCCGCTCCAGGCGGCGGAAAATATCCTTCCGGTCCTGCAACCAAATTCCTCCTTTGTTGCAAGTGTTAACGGTTGTATTCTACAACGATTCAAAGGAGAACGCTATCCACAAAATAGACAAAATCGGACAAAAACGGGGCGCGCTTTTGGAAAAGCGCGCCCCTTGGACGAGAAATGGAACAATTTGTTAAGGACGGCAGAAAACCACGGTGCCGTCCTGAGTCTTCATGACCAGGTCGCCCCGGTCTACCAAAAACTCCAGGAAGAAGCGGACGTTGCGCTCAAAGCGCAGAGCCCGGCGGGGCTTTTGGGTCAGGATCTGGTGGTACTGACATACCGCCTGACACACCTCACTGGCGGTCATGGGCCGGGTGACCAGGTCGTACACCTCCCGGGTCCGCAGCAGGGCCAGCTCCTGATTTTTGTCAATGAGGGTATCCAGCTCCGAGCCGGGGCAGATGCCCCGGTGGGCCATGATGAGGTAGTCCCAGGAGCGGCCCCGCAGCTTCTCCCGGCTGTCCATGCCCATCTGGTGGGAGAGGCAGTAGGGCAGCTTGGCATTCATCATCTCCTGGGAGAGGAGGGCGTCCCCGGCGTAGCACACATTGTCCGGGGTGACGGTGCACACGTGGCCCGCCGAGTGGCCGGGGGTGTGGAGGATGGTGAACTCCGCCCCGGCAAAGGAGAAGGGGCCGTCCTGGGCGGGGATGATCACATCGGGGGTGTGGATGAGGTTGGAGGACTCCCGCTCCACCATGCTGGGGGGCAGGAGCAGGAAATAGCACTTGAGGGACAGGAGACTGGCGCACATCCCCGCCTCCTGGACGGTGAGGGCCACGGGGATGTGGTACTTCTCCTGAAAGTAGCGGTTGCTGCCCGCGTGGTCGATGTGGGCGTGGGAGCAGAGAATGCCAGCCGGAGTGAGTCCCGCCTCCAGAAGCGTCTGCTCGATGTCCTCCCGCTCCTCCTTGAGACCGGTGTCCAGCAGGATACAGGTGTTGTTTTCCAGGCGGTAGAGGGGGATGAGCTCAAAGCCCTCCAGCACCCAGGTGTTTCCTTTGACTTGGGTCAGTTTCATGGTTCCTCCCATCCGTTATGTGCGCTGTTTTAAATAGACCATCAGCACCGCCACGTCCGCCGGGGACACGCCGGATACCCGGCTGGCCTGTCCCAGGTTCAGGGGGCGGATGTGCTGCAATTTCTGCCGGGCCTCCAGCCGCAGGCCCTGGATGGCCTCGTAGTCGGTGTCCGCCGGCAGGGGCCAGCCCTCCAGCTTCTTCATCTCCTCCACCTGGCGCAGCTGGCGCTGGATGTAGCCCTGGTACTTGATGGCGATCTCCACCGCCTGGGTCACTTCGGGGGAGAGCGCCGGGCGGTGGGGGTCGAAGGGGGAGAGAGCCTCATAGCTCACCGGGGGACGGCGTAAGAGGTCGGCCAGCCGGGCTCCGTTCTGTACGGGGGCCTGGTTCCGCTCCGCCAAAAAGGCGTCCAGAGCGGGGGAGGGGGCCACGCCGGTGTGCTCCAGGCGCTTGCACTCCCGGTCCACGGCGGCGTATTTTGCCTCCACCGCCTCCAGCTGCTCCTTGGGGACCAGCCCCAGCTCATAGCCCAGGGGGGTGAGGCGCTGGTCGGCGTTGTCCTGGCGGTGGAGCAGGCGGTACTCGGTGCGGGAGGTCATCATGCGGTAGGGCTCGTTGGTGCCCTTGGTGACCAGGTCGTCGATGAGCACCCCAATGTACCCCTGGTCCCGGCCCAGAATAAAGGGCTCCTTGCCCTGAATTTTCAAAGCGGCGTTCACGCCCGCCACAAAGCCCTGGACGGCGGCCTCCTCGTAGCCGGAGGAGCCGTTAAATTGTCCCGCGCCGTACAGGCCGGGAACTTTTTTTACCTCCAGGGTGGGGAGCAGCTGGGTGGGGTCGGCGCAGTCGTACTCGATGGCGTAGGCCGCCCGGGTCATCTCGGCCTGCTCCAGGCCGGGGATGGTGTGGAGCATCTCAATCTGCACCTGCTCGGGCAGGGAGGAGGAGAAGCCCTGGATATACAGCTCCTCCGTGTCCAGCCCCATGGGCTCCACAAAGAGCTGGTGGCGCTCCTTGTCGGGAAAGCGGACGATTTTCGTCTCAATGGAGGGGCAGTACCGGGGACCCACCCCCTCGATGGTGCCGTCGTAGAGGGGGGAGCGGTCCAGGTTGGCCCGGATGATGTCGTGGGTTTTCTGGTTGGTGTAGGTGAGGTAGCACACCGCCCGGTTTTTCGGGTGTTCGTGGGTGGTGAAGGAGAAGGGCTGGGCGTCCGGGTCCCCCTCCTGAAGCTCCATCTTGGAAAAATCCACGCTGCGGGCGTTCACCCGGGGCGGGGTGCCTGTCTTGAAGCGGCGGATGGAGACTCCCAGCTCCAGCAGAGACTGGGTGAGGGGCAGGGCGGCGGCCAGGCCGTCGGGGCCGGAGTCCCGCACCACCTCGCCCACAATGGTGCGGCCTCCCAGGTAGGTGCCGGTGGCCACGATGGCCGCCTTCACGGCGTACACCGCCCCGGTGTGGGTGACCACGGCGGAGACAGCCCCGTTTTCGGTACGGATGGCCACCACCTCGGCCTGCTTGACCCACAGGTTCTCCTGGCGCTCCAGGGTGTGCTTCATGATCTTCTGGTACTCCCGCCGGTCGGCCTGCGCCCGCAGCGACCACACCGCCGGGCCCTTGCCCCGGTTGAGGATGCGGTACTGGATGCAGGCCTTGTCGGCGGCCCGGCCCATCTCGCCTCCCAGGGCGTCCAGCTCCCGCACCAGGTGGCCCTTGCCGGTGCCGCCGATGGCGGGGTTGCAGGGCATGTTGCCCACCGCGTCCAGATTGATGGTAAAACATACCGTGCGCAGGCCCATGCGGGCGGCGGCCAGAGCCGCTTCAATGCCCGCGTGGCCCGCCCCGATCACGGCAATATCATATTGTCCTGCGTTATAGTAGGTCATAAGCACGACTTCCTTTTTCTAATTGCGGGCCCCGCGGGGACCCGAGAGAAATTAAAATGCTCGGGCGAAATGAATTCGCCCTGTGCCAAGGTTTTGGCCTGGAGGCCAAAACGCTTGTACGCGCAAAGCGCGCCCCATCTGCGATGGGGCCCCATATGCCCCGCCCCGATCACGGCGATATCATATTGTCCAGCGTCGTAATAGGTCATAAGTTCGTCTCTTTTCTTTCGCAGAGCGGGGAAAACCCCAAAATAACTCCCGTATTTTATCACGTTTTTTCCTGTGGGACAAGGGCTTGGGAGAGCAGAGGGGGGAAGTGCTTTCCCCCTTGTGTCTTTGCACAAAAATATGGTATAATAAGAAGTAATACTGCCGCAGTGTGCCCGCGGCAGGGTGGAAGGAGGTGACCGCCGGTGAAGTACAAAGAGTGGAAGATGCCCTCAGGCAGTCCCAAGGCCCGTCAGGCCTTGGAGGCAGCGGGCATCCCGCCCCTGCTGGCGGCCATTTTGTCCGCCCGAGGGATCACTCAGCCCGACCAGGCCCGGCGGCTGCTCACCCCCCGGGCGGAGCCGGTGCTGGACCCCATGCTGCTGCGGGATATGGACCGGGCGGCGGCGCGGGTGCGCCGGGCGCTGGAGACGGGGGAACATCTGGCGGTCTACGGGGACTACGACGTGGACGGCATCACCTCCACCTGCCTGCTCACCGACTGTCTGCGCAGCCTGGGGGGACAGGTGACCCCCTACATCCCCGACCGGCTGGAGGAGGGCTACGGCCTCAACCTGGAGGCCATTCAGACCCTGGCCGCTCAGGGGGTGACCCTGATCGTCACGGTGGACTGCGGCATCACAGCGGTGGAGGAAGTACAGTTTGCCGCCGGCCTGGGGGTGGATGTGGTGGTCACCGACCACCACGAGTGCAAGGACCCCCTGCCCGCCGCCGCGGCGGTGGTGGACCCCCACCGTTCCGACTGTCCCTACCCCTTCAAGGGGCTGGCCGGCGTGGGGGTGGCCCTGAAGCTGGCCATGGCCGTGGCCGGACCGGAGAAGGGGCGGCAGGTGTTTGAGGACTACGCCGATCTGGCCGCCGTAGGCACAGTGGCCGACGTGATGCCCATGACGGGGGAGAACCGCACCATTGTCCAGACCGGACTGGCCGCCCTGGCCCATCCCAAGCGGCTGGGTCTGGCCCAGCTCATCCAGGAGGCGGGGCTGGGAGAGCGGCCCATCACCTCCGTGTCCATCGGCTACACCCTGGCGCCCCGCATCAACGCCGCCGGGCGTATGGGCAAGGCGGCCCTAGCGGGGGAGCTGCTACTCACCCACTCCCCACAGCGGGCCCAGGAGCTGGCCCAGGAGCTGTGCCAGCTCAACCGGGAGCGCCAGAGCATCGAGGGGGAGATCTTCCAGGAGAGCATCCAGCGCCTGGACCACCAGCCCCAGCAGGGGGCCATTGTCCTGGCCGACCCGGAGTGGCACCAGGGGGTGGTGGGCATCGTGGCCTCCCGCCTGAGCGAGAAGTACGGCTGTCCCACCTTCATGATCTGTCTGGACCAGGGAATGGGCAAGGGCTCCTGCCGCTCCTGGGGAGGTATCAACCTCTTCGAGCTGCTGATGAACTGCGGCGACCTGCTGGAGGGCTTCGGCGGCCACGCGTTGGCGGCGGGCTTTGTGGTGCGGGAGGAGAACATCCCCGCCCTGGCCCAGCGGCTCAGACAGGGGGTACTGGACCAGCAGAATGGAGAGGAGCCCCCCTCCGTGCTGGAGACCGACGGCATTGTCCAGCCCCAGCAGCTGGATGTGGCCTCGGTGGAGGCCCTGGACGCTCTGGAGCCCTGCGGCACCGGCAATCCCCGCCCCGTACTGGTCATCACCGGCGCCCACGTCCAGTCCGCCGTGCAGGTGGGCCGGGGCCGGCACCTGAAGCTGCGGCTGGAGGCCCGGGGATGTGTACTGGACGCCATCTTCTTTTCCGCCGACGCCGCCCAGCTGGGCGTGACTCCCGGCTGCCGGGTGGACGTGGCGTTTTATCCCCAAATCAATGAATTCCGCGGCGTGCGCTCGGTGCAATTGCAGGTGGTGGATCTCCACCCCGCCCTCACCCGGGCACAGATGGAGCGCTGCGTGTATGAAAAATACCGCCGGGGGGAGCTGCTCTCCCACGACGAGGCCCAGTCCCTGCTGCCCAATCGGGCAGAGTTTGTCAGCCTGTGGCGCTATCTGGAGCACCAGAGCGCCGGGAGCGGCGCCATGGAGGACTCCCTGGCCCGCATCACCCGCAGCGTGGCCCACTCCAGCGGCCAGCGGGAGCTGCCCAACCACACCCGCATCTGCCTGGAGGTGATGCAGGAGCGGGGGCTCATCTCCCTGAGCGGACAGGCCGGACGGGTGCACATCACCCTGCACCGGCTGGAGCATAAGGTGGACCTGGAGGCGTCGGAGATCCTGCGCCGCCTGCGTGCCGCCCTGCAGGAGTAAAACCGGGAGCCTGCCCCGTTACTTTTCGATTGTCGAGGTGATTCCATGGACCCGATTTTGGAACGCTACCAGGCGCTGGAGGATAAAGTCAGCGCATATACCCCGAATTTGGATACCCAGCGGCTGTTTGCCGCCTTTACCTATGCCGATGCCGAACACCACGGCCAGCTGCGCAAGAGCGGTGAGCCCTATATCATCCACCCCCTGGCGGTGGCCGACATCGTGGCCGACCTGGGGCTGGATGTGGACAGCGTCATCGCCGCCCTGCTCCACGACTGCATCGAGGACACCGACGCCACCCACGAAGAGATCGCCAAAAAGTTCGGCGAGCCGGTGGCCGAGCTGGTGGAGGGGGTCACGAAACTGACCCGGGTGCAGTATGTCTCCAAGGAAGAGGAGCAGATGGAGAACCTGCGCAAGATGCTCATGGCCATGGCCCAGGACATCCGGGTGATCCTCATCAAAATCTGCGACCGGCTGCACAACATGCGCACCATGGAGTACCAGTCTCCCAAGAAGCAGCGGGAGAAGAGCCTGGAGACCATGGAGATCTACGCTCCGCTAGCACACCGCTTAGGTATGCAGAAACTGAAATGGGAGCTGGAGGACCTGTCCCTTCGGTACCTGGACCCGGTGGGGTACAAGGAGATCGAGGACGAGATGGCCAAGCGCTCGGCTGCCCACGAGGAGTTTCTGGCCTCCATCCAGCTGCGCATCCAGCAGCGGCTGGAGCAGGAGGGCATCCGATGCAAGGTGTACGGCCGGGTGAAACACACCTACTCCATCTACCGAAAAATGTTTACCCAGAACAAGACCCTGGACGAGATCTTCGACCTGTACGCCTTCCGGGTCATCGTGGACGACATCCCCGAGTGCTACAACGTGCTGGGCTGCATCCACGACATGTTCAAGCCGGTGCTGGGCCGCTTCAAGGACTATATCGGCACCCCGAAACCCAACATGTACCAGTCCCTCCACACCACCGTCATCGGCCGGGAGGGCATCCCCTTTGAGGTGCAGATCCGAACCTGGCAGATGCACCAGACCGCCGAATACGGCATCGCCGCCCACTGGAAGTACAAGCAGGGCATGGCCAACAAGAAGCTGGGCACCGAGCAGGACTTTGAGTGGGTGCGCAAGCTGTTGGAGAGCCAGCAGGATACCGACGCGGAGGAGTTTGTCCGCACCCTGAAGGTGGATATGTTTGCCGACGAGGTGTTCGTCTTTACCCCCAACGGGGATGTGAAGAGCCTGCCCGCCGGAGCCACCCCCATCGACTTCGCCTATAACATCCACTCCGCCGTGGGCAACGGCATGGTGGGCGCCAAGGTCAACGGCCGCATGGTGCCCTTTGACACCCCCCTGAAAAACGGCGACATCGTGGAGGTCATCACCTCCAAAAACGCCAAGGGTCCCAGCCGGGACTGGCTGAAGATCGCCAAGAGCAACGAGGCCCGCAACAAGATCCGCCAGTGGTTCAAGCGGGAGCGCCGGGAGGAGAATATCGTCACCGGCCGCGCCCTGTTTGAGGCGGAGCTCAAGCATATGAAGATCCCCATGGCCGCCATCACCGCCGAGGACGTGCTGCCCCACATCCTCCACAAGGTGCGCTTCGGCACCCTGGACGAGCTGTACGCTTCCATCGGCTACGGCGGCACCACGGCGGTGAAGAGCGTGGCCCGGATCAAGGACGAGCTGGCCCGTCTGGGCCGCCTCCAGGCGGAGAAGGCGGCCGCTGCCGCCAAGACCACCGCCGAGAGCGTCATCGTCCCCGGCTCCACCGCCCAGAGCCAGACCTCCGGCCAGGCCAAGCCCAAGCACTCCGACTCGGGCATCATCGTGGAGGGGCTGGGCAACTGTCTGGTGAAGTTCGCCAAGTGCTGCACCCCCGTCCCCGGCGACCCGGTCATCGGCTTTATCACCCGGGGCTACGGCGTGTCCGTCCACCGGGCCGACTGCCCCAACGCCTCGCCCGAAAAGCGCAAGCCGGAGGAGGCCGACCGCTGGGTGAAGGTGTCCTGGGTGGAGAGCAGCCTGCCCAACTACAAGACGGCCCTGGAGCTGGCCTCCAAGGACCGGGACGGCCTGACCCTGGACGTGGCCATGGCCCTGTCGGCGGCCAAGGTGAAGGTGGACGCCCTCACCGCCCGGGCCCTCCCCGACGGCCACGCCACCGTCAACATTGTGGTGGAGGTCAAAAACAAGGAGGAGCTGGCCACCGTCATCAACAAGCTCAACAACATCCAGGGCGTGTACCATGTGGCGCGGGCCAGTGGGAAATAAGAAGCGCGGAGGGCAGGCGCATAGGGGCGACAGACTCCGGAGCGAATGGGCAGAGCCCAGGGGCAGCCAAGGGCTGAACCGGGTCTGCCAGGAGTCGGAGGAGTTGTCAACCCGGCCATGCGCCCAGCCCGCAGCGTGATCACAAGACAAGAGGAGAAATTCGATGCGAGCTGTTGTTACCCGGGTGTCCTCCGCCTCCGTCACCATCGACGGGGCGGTGCGGGGCGCCATTGACCAGGGCTATCTGGTCCTGCTGGGGATCGCACCCCAGGATAATGAGGCCGTGTGCGATAAGCTGGCCGAAAAGATCTGCAACCTGCGGGTCTTTGAGGACGAAAACGGCAAAATGAACTTGAATCTGGAACAGGTGGGCGGGGCGCTGCTGGTGGTGAGCCAGTTCACCCTCTACGCCGACACCAAGAGCCGCCGCCCCGGCTTTACCGGGGCCGCCAAGCCCGACGTGGCCATCCCCCTCTACGAGCGCTTTCTGGACCAGTGCCGCCAGAGAGGCTTCCGGGTGGAACACGGAGAGTTCGGCGCGGATATGAAGGTGGCCTCGGTGAACGACGGCCCCGTCACCATACTGTTTGAAATGTAAGACAGGAGATACAGGTAAGATAGGAGATAGAAGATGTGAGATAGGAGTGATGGTGTTCCGCCGTTGGCGGAACGAATGAAACATGTCCGGCGGAGCCGGACACCGAAACTCCTATCTCCTCACTCCTATCCCAAACCGTTTCTATCTGATTTGGAGGTTTTTATGAAGGTAAGTATGATGCAGGTGGGCCCCATCGGTACCAACTGCTATTTGCTCCAGGATGAGGAGAGCGGCCTGATGGCCGTCATCGACCCCGGCGACGACTGGGAGCGCATCCTCCACCAGATCAAGAAGGCGGGGGGCGCGGTGAAATACATTCTCCTCACCCACGGCCACTATGATCACACCACCGGCGTGCCCGATCTGGCCAAGGCCCTGCCCGGCGTCCAGGTCTACATCCACCAGGCGGACGCCAACGGGGCGGGCTCCCAGCTCTTCCCCCTGGCCTCCCAGGTGAAGGACCTCAACTACTACGACGAGGGGGACACCCTCACCCTGGGTTCTCTCACCATTGAAGTACTCCACACCCCCGGCCATTCCCAGGGGTCTGTGACTCTTAAGGTAGGGGATGTGCTCTTTACCGGCGACACCCTGTTCTGCGGCTCCTGCGGCCGCACCGACCTGCGGGGGGGCAGCTATGAGGAGATCATGGAATCTCTCAAGCGGCTGGGCGAGCTGGAGGGAGACTTCCACGTCTGTCCCGGCCACGACCGCACCTCCACCCTGGAGCGGGAGCGGAAGTATAACCCCTTCCTGCGGGAGGCCATGGGGGCGCGATGAAGCTGTATTGGAACCGGGGAGACTACGACTGGCAGCCGGAGCGGTATAAGTACTCGGTGGAGCAGATGATGCTCACCCTCTTCCCCGGAGAGCGGCCCGAGTACCCCCAGGAGCCCGCCGGGGCGGGGGAGGACTGGGCCCGCTTTGCCGTCACCCCCGGAAAGACGTGGGTGACCGTCACCGCCCAGGTGGCTCGGGAAGACCGGGAAGCCTTGGGCCGCGCCCGTTTCCCCCGACAGAAGCTGGACGAGCCGCCGGAAAAGGTGTATCATACTCTCCAGCACGGACTGAAAATGGCCTTCTACCGGGCGGGTGTGACTCTGCTGGGGAAGGAGCCCCCCTGGGGCGCCCTCACCGGGGTGCGCCCTGTGAAGCTGCCCACCCGGGCCATGCTGGCGGGCGCCACTCCGAAACAGGCCCAGCGGGAGCTGGAGCGGGACTTCCGGGTCTCCCCGGTGCGGGCGGCCCTGGCGGTGGACTGCGCCAAGGCCAGTCTGGCGGTGGACCGGGACCTGCGGGACGACCAGGTGTCGGTGTACATCGGCGTCCCCTTCTGTCCCACCCGGTGCGCCTACTGCTCCTTTGTCTCCGCCGACGTGGGCCGCACCTTAAAGCTGGTGGAGCCCTATCTGGAGGGGGTTTTGCGGGAGATCGCCGTCACCGGTGAGAGCCTGCGCCGGGCGGGCAAAACCGTCCACTCCCTGTATGTGGGGGGCGGCACACCCACCACCCTGTCCGCCGACCAGCTGAAAAAGCTGCTGGAGGCAGTCCACCGGGACCTGCCGGTGGAGGGCTGCGTAGAATACACCGTGGAGGCCGGCCGCCCCGATACCATCGACCGGGAGAAGCTGCTGGCCCTGAAGGCGGCGGGCATCGGCCGCATCTCCATCAATCCCCAGACCCTGGAGGACGAGGTGCTCCGGGCCATCGGCCGCCGCCACAGCGCCCAGGATATTCTGGACGCCTATGCCCTGACCCGGGAGGTGGGCTTTGATTCCATCAACATGGACCTGATCGCCGGGCTGCCCCGGGACAGCTTCCAGGGCTTCTGCCGCTCCCTCAACGGAGTGCTGGAGCTGGCGCCGGAGAACATCACCGTCCACACCCTGGCCCTGAAAAAGGGCTCCCGGCTCATGGAGCAGGGCGGGGCGCTGCCCAGCGGGGAGGAGACCGCCCGGATGCTGGACTACTCCCTGGAGCGGCTGGGCGGCAAGGGCTATCTCCCCTATTACCTGTACCGGCAAAAGTATATGTCCGGCTCCCTGGAGAATGTAGGCTGGTGCCTCAGCGGCCAGGAGAGCGTCTATAATATCGTCATGATGGAGGAGCTGCAGACGGTGGTCTCCATCGGAGGCGGCGGCGTCACCAAGCTGGTGGACCGCGCCGCCGGCACCATCGTCCGGCAGCCCAACCCCAAATATCCCCACGACTATCTGGCCGCCCTGGACCGGGTCCTCTCCCAAAAGGAGGAGCTGGCGGCCCACTTCCTTCCCACCCAAGACTGATGTAGTTCTTGATCAAACGCGTAGAACGCGTTTGATAGCGCCAAAGGTGCGTCAAGAACTGATCAGACGGCTTTTGCGGCTTTTGCCGCAAAAGGGCAGCGCCGAAGGCGATGCCTCTCTCATAGAAAACCATGGGTTTTTATGAGAGAATAGTATGAAAGGAGCGTTCCCACCATGGCTTACCAGCTGCAGGAAATCAACCGCCGGATCCAGAGCGATGTGAAGGAATTTTTAGCCGAGTGTGACGAGAACTACAACCAGCGGGTCTCTCTGGCGGCGGATAAGATCCTGTCCAACATCGAGCGCAGCCCCATCGTGCTGCTCTCCGGCCCGTCCGGTTCGGGCAAGACCACCACCGCCATGAAGATCGCCGAGGAGCTGCGGCGGCGGGGGGTCAATACCCACGCCGTGGCCATGGACAACTACTTTACCACCATCAACCCCCGCACCGCTCCCCGCACCCCGGAGGGGGAGATCGACTACGAGTCCCCCCAGTGCCTGGACATGGACCTGCTCTCCCGCCACTTTACCGCCCTGGCCAACGGGGAGGAGGTTATGATCCCCAAATACGAGTTCGTCCGCCAGATGCGCAACGACAGCCGGGGTACCCCCCTGAAGCTGGGTAAGAATGAGATCGCCATTTTTGAGGGCATCCACGCCCTCAACGACCAGATCGCCGGGCGCCATCCCCAGGCCACCAAGCTGTACATCTCCGCCCGTTCCAATGTGAACGAGGGGTCGGTGCTCCGCTTCAAGGGCACTTGGATGCGCCTGACCCGCCGTGCCGTGCGGGACTACCACTTCCGGGGCACCGATGTGGAGGATACCCTGGATATGTGGGCCAACGTGCGCCGGGGCGAGAAGCTGTACATCTCCCCCTATAAAAATAAGGCGGACATTATCTTCGACTCCTCCCTGCCCTACGAGGTGTCGGTGATGAAGAATTACGCTCTGCCCCTGCTGCGGGCGGTGCCGGAGGAGAATGTCCGGCGCAGCGAGCTGCTGGAGCTCATTGACGCCTTCCGCTACTTCCAGCCCATCGATCCATCGCTGGTGGCCAAGGACTCCCTGCTGCGGGAGTTTATCGGCGGAGGGAGCTACTCCTACTAAGCATTTTCTATCCCAAGTTTGTTTGGAGGTCCTCATATGCCAGACCGTTCCGTATACAATTCCAGAGATCCCCGCTGCAAAACCCCCTACGGCGCCGTACCGTCGGGCACCAAGGTGCAGCTCACCCTGCGCCCCCTGCGGGCCGACGGATTTTCCAAGGCCACCATGTCCGCCCGCTTTGAGTTTCAGGACGACGCCACCGTCACGCTGAACATGCCCTGGTCGGGGCTGGACGGGGCCCGGGATCTGTTTACCTGCACCCTGGACACCGGGGACTATGTGGGACTGGTGTGGTACTCCTTCGGTCTGGAGCGGCTGGACGGCCAGGGCCGGCAGATGCTGGGTCCCTACCAGCTCACCGTCTACGACGGGGGAGAGGCTGTGCCCGACTGGTTTGGACAGGGGACCACCTATCAGATCTTCCCCGACCGCTTCCGCCGCACCCGGGTGCCCGATCCCCAGGGTATGGTGGGGGGACGGTGGGTCCACACCGCCTGGCAGGAGGAACCGGAGTTCCGTCCGGATCAGAACGGGGAGATCCGCAACCGGGACTTCTTCGGCGGCGACCTGAAGGGGGTCATGGAGAAGCTGGACTACCTCCAGGGCCTGGGGGTGGAGACCCTGTACTTCTGTCCCATCTTTGAGGCGGCGGAGAACCACCGCTACGGCACCGCCGATTACAGCAAGATCGACCCCATGCTGGGCACCGAGGAGGACTTTACCAAGCTGTGCCAGATGGCCCACCAGCGGGATATGCGGGTGATGCTGGACGGGGTCTTTAACCACACCGGCTATGTGAGCCGCTACTTCAACGGCGACGGCTTCTACCCGGAGCCCGGCGCCCACCAGAGCCAGCAGTCCTCCTACTACTCCTGGTTCAACTTCATCAAGTGGCCCGACCAGTACGAGAGCTGGTGGGGCATCTACTCCCTGCCCTCGGTCAATGAGCACGACCCCTCCTACCGCAACTTCATCTTCGGCGGGAAGGACAGCGTGGTGCGCCGGTGGCTGCGTGCGGGAGCGGACGGCTGGCGGCTGGACGTGGCCGACGAGCTGCCCGACGACTTTGTCCGGGGCATCCATGAGGCCGCCCGGGCGGAGAAGCCCGACGCGGTGATCATCGGCGAGGTGTGGGAGGACGGCTCCACCAAGGTGGCCTACGGGGTGCGCCGGCGGCACATTATGGGCCGGCACTGCGACGGCCTGATGAACTACCCCTTCCGCAACGCGGCTCTGTCCTATCTAAAGGGGGGCGACGCGGCGGACTTTGCCAACACCATGGAGACTCTGCGGGAAAACTACCCCCGCTTTGCCTACTACTCCGCCATGAACTCCCTGGGCACCCACGACACCGCCCGCATCCTCACCCTGCTGGGGGCGGAGGAGGGCTGTGAGCACCAGAGCCGGGAGTGGCGCTCCAACTACCGCCTGAACCCCGACCAGCGCCGCCGGGCCAAGGAGCTTCTGAAATTGGGCGCGGCCCTCATGTTTGCCTTCCCCGGTTCTCCCACGGTGTATTACGGCGACGAGGCGGGCATGGAGGGCTTTGAGGACCCCTTCAACCGCCGCACCTTCCCCTGGGGGCGGGAGGACTCGGAGCTGATGGGCTGGTTCTCCCGGCTGGGCCACCTGCGCAAGCAGTCCCCGGCCCTGCGGGAGGGGGACATCCACTACCGGGTGAACAAGGGGCCGGTGCTGGCCTTTACCCGCACCTATGGGGAGGAGACCGTTCTGGCCGCCTTCAACACCGGCAGCGAGGAGGCCACCCTGCGCCTGCGGGAGCACGAGGGAGTCCAGCTGCTGCTGGGCTCCGCCCGGTTCCACATTGGGCCTGAGGGCCATCTGCTCACCTTGCAGCCCCGTACCGGCAGCCTGCTGCACATTGTGCCCATAGAGGAAAATGAGGAATAAAAAAATCCTGCTGTCTCAGACAGCAGGATTTTTTTAGATATAACGTTCCAAAACCAGCATGATCCGGCCCTTTTTGGACTGGCCCAGCACTTCTTTCACCACGCACTTGCCCAGTCCCCGGCAGGAGAGCACGTCCCCCTGCTCTACGGTGCGGTCACTTTTGATGCACTCCCGGTGGTTTACCGACACCCGCCCGGCGCTCACCAGATGGGCGGCCTTGGAGCGGGAGGTGGAAAACCCGGAGGCCAGTACCGCGTCCAGCCGCAGGGCGGCCACGGTGTCCCGAATGGTTTTCACCTGGGGCGGTTTGGGGGTGAGCTCCGAGAGGGGGATCTCCCGCAGCTTGGCCTTCCACCGTCCGGCGGACTCCCACTGGCTCAAAAGAATGGGCAGGGACTCCCGCAGGGCCAGTACCTGGCAGCGGTTTCCGTCCACCAGGATGTCGCCCAGCTTCTCCCGGGTGATGCCCAGCCCCATGAGAGAACCCAGAATGTCCCGGTGGGACAGCTCCGCCCCGTTGGGGAAGGTGGCCTCCAAAGCGGCCAGAGGTCCCTCTGGGTCAGCTATGGCGTCCTCTTCCTCCTGCCAGTCGGGGAGAAAGAGGCATACCGTGCGCTCCGCGTCCGGGTAACCGCCAAAAAACACGTGCCGGGGGTGCCCCCAGGCGGAGAGCAAATCCGATACCGACGCCCGCTCCCCCGGGGAGAGAAAGGGGGTGTGGGCGGGAATGCCCCGGTTCTGGGACAGCTCCAGCTTGTCCAGCACCCGGGAGAGGAGCACCCGCTCCTCACCGCTGCGGGCGCAGCGGTCCAACAGTTCCGTCTTGTTCATGCTCAGTACCGCCGGACCACCGCCACCACCTGGCCCAGGATCTGGGCCTTGGTGCCGTCAATGGGCTGATACGCGTCGTTTTCCGGCATGAGCCACACCTTACCGTCCCGGCGGCGCAGGGTCTTTACCGTGGCCTCGTCCTCAAAGAGGGCCACCACGATCTGACCCGACTGGGCCTCGCTCTGCCGGTGGACCACCACCAGGTCGCCGGGGAGGATGCCCGCCCCCAGCATGGACTCGCCCCGCACCCGCAGGGCAAAGTGCTCTCCGGAGAGACCCTCGGTGTCAAAGGTGAGGTAGTCCTCGATGCACTCCTCGGCCAGAATGGGGGAGCCGGCGGCCACGTTGCCCACCACGGGGATCTGATTGGCGTGGGGATTGGTTTCCTCGGCCACCGGCCGGGGAGATACGCCGGGCAGGGAGATGGCCCGGGTCTTGCCCTCCGCCTTGACGATGACCCCCGCCTCCTCCAGGCCCTTCAGATGGAAGTGGACGGTGGAGGGGGACTTGAGGCCCACAGCGGCGCCGATCTCCCGCACCGAGGGGGGATAGCCGTGCTCTGCCGTGAAATCCAGGATATAATCGTAAATTTTTTGCTGTTTCGGGGTCAACGGTTTCATAGCCAAGCTCCTTCCCGACACACTGGGCGGCGTGGTTTTATATTTGAGAATATTGTACCATATCCCCCTCTGGAAGTCAAACAGATGTTCCAAATAAATGATATTTACTCCATTTGTGAACAAATTTTGAATCTGCCCCTTCCCGCCTTGACATTTTTTCTTCCCGTGCTAGAATGGTCAACATGTTAATGATTAAGCCGTTAACGAAAGTTGTCGAAGGAGAAGGGAGGGAACGATTTGGCCAACCTTGCCATCGATCTGGGGATGCTGGAACACAAGCTCCACCAGGCCCACCGCAGCGCGGTGCAGGCGGAGCTGAACGCCGCCGGACTGCAGGAGGTGGGGCACCCATTGCTGCTGTGCATTCTGCGCAGTGCCGGAGACCGCTGTCCCGACGGACAGATCCAGGCCCAGCGGGAGCTGTCCACCCTGCTGGATATTTCCCCGGCGGCGGTCGCCACCTCGCTGAAATCCCTGGAGAAAAAGGGGTATATCCACCGGGAACCGGAGCCCGGCGATGCCCGGCGCAACCGGGTGCAGCTGACCCCCAAAGGGCAGCAGGCGGTGGATGACTGCTTTGCCTGCCTGCAGCGGGTGAGCCGGCGGATGTACGCCGGCTTTACCACCCAGGAGCAGACCCAGCTGCACAGCTACTATATGCGGGCGCTGGACAATCTCCACCTGGAGCCCCAATAATCCCCGGTCCATCCCGCCCGCTGGGCGGCGGGGAAAGAAAGGATGATTTGACTTGCTTCAACTGTTTTTGACCCACCTCCAGGGATATAAACGGCAGGCCATCAAGGCCCCGATCCTGATTATCCTGGAGGTCATCTGCGAGCTGCTGCTCCCTCTGGTCATGTCGGAGATCGTGGACACCGCCATCCCCAGCGGCGATGTGAACTACATCTTCAAAATGGGCCTTCTGATGCTGGCCCTGGCCGGGGTGTCCATGACCTGCGGTGTGCTGGCCTCCAAGTATGCGGCCTTTGCCAGCCAGGGCTTCGGCGCCAACCTGCGCCAGTGCCTCTTCGACAAGGTACAGGAGTTCTCCTTTGCCGACATCGACCGCTTCTCCTCCGCCTCCCTCATCACCCGCATGACCAACGACGTAAACGCCATGACCATGATGCTGGCCATGGGCCTTCGGATGCTGGTCCGTGCCCCGGTGATGCTGGTGGCCGCGTTGTGCATCAGCTTTACCCTCAACGCCAAGCTGGCGCTGATCCTGGTGGTGGTCATCCCCCTGATGCTCATCGCCGTGGGCGGCCTGATGTTTATGTGTACCCGCCTGTTTGAGGCCATGCAGAAAAAGATCGACAACCTGAACAACACCCTCCAGGAGAACCTGGTGGCCATCCGGGTGGTGAAGATCTTCGTGCGGGCGGATTTTGAGCGGAAAAAATTCAAGAAATCCAACGACGAGCTGATGAACGCCGCCCTGGCGGTGGGCCTGCGCATCATTGCCATTTTGCCTATTATGATGCTGGCTATGAACGGCGCCACCGTGGCGGTGCTGTACTTCGGCGGCCGGATGGTCATGGGCGGCACCTTCCTGGTGGGTGATCTCCAGGCTTTCATCAACTACATCGTCCAGATCCTTATGAGCGTAATGATGGTGGCCATGTCCCTGCTGCAGCTCTCCCGTGCCCAGGCCTGCGCCCACCGGATTAACGAGGTGCTGAACACCGAGCCCTCCGTGGAGGATAAGCCCAACGCCAAGGAACAGGCCCTGCCCGCCCCTCGCGGTGAGGTGGAGTTCCGGGACGTGTCCTTCCGGTATGTGGCCACCGGCACCGGGGATGACGTGCTCTCCCACATTAGCTTCCATGTGAAGCCCGGGCAGTTTGTGGCCCTGGTGGGGGGCACCGGCACCGGCAAGTCCTCTCTGGTGAATCTGATCCCCCGGTTTTACGACGTCACCGGCGGCGCGGTGCTGCTGGACGGCGTGGACGTGCGGGACTACCCCCTGGAGGAGCTGCGCAGCCGCATCGGCATGGTGCTCCAGACCAATGTGCTCTTTACCGGCACCATCCGGGACAATCTGAAGTGGGGCAAGGAGGACGCCACCGAGGAGGAGATCATCCAGGCGGCCAAGGACGCCCAGGCCTACGACTTCATCATGGCCCTGCCCGACGGCTTTGACACCCTGCTCACCCAGGGGGGCACCAACGTCTCCGGCGGCCAGAAGCAGCGGCTTTGTATTGCCCGGGCCATGCTGAGAAAGCCGGCGGTGCTCATCCTGGACGACTCCACCTCCGCCGTGGACTCCGCCACCGAGGCGGCCATCCGGGAGTCCTTCGCCAAGAACCTGAAGGACACCACCGTCATCATCATTGCCCAGCGCATCTCCTCGGTGCAGTACGCCGACGAGATCCTCATCCTGGAGGACGACCACATCGCCGCCCAGGGTACCCACGACGAGCTGCTTCAGAGCAGCCCCATTTATCAGGAAATCTATCAATCTCAGCAGGAAGGGGTGGGTGAATAATGCCGGGACCCAATCGCGCCCCCCGAGGGGGATATCAAAAGCCCAAGAATATGGGCAAAACCATCAGCCGTCTGCTGGGCTACCTCACCCGCAGCAAGCTGCCGCTGCTGGCGGTGCTGGGCTGCCTGCTGGTGTCGGTGTGCACCAACCTGGGCGGCTCCTATATGATGCGAGGCATCATCAACGACTTTATCTGGTTGGGCTGTACCGATGTGGCCGGTCTGGCCCAGTCCATTGCCATGCTGGTAGGCGTTTACCTGCTGGGCTGTCTGGCCACCTACGGCCAGGCCGCGGTCATGGTGCGCCTGGCCCAGCGGGGCGTCAACCGCCTGCGCAAGGACCTGTTCGACAAGCTCCAGGACCTGCCTCTGAGCTACTTTGACCAGCATCCCCACGGCGAGCTGATGAGCCGCTTCACCAACGACGCGGACAACGTGCAGCTGGCCCTAGAGCAGAGCGTGGTCTCCCTGTGCTCCAGCTGCCTGATGTTTGTGGGGCTGGTGCTGCTCATGCTCTTCATCAACTGGAAGCTGTTTATCGTCACCGCTCTGCTGCTGGTGGTGACCATCCAGCTCTTCAAGCGGCTGGGCGGCCGCAGCCGCAAGTTCTATCAGCAGCAGCAGGCTGCTCTGGGCGATGTAAACGGCAACATCCAGGAGATGATCGAGGGTCTGAAGGTGGTCAAGGCCTTTACTCACGAGGAGAAGGCCAAGGAGGAGTTCCAGAAGCTCAACGAGACCTACCGGGACGCGGCTCAGAAGGCCAACTACTACTCCACCATGATCATGCCCGTCTCGGGCAACCTGATGAACATCAGCTACGCCCTCACCGCCGCCTTCGGCGGACTGCTGTCCGTCCTCCAGGGCTTTGACCTGGGCGGCCTGGTGGTCTACCTCAACTACTCCAAGCAGGTGGGCCAGCCCCTCAACCAGATCTCCCAGCAGATGACCACCCTGCTGTCCGCCCTGGCCGGCGCTGAGCGGATCTTTGAGGTCATGGACACCCAGCCTGAGGTGGATCAGGGCACCGTCACCCTGGTGGGGGCGGAGAAGGACGCCAACGGCACTCTGCGGGAGTATACCGGCACCGGCCGGCCCCACACCTGGGCCTGGAAGACCCCCCGCAACGCCGGGATGGCTCTGGTGCCCGTGCTCATCGGCCCGGGGGACACCCCCATTGAACTGGGCCAGGCGGTGCGGGAGAAAAAGGGCCTGAAGCTGCTGCCTCCCCACCAGGAGTCCGACCAGGGCATCTGGGTGCGGGTGGAGCCCGACGGTACCCTCACCCAGGTCACCGACATGGCCGCTCTGGCCAACCACGGCTGGGCCTGGAAGTACCCCGACCGGGAGGGGAAGAGCACCCTGCACATCATCCGGGGCACGGTGCGCAACGTGCCCGGGGAGGACTGCTACCTCACCGAGCTCAAGGGCGCGGTGCGCTTTAACCACGTGGACTTCTCCTACGTCCCCGGCAAGCGGATTTTGAAGGACGTGTCGGTGTATGCCAACCCCGGCCAGAAGATCGCCTTCGTGGGCTCCACCGGCGCGGGCAAGACCACCATCACCAACCTTATCAACCGCTTCTACGAGATCGAGGGCGGCCTCATTACCTACGACGGCATCGACGTGAAGGCCATCCGCAAGGACGACCTGCGCCGCTCTCTGGGCGCGGTGCTCCAGGATACCCACCTGTTTACCGGCACCATCATGGATAACATCCGCTACGGCCGCCTGGACGCCACCGACGAGGAGTGCATCGCCGCCGCCAAGAGCGCCAACGCCTACTCCTTCATCCGCCGCCTGCCCGACGGCTACAACACCATGGTTACCGGCGACGGCGCCAACCTGAGCCAGGGCCAGCGGCAGCTGCTGGCCATCGCCCGGGCCGCCGTGGCTGATCCCCCGGTGATGATCCTGGACGAGGCCACCTCCTCCATCGATACCCGCACCGAGCGGCACATCGAGCAGGGCATGGACGCCCTGATGGAGGGCCGTACCGTCTTTGTCATTGCCCACCGCCTGTCCACCGTGCGCAACTCCAACTGCATCGTGGTCATCGAGCACGGCGAAATTCAGGAGAAGGGCAACCACCAGCAGCTGCTGGACCAGAAGGGCCGCTACTACCAGCTGTACACCGGCCAGTTCCAGCTTACCTGAGATTCCAGAGCATAAAAAAAGACCGCCGAGAGGCGGTCTTTTTTTAAATCAGTCCCAGGTGCTCCACCAAAATCTTGCAGCCCATGAGGATCAGGACAATGCCTCCGGCCAGCTCGGCCCGGGACTTGCCCCGCTCACCCACGATGCCGCCCGCCTTTACCCCGATGGCGGAGAGCACGAAGGTGGTCACGCCAATGAGGGCGATGGCCCAGTAGATGTTGACCTGGAGAAAGGCGAAGGTGATGCCCACGGTGAGGGCGTCGATGCTGGTGGCCACCGCCAGGGGCAGCATGGCCTTGGGGGAGAAGGATGCCCCCACCTCTTCCTCCTCCTGACTGCGGGACTCCCGCACCATGTTGGCGCCGATGAGGCCCAGCAGCACAAAGGCGATCCAGTGGTCGATGCTGGTGATGAAGCTCTGGAACCGGGAGCCCAGCAGCCACCCCAGAAAGGGCATCAGGGCCTGAAAGCCGCCAAACCAGATTCCGGCGGTGAGGGCATGGCCCACACGCACCCGCCCCGCCGACAGCCCCTTGCACACCGACACGGCAAAGGCGTCCATGGACAGCCCCACCGCAATGAGAAACAGCTCCCAAATACTCATAAAAACTCCTCTCCGCCGGCAAAAAAACGAGACTTATCCGCTCTCACGGATAAGTCTCGTCATGTAAAACAAAGCCAGAGGGTCCGAACCCCCAGTATGTTGACCTTGCTACGCGGGAACCCCGCGCCGACTACTCCCTTATGTGTAGGGGGATGGTATCACGGTTTTGGGGGATTAGTCAAGACAAACTGTGTCGAAGAGGCCGGATTTTCTTAAAATTTTTCCAGCTTCTCCAGGTCCATCACAAACACGGTCACGCCGCCCAGCTCCACATTGACAGGCACTGAGGGCATGGCGGCGGCATACTGGTTGCCGGTGGGCATGGCCACGTTGGAGTAGATGGTCTGCTTGCGCTTGCCGGCGCACTGCTTTAAGATCTCCAGGGCCCGGTCCAGCTGGTCGGCGGGCACGCCCAGCATAATGGTGATGTTCTTTTTCTTCCAGAAGCCGCCGGTGGAGCTGAGCATAGTGACAAAGAAGCCGTTTTTGTTCAGCTGGCTGACGGTGGTGTCGTAATCGTCCTCCTGGACCACGGCCAGAATAAGCTTGCTGTGGGCATTGACAGTATCCATCGCTAGGACCTCGCTCTCGTGAAGATGTAACCGTCCTGTGGTAGATTGCCGGACGGCGGGATGGTATCCTTAGGACATATGATACAACATTCGCCGGGAAAAGAAAAGCGGGAATTGCCGCAGACCTTTCCCGGTGAAAAATTGATTCCAATTTGTAACCTTTTTCCTCGCCGTACCGTCTTAAGAGGTGATCAGCTGGATCACCCCAAGCCAAGAGAAAGGAGCCCGTCCCCAACTATGGCCACCCAGCTCATGGACAAGGAAACCTTCTGCACGCTGATCTTAGAGCACCAGAACGCCATGTACCGCGCCGCCCGTTCCATCCTGAACCGTCCGGAGGATGTGGAGGACGCGGTGCAGGAGGCCATCTGCGCCGCCTTTGCCCACCGGGGAGACCTGCGGGACCCCCAGCGCTTCAAGCCCTGGCTGCTGCGCATCGTGGTCAACACCTGCTATGAGACCTGCCGCAAGCAGAAGAAGGTCATTGACCTGAGCCAGGTGGAGGGGGTGCTGGAGGCCCCCAACGCCGACCCCACCGAGTCCATCTCCCTGTGGCAGGCGGTACTGGCCCTGCCGGAGTCCCTGCGCACGGCGGTGACCCTGTTTTACTACGAGGACTGTACGGTGGCTCAAATCGCCCAGATCTTGCACATCTCCCAGGGGGCGGTGAAACTGCGGCTGAGCCGGGGACGGGCGCGCCTGCGGACGATTTTGAACGAGGATTGAGGGATCGCCATGAACCATTTCGACGAACAACTGAGACAGCGAGCCAGGCAGGAGCCCTCTCCGGTGCCTGAGAGCTTCCGACGCCGGGTCCAGGCAGCCTGCGACGGACTGGAGGAGGACGAAACGGCCCGAAGCGGACGGCACCGCAGGCGGGGAGCCTGGAAGGCCTGGTCGGCGGCGGCTGTGGTCACCCTGTTTGTGGCCCTGCCCAACGTGTCCGTCTCGGCGGCCAGTGCCCTGGAGCAGGTGCCGGTACTGGGCAGCCTGGTGCGGGTCATTACCCTGCGCAACTACTTCTATGACGACGGCCACAGCACCGCCCACGTGTCGGTGCCCCAGGTGGAGGGGGCGGGCACAGCGGGCCAGCAGGTGAACCAGGAGGTTCAGGCCAACATCCAGAGTCTGCTGGACCAGTTTTATGAGGACGCGGACCTGCTGGCCCAGACCGGGGGCTATCAGGACCTGAGCGTGTCCTACGACGTGGTCACCGACAACGACCACTGGTTCACCCTGCGGGTGTGCGCCGTCCAGGCCCAGGGCAGCGGCAATCAGATCCTGCGCTACTACCACATGGACAAGGATACCGGCTGGCAGGCCACTCTGTCCGACCTGTTTCCGGAGGACAGCGACTACGTGACGGTGCTGTCCGGGCAGGTGCGGGAGCAGCTGGAGGGGGAGCCGGACTTCTTCCAGGACTTTTCCGCCATCGACCCGGAACAGAGCTTCTACTGGGGGGAGGACGGCAGTCTGGTGCTGGTCTTTGATGAGGCCAGCGTGCTGCCCGCCTCCTACGGAAACCCGGAGGTGGTCATTTCCGCCCAGGTGGTGGAGCAGCTGAGGCAGGAGAGCTGACCGGGGGGCCGGGAAGAATTTCCCCGAGGTGTCTTGACAATGCGGGAGGGGACTGCTATATTCGTAGTACCCCGGAAAAGGAGGTTTTGGCGTTATGGCCTGGGACTTTTTTGCCCATATGCGCACGCTGGAGCTGCTCTACCATAAAATGCAGGTCCCTGTGCTGGAACAATATCAGCTCACCCAGATCGAGCTGGATGTGCTGCTCTTTCTCTCTCACCACCCCCAACAGGACACGGCCAAGGACATTGTGGAGATCCGCCGTCTGACCAAGTCCCATGTCTCCGCGGCGGTGGAGGGCCTGGTGCAGCGCAACTATCTCCAGCGCCTGCGCCGCCCCGACAACAAAAAGCTTATTCACCTGGTGCTGCTCCCCGACGCCGCCCCCGCGGTCCAGGACGGCCAGGCCCAGCAGCGGGCCTTTTTCCAGACCCTGAAAGAGGGCTTTACCCCCGAGGAGGTCCAGGTGCTCAACGCCATGCTCACCCGCATCAGTGAAAACGCCAAAGAGACCTACAATCAGCTATAAGAAAACCGGCCCGTCTCAATCTGGAGACGGGCCGGTTTTTGCTAGGTGCCCGAGTCTCCCGAGTCGGGGAGCCGGGTCTGAGTTCCGAAGTAAAAGGCGATGACCACGGAAAAAATGGTCAGAAAACTCTGGGCATCCACCAAGCCGTTGGCGGTCATGTGGCCAAACACGCCGGTGAGCATCAGGGTGACCAGGCTTTTTACGTCCAGCAGCTGGGCCAGAAGCCTGCGAACAAAGGCGCCCATGGCGTTCCCTCCTTCCCGGCTATTCTATGCCGGGAAGAGGGGAGGGGTCACTGGGGCACGGGAGCCCGGAGCAGATACCAGATCGCCCACACCAGGGCCAGAAGGAGAGCTACCCCGCCTGCGCTGCCCACGATCGTCAGATCGGGCAAAAATTCCAGGTAAGAATCCAGAATCTGGGGGGCAAAGCACACCGCCATCCACAGGGCCCACAGCACCCACATCCCCTTTTTGCCGAAGCGCTGGAGGATGGTGCCGCACAGAGTGCCCGCCGCCACCGTCCCGATGGCGATGGCAAACCAGCCCCACAGGGGCAGGGAGAAAACCTCCACAAACAGGGCGTTGGGGGAGGTGTCGTTCAGAGAGACCCATCCATCCACGCCATAATAGACGCCGTCACTGCCGGTAATCGCCTGCCACAGCGCCGGGGCGGCCAGCCGCTCCAGGCCGGTAAGCAGGGCGGACAGGACCATGCAGAAAAGGGAGGCGGTCCCCTCCAGCCCCAGGGTCAGGGCCAGCGCCCGGCGGCGGGTGCAGCCGAAGCGCACCAGATGGGAGAACTGAAAACCGGAGTAGCTGATGGAATAGATGACGACGAGAAAGGCGCTGATAATGGGCAGGAGCGTGCCGGAGAGCATCAGGGAGGTACCGTCAGAGAAGAAGGCCAGTACTACCGCTGTAATGATGTGGGCTCCCAGGAAGAAGCCGGCCAGCACCCCGGCGCACACGGCGAAATCGTCCCAGCAGCTGCGCAGTAATTTCACGTACATTCCCATTCACCTCACAACATACCGGCGGATGGACCGCCACAGGAGAAATTCCCCTGCCAGAAACACGGCCAGCAAAACGACCACCGTGATGGGCAGGAACAGGGGCGTAAAGCCCAGGTCAAACAGTCCCGTTCCCGCCAGAGCCAGTACCGCCACGCCCACAATGCCCACCAGCATGGCCAGAAACATCACGAAGATGCCCAGGGCCTTGGAGCGGGCCATCAGCAGCCCGTCCAGACCGCCTACCACCAGAATGGCCAGACACAAAAGGGGATAGAGGAGGCCATACCGGCCGGTGACCAGCAGGAGAATCTGGAGCCGCTCATTGGAAGCCCAGTTGCCCATCTGAGGGATGAGAGGCAGCAGCAGGGTCAGTCCCCAGCCCACCAGGGCGTACACCACCAGCATAAATTGCATGCACCAGAAGTAAAACTGCCGGGTGGAGCCCATGGATACCGCCAGGTGGAGGCATGCGGTGGAGAGAGAGACACTGTACATAAAGAGAAACAGCAAAATCAGCAGAGGCATGGCATAGAAGTAGGTGGCAAAGAGGCCGTCGTTTCCCTGGGGCACCCCGGAGACCACCGCCAGCAGCACCACAACCGCCTCAAAGACCACCATGGCGGACACATTGGGCCAGAGGTAGGGCCAGAAGAATTGCAGACACTTTTTCATGGGAGTCTCCCCTCCTTATCCCTCGTCCCCGTGGCCGCACAGGGCTACAAACACATTTTGCAGGTTCATGGGGGCCACGTCCACGTCGAACTGCTCCGCCTGGGCCAGCTGGGTCGCCCCGCCCCGGACGGCGCAGCTCTTGTGGCGGCCGGTCTCCCGGCTGGAGAGCACCTCCAGCCCCTGGCAGGCCCGGTCCACCTCCTCCTGGTGGCCGGAGATGTAGCGGAACTGATCCACCAACTCGTCGGTCTCGGCGTTTTCGATGATCTTCCCCTCATCCAGGATCATGACCCGCTCAAAGACAGAGGCGGCCTCCTCAATGATGTGGGTGGAGACGATGAAGGTGCGGCCCGTTTTGGCGTAGTCCTCCAGCAGCAGCTGGTAGAACCGCTCCCGCATCACTACGTCCAGCCCCGCCGCCGGCTCGTCCAGGATGGTGATGTCCGACCCGCTGGCCAGAGCCAGGAGGATGGTCACCATGGACATCTGCCCCTTGGAGAGCTGGGAGATCTTCTTTTTGGGGTTGAGCTTGAACTCCTGGAGCAGCCGCTGGGCGTACTCCTGGTCCCAGTTGGGGTAGAAGATGGAGGCGGTGTTCAGGTAGTATTTGATTTTCATGTTGTTGGGGCCGGTAAAGAGGGTGGGCTGGAGCTCCCGGGAGAAGCAGATGTGGCTCAGGGCGTCCTGGTTTTCCCACACCGGCTTGCCGTTGTAGGTCACCTCGCCGCTGTCCTTGGTGTTCTGGGCGGTGAGGATGGACAGCAGAGTGGTTTTGCCCGCCCCGTTGCGGCCGATGAGGCCGTAGATCTTGCCCGGCTGGATGTCCAGGTCCAGGTCCTGGAGGACCTGGTTGTTGCCATAGGATTTGCACACGCCTTTGGCGGATAATACGCCTGTGTTCATGATGGTTCTCCTTCCCCGATGGCCTTGCGCACCATCGTCAGCAGCTCTTCCCCGGTGAGACCCAGGGAGCGTCCTTCTTCGATCATGGGCTGGATATAGCCCTGGCAAAATGCCGCTTTCCGCTTTTCCCGCACTTTTTCCACCCCTCCCGGAGAGACAAACATGCCGATGCCCCGGCGCTTGTACAGAATTCCGTCGGCCACCAGGAGGTTGATGCCCTTGGCGGCGGTGGCGGGGTTGATGTTGTAGCAGCGGGAGAGCTCGTTGGTGGAGGGCACCTGCTCCTCCTCCCGGTAGACTCCCCGGAGGATGTCGTCCTCCAGCATGCGGGCAATTTGCAGATAGATCAGGGCCTGGTCGCCCAGCGCACCCCGCATGAGATCGCCTCCTTGTTCGTTGGTTCATTACTTGTGTAATTAACCATATCACTAACCACCCTGTTTGTCAAGAAAAAATCCCGGCGGGAGAACGAATTTCTCCCGCCGGGATTTTTGTCAGAATGTGTGTCCCTCCAGGGCCAACAGGGCCTGCTTGAGCTCCAGCCCCCCGGCGTAGCCGGTGAGGGAGCCGTCGGCCCCCACCACCCGGTGGCAGGGAATAAAGATGGGGATGGGGTTATGGTGGTTGGCCATGCCCACCGCCCGGAAGCCCCGGGGGCTGTCTACCGCCTGGGCGATGTCCCGGTAGGTCCGGGTCTCGCCCCATGGGATGGCCTCCAGGGCCTGCCATACCCGCTTTTGAAAGGGGGTGCCCTGGGGATTCAGGGGCAGGTCAAAGGTTTTCCGCTGGCCGCTGAGGTACTCCAGCAGCTGCCGTTCCCCCTCCAGCAGCAGGGGCGTGGGATGGGAGACCAGCCGGGGGGTAGGACGGCCGGGGAGATACAGATGGGTGATGGCCCCGGCTTCCCCGGCCAGAGCCATGGGGCCGAAGGGGGTGGAAAAGGAATAAAAGTCCATGGTTAAGACACCTCCACGGGGGTGGATTTGCCCACCAGATTCACGTAGCTCTTGCCCACGCCCAGCTTAAGGGGCTGGCCGTCGGCGGTGTAATAGGTGAGGGGAGAGAAGTTTTTCTCCTTGGACCAGGTGATGGCCTGCACGGTCCCGTCGCAGAAGAACAGCCCCTCCCCGGTGCCGGTGGTGCGGATGGCCTGCCGCCCGGCGTCATCTCCCTCCAGATTGGACACGCTGGTGCGCAGCACCAGGACATTTTTCACCCCCACCTGCTCCCCGGTGTTGCCGTCCACGTAGGGCTGGCCGTATTCCGACACCAGGTAGAGCCCGCTGTCCGGGTCGTAAGTAAACACGCCGGTCTTATAGGTGGAGAAGGTGATGGTCACCTGCTGGGCGCTGTCCCCCTGGGCCTTCTGGCCCTCCTCCAGGAAGGCCTGGGGGTAGGTGTAGCCCTCCTTGTGCTCCAGCCGCAGCCAGGAGTAGGAGGGGAGCAGCTTCTGGATAGTCTCCCCCGAGGTGAGCACGCTGTGCTCCAGCCCCATGCTCTTCCGCCGCTGCTGGTCCCGCCAGAACAGGGTGCCCTCGTAGGGGCCGTTGACGCAGTCGAAGGCGCTCACGCCCCAATTTTCAATGGCGGTGTAGGCTCCCGGGCTGCCTCCCGCGTGGAGGAAGATGGCGTCGTGGCCCAGGGCCAGGGAGACGTAGTAGTCCCGGGCGGAGCGCACCGAGCCGATGTCACCCACGCCGTCCACCGACTGAAATACCCCCAGCATCCGGGTGATGCCCCCCTCGGCCAGAGCCTCATAGATGATGTCCGCCTGGGACACCCCCAGCTGAGGCAGGGATTTTTTCAGGTTGTTGAGCATGATGGCCACCGGCCGGTTTTTCCCGATGTCCTGCTCACAGCCCTCCCCGGTGAGGGGATTGACATAGGGGAGGACAGGCTCCGGGTCGGGCTCTGTCGGAGCCAGCACCGACACGTCGGCGGGGGCGGAGGAGGCCTCCGGGGTAGGCTCCTCCTTTGGGCCGCAGGCGGTGAGGGAGAGCAGCAGAAGGCCGCTGAGGAAGAGGGAAACCAGTGGTTTGCCGGACATGGGACATTCCTCCTTTGGATCCATTATACCTTGCCGCTTCTGGGGAGACAAGGCCAGTTTCTTCCGGTACTTCCAGGTGCTTTCACAAAATGTTTACCACTCTTTCAGGAAAACTTCAGGTCCGTGGGGTAACATGGTTGCGACTCAACAAGCAGCAAGGAGGTCTGTGTTTTGATCGAAGTACGTGATCTGGTCAAACAGTACGGAAATCGCCTGGCGGTGGATCACCTCAGCTTTACCGTACCCGACGGCCAGATTTTTGGTTTTCTGGGTCCCAACGGGGCGGGCAAGTCCACCACCATGAACCTGATGACCGGCTATCTGGGCCCCACCTCCGGGGAGATCCTGGTGGATGGGGTCAGCGTGACCAAGGAGCCGGAGAAGGCCAAGCAGCAGATCGGCTATCTGCCCGAGCTGCCTCCCCTCTACATGGATATGACGGTGGACGAGTATTTACGCTTCGCCGCCCAGCTGAAAAAGGTGCCGAAAAAGGAGCGGGACGCCCAAATCGACCGGGTAGCCGGGATGACCGGGGTGGACCAGGTGCTGGGCCGCCTCATTCGCAACCTGTCCAAGGGCTACCGCCAGCGGGTGGGCCTGGCCCAGGCGCTGCTGGGCTTCCCCAAGGTGCTCATTCTGGATGAGCCCACCGTGGGCCTGGACCCCAAGCAGATTTTGGAGATGCGCACCCTCATCCGGCAGCTGGCCCGGGAGCACACCGTCATCCTCAGCTCCCATATTCTCTCCGAGGTGCAGGAGGTGTGCGACCATCTCCTCATCATTCACCACGGCAAGAAGGTGGCCGCCGGGGAGCCCGCCGAGCTGGAGCGCTCCCTGTCGGGCAACCCCGCCCTGGAGGTCGTGGTCCGGGGGGAGGGGGAGCTGGTGCGCTCCCAGCTGGCCCTGCTCTCCGGCATCACCGCCCTCACCCGGCACGACTGTACCGAGGACGGCTGCTGCGCCTTCCGCCTGGAGAGCGCCCCGGAGACCGACCTGCGGGAGGCGGTGTTCCAGACCTGTGCCCAGGCGGGGCTGCCCCTGCTGGAGCTGCGCCGGGACACCCTGACCCTGGAGGACATCTTCCTAAAGCTTACCTCCGACGACGTGGAGCGGGAGCCCGCCAAGGAAAAACCCACCAAGCGCGGCGGGAAAGACCGGGCCCGGCTGAGCCAGGCCGACCAGGTCAAGCTGGGGGAGGACATCCAGGTCCAGCTAGATGAGCCTCAGCCTGAGGAAGAGGAGGAACAGCCATGACAGCCATCTATAAGCGGGAGCTGAGCTCCTATTTCAATTCCATGATCGGCTATGTCTTTGTGGCGGTGCTGATCTTCTTTACCGGCATCTATTTTATGGCCTACAACCTCTATAACGGCCTGCCCCAGTTTTCTTACACCCTGTACAGCCTGATGAGCATCCTGCTCATCACCATCCCCATTCTCACCATGAAGTCCATGGCGGAGGAGCGCCACAGCCGCACCGACCAGCTGCTGCTCACCTCCCCCGTCACCCTCACCGGGATCGTGCTGGGCAAGTATCTGGCCATGGTCACCGTGCTGCTCATCCCGGTGGCCCTGATAGCCTTCTGTCCCCTTATCATCGCTATGAACGGGGAGGCCCGGCTGCTCTCCGACTACGCCGCCCTGTTTGCCTTTTTCCTCATGGGCTGCGTGTTTTTGGCCATCGGCATGTTCCTCTCCTCCCTCACCGAGAGCCAGATCATCGCCGCGGTGAGCACCTTTGCCGTGCTGCTCATCCTGTACCTGTGGGACGACCTCACCGGCTTTCTGCCCTCCGCCCTGGGAGACCTGCTGTCTGCCTTCTCCTTCACCCAGACCTTCTATAACTTTGTGCAGTACAGCGTGTTCGACCTGGGCGGCGTGGTGCTCTACCTGTCGCTGACGGGCCTGTTTTTGTTCCTCACCATCCAGGGGCTGCAAAAGCGCCGCTGGTCTTGACGGGAGGTGGAAACCATGAAGAACAAAGCAAAGATTTCCCGCTCCCTGCGCCAGGGGGGCTATCTGGCAGGGGTCACCGCCGGCGTGCTGGCGGAGGTCATCCTGCTCAACCTGATGGTGGGCCAGCTGCCCTCCAACTGGAAGGAATTTGACCTCACGGACAACAGCCTCTATGAGATCACCGACACCTCCAAAGACTTCCTCTCGGGCCTCAGTCAGGACGTGCAGATCGTGGTGCTGGCAGAGGACGGCACCACCGACGCCCGGATTGAGAAGTTTCTGGACCGGTATGTGGCCCTGTCCTCCCACCTGTCCCTGAGCTATGTGGACCCGGTGGCCCATCCCCAGGCGGCCAGCCAGTATGACGCCGACAGCGACAGCGTGGTGGTGCTGTGTGAGGATACCGGCAAGTCCCGGGACATCCCCTTCTCCGACATCATCACCACCTCCTACACCAGCTACTTCTCCATGACGGAGAGCAGCTTTGACGCGGAGGGTCAGCTCACCTCCGCGGTGGACTATGTCACCAGTGACGCCAACCACACGGTCTATACCGTCACCGGCCACGGGGAGGAGGACCTGTCCGACCCCATCACCTCCGCCATTGAAAAGGCCAACCTGAACCTGGAGAGCGTCAGCCCCGCTCTGGAGGGGGGCGTGCCGGAGGACTGCGACGTGCTGGTGGTCAACGGCCCCTCCACCGACCTGTCCGAGAGTGAGCGCACCCTGCTGGAGGACTACCTGGCCGGCGGCGGCCACATGGTCTTCCTGCCCGGCGACACCCTCACCTCCCTGCCCAACTGGGAGGCCCTGCTGGAGGGCCGGGGGCTGAAGCTGGTCAGCGGCTACATCGCCGACCCGGGCAGCTACTACCCCCAGCTGGGCTCCGCCTTCGCCATCTGCGGCGTGCTGTCCACGTACAGCCCCGTCACCGACGGCTGTGACAGCAGCTCTCTGACCCTGCTGACCAACTCCCGGGGCTTTGAGGCCCTGGACCCCGGCACCGATGAGGACTGGACCATCACCACCTTCCTGTCCACCACCAGCCAGGCCCTGGCGGTGACCGAGGACGACCAGCAGACTCAGGGCACCTACGTGCTGGGGGCGGTGGCCGACGGCTCCGACGGCGGACGGCTCACCGTCTTCGGCAGCTCGTCCCTGCTCAACGGCCAGATCATCTCTCAAAACCCCAGCCTGGTGAACCAGACCCTATTCATGAATGCTTTGACCGCCACCTTTGACGATACCAGCACCATGTCCATCCCCGCCAAGAGCCTGGAGACCACCTACAACACCATCCAGAATCCCGGCCTGTGGAGCACCACCTACCTCATCATCCTGCCGGTGGGCATCCTGCTGTGCGGCTTTATCTTCTGGATGAAGCGGAGGAAGCTATGACAAAACAAGGAAAGACTCTCATTGCCCTGGCGGCAGCCATCGTAGTGTGCGGCGGCTGCTATACCGGCCTGCGGGCCTGGAACCAGGGCCAGAGCGAGACGGACGACACCGTCTATGTTACCCAGCTCAGCAATCCCACCGCCCTGACCTTTACCAACCAGTACGGCACCTACTCCTTCGCCAAGGGGGAGGACGGGTGGACCCGGGATGACGACAGCGACTTCCCCGCCGACCAGGACGCCCTGGACGATCTGGCCGGCCAGGCGGGGACGCTGGCGGCAGTGCGTACCATCTCCGACCCGGAGGACCTGTCCTCCTACGGCCTGGATGCTCCCTCTATGGAGGTGAGCGTCACCGGAGAGGACGGGACCCAGGTGGAGCTGCTCATCGGCAGCACCGTGGACAGCGGCGACTACTACGCCAAGGTGGAGGGCGGCGACACCGTCTACACCATTGCCAGCACCCTGCCCGAGGCCCTGGATATCCAGGTGGACGACCTCATCGCCCTGGCCCAGTTCCCCAGCCTCAGCGAGGACAACATCGTCTCTGTCACCTGGACCAGCGGGGACAACACCCTAACCCTGACCAAGGAGGAGAGCGCCAGCGGGGATTCCGACAGCGACTCCAGCGCCGATTCCAGCTCGGACACCAGTTCCGACTCCAGTGAAGAGGAGACCCCCGTCTGGACGGTGGACGGCCAGACCGTGTCCGACGACAACACTACCTTCATCAGCCTCATGGCCCAGCTGTCTGAGCTGGAGTTCTCCGGCTGCTACGACTACCACAAGCAGGCCCAGACCCGCACCGACTGCGGTCTGGACACTCCCACCGGCGTGCTCACCGTGGTGTACACCGACGGGGATGAGGAGAAGACCATGACCCTCACCCTGGGCGCTCTGGCGGAAGGCGGGGAGAGCTACTACGCCATGCTGGATGACGATGCTGTCATCTACCTCATCGATACCGACCAGATCGGGTCCTTCTTCTCCCTCACCGCAGACAATCTCACGGCGGTGGAGGAGAGCGACACGGAGGAGAACTCCGATGCCGACAGCGGCGCTGAGACCGATACCAGTACGGCGGATACCTCCGCGGAATAAAGAAAAAACGTCAGACCGGAAGAAATTCCGGTCTGACGTTTTTTACACGTTATTTCAGGATTCCGCGGGGGTCAGGCCCTCAAAGACCTCGTCGTCGGGGTCGGTAAAGACCTTCTGGAAGGTCTCGCCGCTCATCACCTCGTGGGTCAGCAGATACTGGGCGGTGAGCTCCAGCTGGCTGCGGTGTCGGGAGAGAATGTCCTCACAGCGCTGGTAGGCCGCGTCCACAATGGACTTGACCTCCTCGTCGATGAGGCCGGCGATCTCCTCAGAGTAGCTGCGGGACTGGGCCATGGTGCGGCCGATGAACACCTCGTTGCTCTCGCTGGTGTAGGCAATGGTGCCCAGCTTCTCGCTCATGCCGTACTTGGTGACCATGTTCCGGGCGATGGAGGAGGCCTTCTGGATGTCGCTGGAGGCGCCGGTGGAGATGTCTCCCAGCACCAGCTGCTCGGCCACCCGGCCGCCCAGACACACGGCGATGTGCTCCTCCAGCTCCCGGCGGGACAGGTAGGAGCGGTCCTCCTGGGGCAGGGAGATGGTCATGCCGCCCGCGCCGCCCCGGGGGATGATGGTGATCTGGTGCACCGGGTCCTGGGTATCCAGCTCGTGGATGACCACGGCGTGGCCCGCCTCGTGGTAGGCGGTGAGGCGCTTGGCGTGGGGAGTGACCACCCGGCTCTTCTTCTCCGGGCCGGCAATCACCTTCATCATGGCCTCGTGGAGGTCGGCCATGGAGATGAACCGCTGTCCGCCCCGGGCGGCCAGCAGGGCCGCCTCGTTGAGGAGGTTCTCCAGATCGGCGCCGGTAAAGCCGGCGGTGGCCTTGGCGATGTCGCTGAGGGACACGTCCTCGGCCAGGGGCTTCTTCCGGGCGTGGACCTTCAGAATCTCCTCCCGGCCCTTGATGTCGGGCAGGCCCACATAGATCTGCCGGTCAAACCGGCCGGGACGGAGCAGGGCGGGGTCCAGAATGTCCTGGCGGTTGGTGGCTGCCATGACGATGACGCCCTCGTTGCTGGCAAAGCCGTCCATCTCCACCAGCAGCTGGTTCAGGGTCTGCTCCCGCTCGTCGTGGCCGCCGCCCAGACCGGCGCCGCGCTGACGGCCCACCGCGTCGATCTCATCGATGAACACGATGGCCGGGGCGTCCTTCTTGGCCTGGTCAAACAGGTCCCGGACCCGGCTGGCGCCCACGCCCACATACAGCTCCACAAAATCGGAGCCGGAGATGGACAGGAAGTGGACCCCGGCCTCCCCCGCCACCGCCTTGGCGATGAGGGTTTTGCCGGTGCCCGGAGGGCCTACCAGCAGTACGCCCTTGGGGATGCGGGCGCCCAGAGCGGTAAAGCGCTGGGGGTCCCGGAGAAACTCCACAATCTCCTGCAGCTCCTCCTTCTCCTCGTCGGCCCCCGCCACGTCGTTGAAGGTGACCTTCTTTCCCTGGTCGGCCAGAGTGCGGGTGCGGGCGTGGCCGAAGCGGTTGGGGCCGGGGCCGCCTCCGCCGCCGTTGGCGGCACTCTGCCGCAGAAACAGCATGTAGGCCAGCCCCGCCATCACCAGGATCACCAGCAGGTAGGGCAGATACTGGTACCACCAGGAGCCCTGCACGCCCAAGGGGTAGTCGTAGTCCTCAATGATCCCCGCCGAGCGCTGCTGGTCGATGAGGGTATGCAGGTCGTTGTAGAAGACATAGAAGTTGGACAGCTCGTAGGTGACGGTAGAGGTCTCGTCGCCCTCTCCCCGCACCGTCATGGTGAGCACATTGTCCTTGACGGAAAAGTTTTTCACCTTTTCCTGCTCAAACAGGGTGCGGACCTGGCTGTAGGAGGGATCATCGGCCCGGTTCATCTGCTGCAGGGTGTTCACCGCGAAGATGGTCAACAGCAGAAGCAGCAGATACAGGGCCAGATCCCTTGGACTAAAACGCTTCAAGGGACTCACTTCCTTTCCGGCGGTGGGGCGGCCGATCCGCCAACCGGGACGCCCGGGAGCGATGGGATTCCGCCGTCGTTGCGAATTTCAAAGGGGCTCAGCCCCCGTAGACTTCGGGTTTCAGAATGCCGATGTAGGGCAGGTTGCGGTAGTGCTCGGCGTAGTCCAGGCCGTAGCCCACCACAAAGGCGTCGGGGATGGTGAAGCCGGAGTAGTGGACCTCCACGGGCTTCACCCGGCGCTCCGGCTTGTCCAGCAGGGTGCACAGGCGAATGGAGGCGGGGGCGCGCTGCTCCAGCAGCTTGAGCAGGTAGCTCAGGGTGTTGCCCGAGTCCAGGATGTCCTCCACCACCAGGATGTGCTTGCCGGAGATGTCGCCGGACAGGTCCTTGGTGATCTGCACCTGGCCGGAGGAGGAGGTGCCCTTCCCGTAGGAGGAGACGGACATAAAGTCGATGGTGCAGGGCAGGTCGATGCGGCGGCACAGGTCGGCCATGAACACAAAGGAGCCCCGGAGCACGCTGATGAGCACGATCTCCTTGCCGGCGTAATCCCGGGTGATCTCCTGGGCGATCTGGTCTACCCGCTCGGCCAGCTGCTGCTGGGAAAACAGGACTTCCTGGATGTCTTTTTCTAACATAGTTTTCTTCCTTCCTCACAATACAGTAGAGTAGCAGATTCCCCTGGGGAAAGGGGGCGAAATCCGGCGCTCAGCGGGCCAGATAGTCGGGGGGTACAAAGGTGATGTGCCAGCTCAGCTGGCCCGGTTGGGGCAGAAAATCCCGGTGAGGACCCAGCATGGCTACCGCCGCGGCCCTGCCCGCCCCGTCCACCACAGGGACGCCGTCCCGGCAGCAGGCGGGGATCTTCTGGTCGATCATCCATTTTTTCACGCTTTTTTCGTGCCGCCCCGGGGGGGCCAGCACATCTCCTGTGCGCCGGGGGCGCAGGGAGGGCATGGGCAGCTTGTCCTGGGCCAGCCAGCAGTCCAAAGCGGTCTGCCGCTCCCCCTGGTAGGCGGCGGGGAGACAGCGGACGATCCAGTCTCCGGCCCGGGTCTCTCCCGCCAGGTTCATAGCCATTGGGGAGAGGGGAGTGGGGGCGGAGCGGGTGAGCACCAGCTCTCCGTAGCGCCGCCGGGCGGTGAGTCCGCCGGGTAGGTCCAGCCGGGCGGAGGGGTCGCTCCCCCGGCAAAGGTGCAGCAGCCCCTCCAGATGGGGGGCGGCGCAGTTGTCGTTGCCTGCCGTCATGGAGCCGATGAGCATCCGGGCGCCCCGGATGGCCACGCTCTCCGGCTGATTGGCCAGGGCAGCGGCAGGGAGGACCAAGTCCTCCCCCTCCCGCCGGGCACAGGCCACGGCCTGGGCGGCCAGAGAGGAGAGGTAGTCCTCGTCCTGGCGCAGATGGGCGCAGGTCTGGCTGATGCGGGAGAGAAACCCGGGGAACAGGTCCTCCAGCACGGGCAGCACCTGGTGGCGCAGCCGGTTGCGGGCGTAGGCATCGTCCCGGTTGCTCACGTCTTCCCGCCAGGGGAGGCCCCGGTAGCGGAGATAGTTCTCGATCTCCTCCCGGGAGGTGGTGAGCAGGGGGCGGATGAGATTGCCCCGCTGGGGGGGCATCCCGGCCAGACCCCGCAGCCCGCTGCCCCGGCCTAAGTGGAGCAGCACCGTCTCGGCGTTGTCACTGGCGTTATGGGCAGTGGCGATGCGGTCGGCTCCCGCCTCTTGAGCGGCAGTTTGGAGAAAGGCGTAGCGCATCTGCCGGGCGGTCTCCTCCAGCCCCTGGCGAAGCCGGGCCGCTTCCCCGGCCACGTCGCCGCCGCCGGTGATAAGTCTCACCCCGGGCAGCTCTTTCCCGGGACCCTCCGGGGTGTAGAGCCGCTCGGCGGGACAGCACAGCCGGACAAATTCTTCCACAAATTTGGCGTCCTGTGTGGATTCATTTCCCCGGAGACGGTGGTCGTAGTGGGCGGCCACCAGGGTGAAGTCCAGCTCCCGCCGCAGGGTGTAGAGCCGGTGGAGCAGGTACACCGAGTCTGCCCCTCCGGACACGGCGCACAGCACCGTGCTGCCGGGGGGGATGAGGCGGTATTCCCGGATCAGTTGTTCCATACGGTCGCTCATAGTCCCTCCAAACGGGAAGCGTTGGGCTTACTCCTCGTGCTGCCACTCCATGTTGCCGAAGGTGGTAAACTCGGGCAGCCACTGCAATTCCACGGTGCGGGTCTCGCCGTGGCGGTTTTTGGCGATGATGCACTCGGCCAGGTTGGGGTTGGGGGTGTCCTTGTCGTAGTAGCCCTCCCGGTAGAGGAACATGACGATGTCGGCGTCCTGCTCGATGGCGCCCGACTCACGCAGGTCGGAGAGCATGGGCCGCTTGTCGCTGCGGCTCTCGTTGGCACGGGAGAGCTGGCTGAGGCAGAGAACGGGGACGTTCAGCTCCTTGGCCATGATCTTCAGGGCCCGGGAGATGTCGGAGACCACCTGCTGGCGGTTTTCTCCATTATACTGCCGCCCGCCGGCGGACTGCATGAGCTGGAGGTAGTCGATGATGACCAGCCCCAGGTTGTCCACCCGGCGGCACTTGGCGTTGATGTCGGCCACCGTGACCGAGGAGTCGTCGTCAATGAGGATCATGGAGCGGTTGAGGGAGTCAGCGGCCACCGCCACCTTCTCCCAGTCCTCCTCGGTGAGCTTGCCGGTGACCAGCTTTTTGTTGTCCACAAAGCACTCGCTGGAGATGAGACGAAGAGCCAGCTGCTCCCGGCTCATTTCCAACGAGAAAAAGGCCACGTTTTTTCCCGACTTCTTCCCCGCCTCCAGGAGAATGTTCAGCGCCATGGAGGTCTTGCCCATACCGGGACGGGCGGCCAGGAGGATGAGGTCGGATTTGTTGAGGCCGGAGATGGCCCGGTCCAGGTCGGTGAGGCCGGTGGACAGGCCGGGGATGGCGCTCTCGCTCTCGGCCAGCTCGGTGAGACGGTCGTATACATCCAGCAGCACCGAGGAGATGGGGGTCAGCCCCCGGGAGGCCCGGCCCTGGCGGATGGCGTAGATGCGCTGCTCGGCGGCCTCCAGCACGTCCTGGCCGGTGTCGGTGCCCTGCTGGATGAGGGCGGTGAGCTCACCAGCCGTCTCCGCCACCCGGCGCAGCAGGGTCTTGTCCTTGATGATGCCGATGTATTCCTTTACATTGGCGGCGGTGGGGGTGGTGTCCATGAGTTGGAGCAGATACCCCCGGGAGTTGTTCTCGTCGTAGACCCCGTTTTGCTTCATGTTCTCCAGCACCGTCACCGGGTCGATGGTGAGGGAGTAGTTGAACATGGAGTAGATGGTCTCGTAAATGTCCCGGTTCTGCTTGAGATAGAAGTCGTCGGGGCGCAGCTGGTCGATGACCTCGGGGACGCACCGGGGGTCGATGAGCATGGAGCCCAGCACCGCCTGCTCCGCCTCCACACTGTGGGGCAGCTGCCGCAGCAGCAGTTGTTCGTCGTCCAGCGCCATGTCACAATCCCCCTTTGATCCGCTTCATTGTACCGTTTCTGGGTGCTTGGGGGGCGATTAAGCCTCCACCACCATCACATTGACGGTGCCCACGATCTCATAGCCCAGCTTGGCCTTGATCTGGTAGCCGCCGCAGGCCTTGATGGGCTCGTCCAGCACCAGCTTGGTCTTGGCGATGTTCAGTCCGAACTGGGCGGAGAGAGCCTCGGAGATCTCCTTGGCGGTGACGGCGCCGAACAGACGGCCGCCCTCGCCGGCCTTGGCGGGGATCTTCACCATCAGACCCTCCAGCTTCTTGGAGAGAGCCTCGGCCTCCGCCTTCTCGGCGGCCTGCTGGGCCTTGCGGGCCTTCTCCTGCTGCTTCATGGTGTTCAGGTTCTCGGCGGTGGCGATGACCGCCAGCTTCTTGGGAAGCAGGAAATTGCGGGCGTAGCCGTCGGACACGTCCACCAGCTGGCCCTTCTTGCCCTGGCCTCTCACGTCCTGCTGTAAAATCACTTTCATGGTAACATTCCTCGCTTTCTTGATTTTAAACGAAATGGATAGGAAATCAGCCGAATTTGGCTGAAATAAGTGGGATCAGCCCTCCAGATACTGGTCAATGGCCCGGCGCAGCTCGCTGGAGACCTGGGTGAGGGATTTGCCGGCGATCTGTCCGCCGGCGGCTGCGGCATTGCCGCCGCCCCCCAGCTTCTCCAGGATGACCTGCACGTTGGTGTCCCCCATGGAGCGGGCGGAGATGATGACCCGCTCGCCGTCGGGGTAGAGGACAAAGGAGGTGTCGATGCCGATGATGTTCAAAAGCTCGTCGGCGGCCTGGGCGGCCACCACCCGGCCCACGGTGTGGTCCACCACGGCAATGGCGATCTTCTCCTTATAAAGTTTGGCGTTTTGAATGATGGCATACTTGGCGATGGTGCCCTCCAGATCGTTCTGGAAGAGCTTTTTCACCTCGGCGGTGTCGGCCCCGGCCCGGCGCAGGAAGGCGGCGGCCTCAAAGGTGCGCCCGCCGGTGCGCATGGTAAAGTTCTTGGTGTCCAGCACGATGCCCGCCAGCAGGGCCTCCGCCTCCGCCCGGGTCAGATCGGTGGGGTCGGCGATGTACTGCAAAAGCTCGGTGACCAGCTCGCTGGCCGAGGAGGCGTAGGGCTCGTGGTAGTTGAGGGCGGCGCCCTCGATGTAGGTGGCGGCCCGGCGGTGGTGGTCGATGACGGCCACCCGGTTGCAGGACTGGAGCAGGTCGAGAGACTGGACCTGTTCGGGCCGGTTGGTGTCCACTACCACCACCAGGGAGCGGTTGTCCGCCAGCAGGAGGGCCTCCTGGGGGGAGAGGAAGCAGTCGTGGTACTCCTCCAGGCGGCCCAGCTTGTCCATCAGCACTTTGGCGGGGGGAGAGCCGGACTCCCGGATGATGTGGGCGTGGACCCCCTTCTTCCGGGCGATGGCACACACGCCGGCCGCGGCGCCCATACAGTCGTTATCCGGGGCTTTGTGGCCCATAATAAACACCTGGGAGGAGTCGGCCACCAGGGCGGACAGGGCGTTGGCCATAACTCGGCTTTTTACCTTGGTGCGCTTCTCCGTCTCCTTGGAGCGGCCGCCGTAGAATTCAAAGGTGAACCGGTTGCGGACCACCGCCTGGTCGCCGCCCCGGGACAGGGCCATCTCGATGGACAGGTTGGCAAACTGCATCAGCTCCTGGAAGGAGTCCCCGTCCTTACCCACGCCGATAGACAAGGTGGCGGCAATGCCGCTGGGGTTGGAGACCTGGCGGATGGTGTCCAGAATGTCAAATTTTTTCTCGATGAACCGGGCCAGGTATTGTTCCTCAAAAATGTAGTAGTACCGGTCCCGCTCCACCCGGCGGAGCATGCCGTGGGTGTTGGCCACCCAGGCGTCCAGGCGGGCGTTGATCTCGGAGTAGATGGCGGAGCGCTCATTTTCCGTGAGGTTCTTCATGAGATCCTCATAGTTGTCCAGCAGCAGCACCGCCATCACCGGCCGGGTGGCCAGATACTTGTCCTGAACCTCACACAGCTCGGTGACATCCACCCAGTAGGTGGTGGCCAGAAAGCCGCTGCCCTTGTCGCCGGTGCGCACCAGGTGGCCGTAGACGATGAAGCGCCGGCCGCAGAAGGTGATGTGGTTGGGACACTCATTTTTGCCCTCCAGAAGCCACCGGGTGTCAAAGCCGGGGACCACGGAGGACAGCTTGGCGTCAAACAGATGCTCCCGGTCGCCGGTGAGGCGGAGAAAGCGGTCGTTGGTCCAAATGATGTCGTCGCTCTCGGGGCGGAAAATGACCATGGGCAGAGGGGAGTTGACCATGGTATCTTTGGTGGCCACATCCACGTTGCCGGTAATATTTTCAATGTACTTGGTGATCTCCCGGCGCCGCTTATGGCCGCTGGTGCGGGTGTAGAGCCCCAGGATCAGCACCACCACTGCCTCCAGCACCGCCAGGGGGAGAGAGAACAGGGCGGAGGCCAGAGCGAAGAGAATGAGGATGACAAAATACATCTCCACCCCGGGCTGAAGGAGCTTGGATATTTTCCGATTCAAGAGGGAAGACCTCCCTTCCGTGAACAATTACAAAATTAGAAATAAATTATATCAGATTGCCGAAGGAATTACAACAAAAACCAGCGAAGAAACGGCGTGCCATCCTAAGCCGGAGGGAAGAAACGAAAGGAAATTTACAAAAAAATCCGTTTTTCCGGGGAGTAGAGCCATTGCAAGGGGCGGGGAAGGCTGGTATAATAGGAAAACAAGCGTGGTCCCCGCCTACTGCGGCCCCACCGGCCGGAATGACGTCACGTGAACCAAAGCCTGTTAAAAATGAACCTTAGGAGGCTAATGTATATGGAAGAGATCAAGATTACCCGCGCCCAAACTCTCAAGGAAAAGCCCGACCCCTCCACCCTGGTGTTCGGCAAGGCCATGACCGATCATATGTTCATCGTGGACTATGACGCCGGCCAGGGCTGGCATGATCCCCGCATCGTGCCCTATGGCCCTCTGGCCATTGACCCCGCTGCCAAGGTGCTCCACTATGCTCAGGAGATCTTCGAGGGCCTGAAGGCCTACCGCACCGCCGACGGCTCCATCCAGCTGTTCCGTCCCCGGGACAACGTGCGCCGCATGAACAACTCCGCCGAGCGTATGTCCCTGCCCCAGATCCCCGAGGAGCTGGCTCTGGCCGGCATCACCGAGCTGGTCAAGCTGGAGCAGGATTGGGTTCCCTCCGCCAAGGATACCTCCCTGTACATTCGCCCCTTCATGATCGGCCTGGACGCCGCTCTGGGCGTGCACAGCTCTCACCACTGCCAGTACATCGTCATCGTCTGCCCCGTGGGCGCCTACTATCCCGAGGGCCTGGACCCCGTGAAGATCTACGTGGAGGACCAGGACGTCCGCGCCGTCAAGGGCGGCACCGGTACCGCCAAGACCGGCGGCAACTACGCCGCTTCCCTGCGCGCCGGCGACCGGGCTGAGGCCAAGGGTTACAGCCAGGTGCTGTGGCTGGACGGCGTGCACCGCAAGTACATCGAGGAGGTCGGCTCCATGAACGTGATGTTCAAGATCGCCGGCAAGATCCTCACCCCCGACCTCAATGGCTCCGTGCTGGACGGCATCACCCGTCGCTCCTGCATCCAGCTGCTGAAGGACTGGGGCTACGAGGTGGAGGAGCGCCGCATCTCCGCCGAGGAGCTCTTCGAGGCCGCTGAGAACGGCACTCTGGAAGAGGCCTGGGGCACCGGCACCGCCGCGGTCGTCTCCCCCATCGGTGAGCTGGCCATGGGCGACAAGAAGGTCACCGTGTCCAACAACCAGATCGGCGAGATCACCCAGCGCCTGTACGACGCCCTCACCGACATCCAGTGGGGCCGCGCCGCCGATCCTCATGACTGGATCATGAAGCTGTGCTGATTCTTTCAGGAAATCATTTCCAAAAGCCGCCCGCGAGTCCGCGGGCGGCTTTTGCTTTACCCTGGACAGGAACGGTGCTATAATAATACCATCTGTACCCTCGCCCAGGCGGGGAGGCGATACGTAAGGGAGGAAGCAATCACATGGATTTGACCGAGCGTACGGTAGAGAGCAAGACCCTGTTTGACGGGATCATTGTGAAATTAAAGGTGGACCAGGCCCGGCTGCCCGACGGAAAGACGGCGGTGCGGGAGGTGGTGGAGCACCCCGGCGGGGTGGCCATCCTGGCCCTGGATGAGGAGAACAACGTCACCCTGGTGCAGCAGTACCGCTACCCCTTCCACCAGGTGCTGCTGGAGCTGCCCGCAGGCAAGCTGGACCCGGCGGAGGACCACCGGGTGGCCGCCGCACGGGAGCTGAGCGAGGAGACCGGCCTGGAGGCGGAGGAGCTCACCTATCTGGGCTGCCTGCTGGCCTCCCCCGGCTTCTGCACCGAACGGCTCCATATGTATCTGGCCCGGGGTCTGAGCCGGAAGAAGAGCCACCCGGACGAGGATGAATTTCTGAATGTCATCGCCATGCCCTTCCAGCAGCTGCTGGGACAGGTGATGGACGGCACCATCGAGGATGCCAAAACAGTGGCCACGGTGCTGAAAACCAAGGTGCTGCTGGGGCTTTGAGAGGGGGCGGTACCGTGGGAAAGACCGTACTCATTGTAGAAGACGAGCAGAATATCGTGGACATCCTCTCCTTTAACCTGGAGCGGGAGGGATACAACACCCTGGAGGCTTACGACGGCAACACCGGCTTGCAGCTGGCCCTGGAGCAGAACCCAGACCTGGTGCTGCTGGACCTGATGCTGCCCGGCATGGACGGCTTTGAGGTGTGCCGCCGTATCCGGGAGACGGGCAGCGCGGTGCCCATCCTCATGCTTACCGCCCGGGAGGAGGAGGCCGACAAGGTGCTGGGCCTGGAGCTGGGGGCCGACGACTATATCACCAAGCCCTTCGGCATGCGGGAGCTGCTGGCCCGGGTGAAGGCCAACATCCGCCGCTCCTCCATGGCCCCGGCCCAGGGCGATCCGGCCCAGCTTGACCCCAGCCGCCGCCTGGAGCTGGGACGGGTGACGGTGGACCTGGAGAAGGCCACCGTCTACAAGGACGGCAATCCCCTGGAGCTCACCCAGCGGGAGTACGACCTCATCTGCTATCTGGCCTCCCAGCCGGGAAAGGTGTTCTCCCGGGAGGCCCTGATGGAACACGTGTGGAACTACGAGGGCTATGTGGGCGACGTGCGGGCCGTGGACGTGGCGGTGCGCCGCCTGCGGGAAAAAATCGAGGACGATCCAGCCTCCCCCAAGTTTATCGTAACGAAGCGGGGCATGGGCTACCTGTTTGCCGGGGAGTAACGGGCAAGTTCAAGAGCAAGAAAAAGGGGGGAGTGTGCCGTGCTGCGCAGCCTGCACATGAAGCTGGTGATGATCATGGTGCTGCTCATCCTGTCGCTGATGACAGTGGTGGGGGCCTTTCTCATCAACTCCGTCATGGCCTTCTATCTGGAGGACTTTTATAACCAGATGTCCGACGTCTTTTCCCGGGAGTCCCTCACCCGGGATCTGACCACTGAGACCCCGGGGGAGGAGGACGGCGCTCAGGCCATCCTGGCCATTCTGGAGGCCTACTCCGGCGAGCTGGGTCTGGACGGCTACTCCCGCACCCTGTTCATCCTGGACGGGGAGACGGGGGAGTACCTGGCCGGCAACAACGACGAGGCGGGCAAGAACCTGTCCTATGACTCCTCCAACCTGACCCACGCCCTGGCCACCGGGGAGGACTCCAGCAGCCCCAACATGGCCGCCGACTACATGGACGTGGCCGTCACCCTGGAGCGGGGCGGCTCCCCCTATGTCATCTATGTGCTGGACAACAAAAGCACGGTGAACAGCCTCATCAGCCAGATGTTTGTCCTTATCCTGGAGTCTCTGGTCTTTGGTCTGGTCATCTCTATCCTCCTGTCCTTCCTGCTGTCCAAAACCATGATCATTCCTATCCAGCGCCTCACCGAGGGAGCTATCCGGGTGGCCCACGGGGACTTTTCCCGCAAAATCCAGGTGGCCTCCCGGGATGAGATCGGCGTGCTCACCGACACCTTCAACGACATGGCCGGCCAGCTGCGGGACACTCTGGCCCAGGTGGAGAACGAGCGCAACAAGCTGGACACCCTGTTCCTCCACATGACCGACGGCGTGGTGGCCTTCTCCCGGGATGGGGCGGTCATCCACTCCAACCCGGCGGCCGAGGAGATGCTGGGCCGGTCCATCACCGGCGAGGCCACCTACGGGGAGCTGTTCGGCGACCTTGTTCCGCTGGAGAGCGTTCTCCAGGCCCCCGACTACCTGGAGGAGGAGCGCCGGGAGGGGGAGCGCTTTTTGCAGCTGCTGCTGGCTCCCTTTGACCGGGACCGGCAGGGGGGCGTGCTGGTGGTGCTCCACGACGTGACCCAGCAGCGGAAAAACCAGGAGATGCAGCGGGAGTTTGTGGCCAACGTATCCCACGAGCTGCGCACCCCCCTTACCAACATCCGCAGCTACGCCGAGACCCTCTCGGACAGTGCGGGAGAGCTGCCCGCCGCCACCGAGAAGAAATTTTTGGGAGTCATCCTCAACGAGAGCGACCGCATGACCCACATCGTCCAGGATCTGCTCACCCTGTCCCGGTTCGATTCCGGCAAGGACGACCTGCACTTGGTGCGCTTCCCCTTTGATGTGGCGGTGCAGGATCTCTACAACGCCGTGTACATGGAGGCCCAGCGCCACGACCACAAGATCAAGCTGAAGCTGGAGCCCAATCTGCCCAGCATCGTGGCCGACCGGGAGCGGGTGGTCCAGGTGATGATGAACATTGTCTCCAACTCCATCAAGTACACCCCCAACGGGGGACACATCCTCATCTCCGCCGGACGGGAGGGGGACAGGGTGTGGATGCAGGTGGACGACGACGGCATCGGCATCCCCCAGAAAGACCGGCCCCGGATCTTCGAGCGGTTCTACCGGGTGGACAAGGCCCGCTCCCGCCAGTCCGGCGGCACCGGCCTGGGCCTGTCCATCGCCAAGGAGATCGTGGACCGCCACGAGGGCGTGCTGGAGCTGGTGGACCGGGACGGCCCCGGCCTGTCGGTGCGCATGGAATTGAAGATCGAGGGACCCAGCCATGTTTAAGAACAGACGGATGGTGGAGCGGGTCAAGACCCTGCTCATTGTGCTCCTGAGCTGCTCGGCGGTCTATCTGGCGGTGCGCACCCAGATACCGGTGTCCCTCCACAGCCTGCTGCCCACCCGAACCACCCAGAGCGGCAGCCAGACCACCCAGGAGAGCCGTATCCAGGCCGCCCAGCCCCTGCGCATGGCGGTAACACTCCGGGGCGGGGAGGAGAGCCTGCGCTATGGGGTGCAGTACGACCAGGAGGCCCAGGATATTCTGTTTCAGCAGATGTACAGCCTGCTGGTGGAGGCCCTGAGCAGTGCAGAAGCCCCGGCGGCGGTGGATGAGACGTCCTGGCGGGAGGCGCTGAATACTTCCCCGGGGATCTACTTTGACTGGCAGGACAACCTGCCGTTCTCCGTGCTGGTGGGCTGGCTGTCGGTGGAAAATGGGCAGCTCACCGGTTCGGTGCGCCGCCTGGTGCTCACTGCCCAGGAGGGCCAGGCGGTTATCTATTACTGCGGCCAAGAGGAGACCTACTACCGGGCTGTGTGTCCCATGGTGGACGTCAGCCGTCTGAGCGAGGCGGTGGCCGGGGTCAAGGACAACGGGGCCCAGTTTGCCTTTGAGCAGGAGGAGTTTGACGGTCTGGCACCCTACACCCTGCTGCTGGGGGAGAACCTGACCCCCAAGATCTATCAGGCCTCCAACCCCCTGGAGCAGGAAGAGATCCGAGAGCAGGTCCGGCAGACGCTGGACTTCTCCGACGACTCCAGCGTGTCCTATGTGACCTCCAATGAACAGGTTATCCGCAACGGCAATGACACCCTGCGTCTGGCTGCCGACGGCAGTACGGTGACCTTTACCGCCGCCGATGGAGGCAGCCGCTATCTGGTGACCAGCTCGGGAGTCTACGGGGCGGTGGAGCGCTGCCGCCAGCTGGCAGTAGATACCCTGGGCGACCTGTGCGGTCAGGCCCGGCTCTACCTGATGTCGGTGGAGGAGAACGGGGAGGAGAGCTGGCAGATTGAATTCGGCTACCTGCTGGATGGAGTGCCGGTGCGCCTGGGGGACGAGGGCTATGCCGCCCGGTTCCAGGTGTCCGGCGGCCGGGTGGTCAGTTTCACCCTGTGTCTGCGCAGCTATACGGACAGCGGGACCACCTCGGTGGTGCTGCCTCAGCGTCAGGCCATGGCGGCCATGGAGGCCAAGGGACACCAGGGGGAGGAGCTGCTGCTGGTATATCTGGACACGGGCATCCAGCAGGTGAGCGCCTCCTGGGCGGCGGCGGGCCAGTGGAAGACAGGAGGGTGAGGGCATGGAGTGGTCAAAAATCAAAACCATCATTCTCATCATCCTGGCCGGAACCAACCTGCTGCTGTTCTCCTTTGTCATGCGTCAGGATCTCCAGACCCGGTCGGCTCAGCGGCAGGCCCGGCAGGAGGCCATCTCCTTTCTGGAGAATAACGGCGTTTCGGTGGCGGAGAGCGTGATCCCCCAGGAGATGTCTTTGCAGCCCCAACAGGTGGAGCGGGACCGGGAGAGCGAGCCCGAGCTGGCCCAGGCTCTTCTGGGCAGCCAGGTGGAGGAGCGCAGCCTGGGCGGCGAGGTGTACCGCTACCACAACCAGCAGGGCTATATTCAGTTCCACGCCGACGGCGCTTTCCAGGGCGAGTTTGTGGAGGGGGCGTTTCCCCTGGATACCATGAACATCCGGGACTACTCCGTGGAGATTATGAAGCGCTTGCAGTTCCAGGGGGAGATCCAAACGGTGACGGGGGATACCGATGCCGGCGGCGACGCCACGGTGGTTCTGCGGCAGGTCTGGAACGGCGTTCCTCTCTTTGACCGCCAGGTGACCTTGACCTACCGGGGAGGGAGCCTGGTGTCCATGACCAGCGGCCGGCGGCTCACCGGAACGCCCCAGGCAGATGAGAGCCGCCAGAGCATGGAGGTGCCCACCGCCCTCATCCGCTTTTATCACGGTCTGACCGCCATGGGCGATGTGTGCAGCCGCATCGACAGCATTACCCAGGGCTATGTGGGGGGCAGCTATTCCCCCGGTCCCTCCTCCCTGGTCCCGGTGTGGCAGATTGTCACGGATACCGGGACCTATCTGCTGGACACCATCACCGGAGAGGTCACCCGCATGGAGAGCGGAGCCTAAAGAAACCGCGATTTTTGGAGAAGTTTCCCCTTGTTTTTTTCCGGAGAGCTGTGTATCATATTCCGTACGTGACCGCAATCAAGAAAAGTGGGTGATGCTATGGCCAAACAGAATAATCCCATCGGGATCATTGACTCCGGGATCGGCGGGTTCAGTGTGGCCCGGCGGGTACAAAAGCAGCTGCCCCATGAGAATATCATCTATTTCGGGGACGGCGCCAATACCCCCTATGGAAACCATGACGCCAAGGACATCCTGGCCCTGACCCGGTATATGCTGGCCTTTATGCGCCAGCGGAAGATCAAGGCTCTTCTGATCGCCTGCAACACCATCTCCTGCCTCATTGACGAGTACCGCCGGGAGATGGACTGCCCTGTACTCAGCGTGGTGCAGGCGGGGGCGGAGTCGGTGGCTCAGCTGCCGGTGGAGCGCATCGGCGTCATTTCCACCTGCTTTACCGCCTCCACCGGCTGTTACCCCGCCCTCATCGCCCAGCTTGCTCCGGGCAAACAGGTGTTTAGCCACGGGGCCAAGCACCTGGCCGATCTGGTGGAGCACGGAGCCAGCGAGCAGGCCATTGACGCGGAACTCAAGGAAAATCTGGACGGTCTGGTCCACCGGGACCAGGTGGATTGCTGCCTGCTGGCCTGCACCCACTATCCCCTGGTGGAGGACAACATCCGCCGCCTGTATCCCCAGCTGCACCTGGTGGACCCGGCCCAGCGCATGGCAAGCGAGCTGGAGCGCTGTCTGAAGGAGACCCGGCAGATGAGCCGCCGTACCACTCCGGGTACGGTGGAGCTCTATACCACTGGAGATCCCAAGGAGTATATCCGGGCGGCCCGTCGGGCTGGCCTGGAGGGCGTCATCACCGCCCAGTCCTGGCCGGCCATGAAACTGGAGAAGAAAAAAGAGGACGCCTGAGAAGGCGTCCTCTTTTTTGCAATTGGGAAGAAAAAGTCCACGGCCTCGTAGGCCGTGGGCTTTCAGCATGTTTTGTTGTCACGCTGCGGATTGGGCGCGCGGCCGGGTCGATAACTCCGTCGTCTTCGCCGCCAAACAGAAGGCCGCTTGGCCTTCTTGGTTTGCCGGCATCCGCTCTGTCGTTATCTCCCCTGTGCGCCTATCCTCGCGCTTCTTAATACATGCCGCCCATGTCAGGGGCAGCAGGAGCCGCAGGTGCGGGGGGCTCGGGCTTGTCGGCGACCAGAGCCTCGGTGGTCAGCAGGGTGCTGGCGATGGAGGCGGCGTTCTCCAGAGCGGAGCGGTTCACCTTGGTGGGGTCCACGATGCCGGCGGGGATCATGTCGCAGTAGACCTCGTTGTAGGCGTCGAAGCCGTAGCCGGTCTTGCCGGACTCCTTGATCTTCTCCAGAACCACGGAGCCGTCGATGCCGGCGTTGGCAGCGATCTGCTTGACGGGAGCGGTCAGAGCCCGGGCAATGATCTGCACGCCGGTCTTCTCGTCGCCCTCGACCTCGCCCATCAGCTTCTCCACGGCGGGGATGGCATTCAGGTAAGCGGTGCCGCCGCCGGCCACAATGCCCTCTTCCACAGCGGCGCGGGTGGCGTTCAGAGCGTCCTCGATGCGCAGCTTCTTCTCCTTCATCTCCACCTCAGTGGCAGCGCCGACCTTGATGACAGCCACGCCGCCGGCCAGCTTGGCCAGGCGCTCCTGCAGCTTCTCACGGTCGTAGTCGGAGGTGGTTACCTCGATCTGGCTCTTGATCTGGCCGATGCGGGCCTTGATCTCCTCGGAGCTGCCGGCGCCGTTGACGATGGTGGTGTTCTCCTTGGTGACCTTGACCTGGCGGGCCTGGCCCAGCTGATCCAGAGTAGCTTCCTTCAGCTCCAGACCCACGTCAGAGGAGATGACCTGGCCGCCGGTCAGGATGGCGATATCCTGCAGCATCTCCTTGCGGCGGTCGCCGAAGCCGGGGGCCTTGACGCAAACCACATTCAGGGTGCCGCGCAGACGGTTGACAATCAGGGTGGACAGAGCGTCGCCCTCTACGTCCTCGGCGATAACCAGCAGCTTCTTGCCGGACTGGACAACCTGCTCCAGCAGGGGCAGCAGCTCCTGAATGTTGGAGATCTTCTTATCGGTGATGAGGATGAGGGCGTCATCCAGGTTGGCCTCCATCTTCTCGGTATCGGTGACCATATAGGGGGTGATATAGCCCCGGTCAAACTGCATGCCTTCCACGACCTCGGAGTAGGTCTCAGCGGTCTTGGACTCCTCGATGGTGATGACGCCGTCGTGGCCCACCTTCTCCATGGCCTCAGAAATCAGCTTGCCGATGGTCTCGTCGCCGGAGGAGACAGCGCCGACACGGGCGATGTCCGCAGAGCCGTTGACCTTCTGGCTGTTGGCCTTGATGGCCTCAATGGCGGTGGCGGTGGCCTTGGCGATGCCCTTCTTCATGATCATGGGGTTGGCACCGGCGGCCAGGTTCTTCAGGCCCTCGCGGATGATGGCCTGAGCCAGCAGGGTGGCGGTGGTGGTGCCGTCGCCGGCCACGTCGTTGGTCTTGGTGGAAACTTCCTTCACCAGCTGAGCGCCCATGTTCTCAAAGGGGTCGGGCAGCTCGATCTCCTTGGCGATGGTCACACCGTCGTTGGTGATCAGGGGAGCGCCGAACTTCTTGTCCAGCACCACATTGCGGCCCTTGGGGCCCAGGGTGATCTTCACGGTGTCGGCCAGCTGATTGACGCCCTTCTCCAGAGCCTTGCGGGCCTCTTCGCCGTAGCAAATAATCTTAGCCATAACGCATTACCTCCAATATTTGAGAAAATTGCATTTTTAAAAAGATGGAAATAAGTCAGAGATATGAGTTAGGAGTAATGAGATAGGAGTAATGGTGTCCGGCAGAGCCGGACGATCTTTTGATTGGTGCGCCTTCGGCGCACTCCTTCACTCCTATCTTCTATCTGCTATCTCCTATCTGCCGTTGTGGAGTTTACTCCACAATGGCCAGAATGTCGCTCTGACGCACGATGGTGACCTCGTCGCCGTCCAGCTTCACCTGAGTGCCGGCGTACTTGCTGGTGATGACCTTGTCGCCCACCTTCACGTTCATGACGACTTCCTTGCCGTCCACCATGCCGCCGGGGCCAACAGCCAGAACCTCAGCCACTTCGGGCTTCTCCTTGGCGGCGCCGGTGAGGATGATGCCGCCCTTGGTGGTCTCCTCGGCCTCTACCAGCTTGACAACAACGCGGTC